>NZ_JBFBFA010000086.1:0-11911 GCF_040683915.1 Kitasatospora sp. NPDC093102 | reverse complement strand
ACCCTGTCTTCATGCCCGGGTTGCCGCAGGATCACTCGACCGGGAACCCTCGTTCGAACGCCAAGCGAACCACTCGGTACAACAACGGCTCCTAAGACCCCGGGCCTGACCTGCGGCGTCAGAAGCGCTCGGTCGCGCGCGTCGCAGGTCAGCACGTACAGGCGGCACGCGAGCAGCTCCTCGGAGGTGCTGCCGATCTCCTTGCCCAGGACGTGCAGGACCTTCTCGGCGTCCCGCTCGGCGACGTACCCGGGCACGACCTGTAGGGCGAGCAGCCTGAGTTCGCGGTGCGCGTCCAGCCGCTGCCGTGCCAGGCCGCTCCCCGGGCCACCAGTGCCCGCCACGCCTCGCCCGGCCACCCGTCCGGGCCCGGCCCGCGCTCCAGTTCGGCGACCGGCACCTCCGGCCGCTCGCGCAGTTCGGCGACGGCGCCGACGACGATCTCACCGACCAGGCCAGGCTCCAGCGGTGCGCCGCCGGCCTCGGCCTGGGCGTCGGCCAGGCGCTCGGCGATCAGGCCGGTGAGCTCCGCGATCCGGCCCTTGAGCTCGACGACCGCCCGCACCGGCAGCACCAGGCCGGTGTCCCACGCGTGGGACAGCTCGGGGCCCACCTGGCGGGCGACGACGTCCTCGATCGCCTCGGCCGCGGCCGCCAGGTCGAGCAGCCGGTAGGCGGTCGAGCGGCTCACCCCGAACTCGGCGCCAGCGTATGCGGCCCAGCCGGTGTACCCGAGCGCGGTCCACACCCGCGCCCGGTGCGTGGCGCGCACCCGTGCCGCCAGGACCAGGACGGCAGAGCGGACCTCCTCGATCGCGGCACGCAGTTCCCCGGTCAGCCGCCGTGCCTCGGCCTCGCCGGCCGGGACTGCCGAGTTCCGGTCCTCTTCCACATCTTTCCTCTGCCCGCCGATGGGCGGGGGAACCCGTGCCGATTGAACGTGAAGTGCGTCTTCGGTCAGTCGGAGTCGGTCGGCAATCAGATCGACGGCAAGATCTACTTCGACGAGGAGAACACGTTCATGTGATCTAGGTAACAGTTTTCGGCTTGATCGTGAAACATTCCGCATGTTTCACACCATGCTCCGAGCAGCGGATCTAGCGCTCTGACCTGCGCAAATGTGCGACTCTTCCTGAAGCGCGGTTTTTCGGTCCTCGGTGGTATCTCACCCGGCGGTTTTCGTGCCTGCCGCGGTCGACGGGAGGCGGAACTGTCCGGACCGGCGGATAGCCTCCTCGTACCTCGTGAGAGGAGCTCACCGGCCAACGCCCTAGGAAAGCCAGGTCGGCGAGCTCCCTCTCCGCGAGGGCGTCCGCATCGATTCAGGAGGCCAACGCTCGTGAACAGTAACTCACCAGGGTCTGACAACCGTGGCTGGTCCGGTCGCCGCCGGGCCCTCTGGGCCGCGTTCTACGCCACCGTCACCGGGGCGGTTGTTCTCGGTGTCGTGGATCAGAGCACGGCATCGCTCGCGCTGGCCACTGCCGCCGGCCCGCTCGGGATGACGGCCGCAGCAGCAACCCGCAGGTAGCCGGCTTGAGGGCGTCGCCCGGGTGACGCCCTCAACCTGTCGGCCGTGGCACCCCGGGCTGCTGCCTCCGGCCGGCGTCCGGCGGCGAAGCGGACCGCCAAGGCTGGCGGAACTACCGTGGGTCGGCGGCGATGCCCGCCTGGGTGGCAGCGTCCATCGTCGCGATGAGGACGGGCAGCTCTCGCGTCGGGTCGTTCAGCACCGTGCCGGGCAGGGCTGAGGCGAGTGCGCAGACCGCGATCAGCGCGATCCGTTCGCCGGTCGACAGCTCCGGGAGGCCGTCGACGAGGACACTGCCCGTGATGACGTCGGCCGCCAGGTCGTACGCAAGTTCTTCGTCGAGCTGGCCCTCGCCGCCGGGGACGATCTCCCGGCCGGCGGCCTGTTCGACGGCGTCGGCAGCCTGCTCCAGCACGGTGCGGTGGCCGGGCTGGGGCTGCCGGGCCGCGAGCCCGCGCACCCACCCGGCCGCCCGCCGGCCCGCCTCACCCACCTCGGCGAGTACCTCGTTCACCGCGTGCTGCCGCTCCCGCTGCTCCTGGTCCTCGTCCTCGGCAGGTGGCTCGGTCGCCACCGGCAGGACGCTCACGTCTCTCATGACCGGTGAACCTCACCCCCCTCATCAAGGTCACGCACGGCCGGTGGGGTTTGCCCCGCAACGCCGCTGAGTTTCGCCCCGTCAAACTCCCCGCCGCAGGCAGGACCGGTGCGGCGCCGATCCCGCCACATGCGGTGCCACGTCGGCGGCGCGGCCGGCGGCGACGGCCCGGTCGAGGTGGTGGGCGAGTTCGGGCAGCTGCCCGTCCGGGTCGTTGTCGATGGTGATGGTGCGGGGCATCGCCAAGGCGATCGCGCCCACCGCCGCCAGGGCGACGCCCTCGCTCTCGGCCAGGCCGCTCTCGCGGACCAGCACCTGCCCGCTGAGCACGAAGGCGAGGTCCTCGTCCACGCCGCCGTCTTCGTCGTCCTCGGGGTCCAGGTCCCGGCCGCACGCGAGCACCGCGGCCGCGAACTGGGCCAGGCGCCGGCTGCCGGTACGGGCAGCCAGCTCCGACACCCACCCGGCTGCCCGCTCGGCCGAGGCCGCCGCGATCCCCACCGCGGCCTCGACCCGCGCCCGGTACTGCGCCTCGGCCCGCCCGGCACCGGCCGCCACCTCCAGGTCCTGCTGCGCCCGGGCGGCGCGGGCGGCTTCGAAGGCGGCCCGCTCGGCGGCGAAGACCGACACCGCGTCACCGCCGCCGAGTCCGTCGCGGTGGTGGTGGCCGTCAGGCAAGGGGATCAGGTTCGTCATGACCGGTGAACCCGGCCGCCGCCGTTCGGGTTACGGCACGGAGCGCACCGTCCGGTCCAGCGCCCGCGCCGGGAAGAACGCCCTGGGAGACAGACTGTCAGCCATGAATGATCAAATCGGCCGCCCGCCCCGGCGCCCGCTGGCCCAGCCGTTCTCGCACGCGAGCGCCGCGACCGACGAACCGTCCACCGAACGGCTGCTCCCGGTCGAGCGCCTCGGCTCCCCGTTCGCCGTCCTGGCCGCCCTGGTGCCCGCCACCCGTTCCGCGGGCGGCGGGCGGCGGCCACGGTGAGAGGGCGGCCTGTCCTACACCACCGGCCCGGCCGGGGACTGACCGGTCCCCGGTGGCGGGACGGTCCGACGGGCCGCTCCGCCCCGCCGCGCGAAGCGCTGTCCGTGGGGCCGGGCGGAAGCCGGGCGTTCGGCTGCGGGAGCCGTGACGACCCGGCTACGTTGCCGGGAGCCCCAGCAAGAAGGAGGTGGGCGGGATGGAGTTCCCGACACGCACGGCTCTGGCAGGACTCGGCCCGGCGGAGTACGAGGCGCTCGTGTCGCTGCGCGAAGCGGTGAACACGCTCGACGTCGAACTGCGCACGGCGCTCGCGGCGGAGGACCGGGCCCGGGCATGGGAGGCCAACGCCGAGCACGGGGCTGAGGAGAGGCAGTTCGCGTTCGAGGTCGAGGCATTCCGCGACCTGGGGCGTGCAGCGTTCCGGTGCGCGGACGAGATCGAGGTGCTGCTGTGGCGCTACGCCAGCGCGTTCACGGTGCTCGGCATCAGCATCCTGGAACGGCTGGCGGCCGGTGGCCCGCCGCTGTCCGACGCGGCGGTCGAGCGGCTGTGCGAGGAGCCAACCCTGGCCGAGTTCGAGCGCGCGATCTCGGTCCCGGTCGACGGCCTCCTCAACCGCGAGGAAGCGCAGCTGAACCGGCGCTGCGAGGAGCGGGCCAAACTGCTCGACTTCATCGAGATCGCCTACGAGTGCCTCGGCGACACCGAGATCGACAACCCCAAGGACCGGGCCACCGCCGCCGACGCCCGCCTCTCGGCCGACCACCCGAAGAACATGGACCGCCCCTGGACCGGCGGCCATCTCGACACCCTCGTGGCCCTCGCCAGGCAGACCCCGCACGAGATCAGCCGCGTCCTGAAGACCTGACCCGCTACCACCAGCCCGGCGGTCCACCACCCGGCTGCGCCGTGTACCGGCCGCGCGGTGGCGTCCGCAGGTTGCGACTCCGAAGTACGCAGAGTGCAGCGCGGCGGATGCCATCGCGCTACCGGCCCGGCGACCACTGACCTGGGGCCGGGCTCGGCTACTCTGCCCCCAGGGCGCCCGCCGGACCCGGGACGCACAACCACGGGCCATCGCCGGCGGCCGCCCCTTCCGAAGCGGACGAGAATCTATGAGCCGACCCCGCCCACCCGCACCCACCGTATGGACAGGACCGACGTCCCGTCCGCAGCCGAGGCCCGGGGCGACAGACTGCCAGCCATGAGTGATCAAAACGGCCATCCGCCCCGGCGTCCGCTGACCCAGCCGTTCTCACACGCGAGCGCCGCCGCCGACGAACCGCTCGCCGAACGGCTGCTCCCGGCCGAGCGCCTCAACTCGCCGTTCTCCGCCCCGACCTCCTCCGAGGCCGAGCCCGGCCAGGTCCTCCCGCAAGGCGGCCGGCGACGCCTCGGCCCCGGCGGCCTCACCGCCCAGGCCCCCGCCTGACCGAGGCCGACCCGAACCAAACCGACCGCCCAAGAGCCGGCGCTCACATCGACCGGACGGCCCGCTCGCAGCGCGGGCAGACGTGCCCGGCGTACCGGGGCGGGTACCAGCGCGAGCCCGGACCGGACGGCCGCCACGGGTCGACGACCATGCTCGCGGTCCCGATCCCGCAGGCCGTCACCGGCAGCGGGTCACCGGGCACGTCCGGGTCGGAGCCGGCGGCGTGCACGACCAGGCGGTCCGGCTGCTGCGGCTGCTCGATCACCACGAGAACGCCCACCACCCCACCCTCCACCGACGCCGGACACCACCGCACCCGGTGACCGGCCAACAGAGCACCGAACGGCCCGGCGAGTTCCGCCCCGCACACCAGGTGAGTTTCGCCCCGCCGAACTCCCCACCGCAGGTCAGCGCACCAGTACACCCCCGCCCCACGACCGTGCCGCACCCGCCGCGCCGCCGCCACCGAAGTACGGCACGGCCCCAGGACAACCCGGCGGCGCCGTGCCGCAGACCCCCTTGTCCCCGCCCACCGGGCCCGGACTATCGCCCCGCTACCGGATGCGAGGCGAAACCCGCCCGGCACGCCGACCTCGGCGGCTACGATCCCGGAATGGACAGCGCCCCGCCGACCGCCGCCACCGACCAGCCGGCCGACGACGCGGGCCACGCCCCGCAGTGCGCCCACCCCGACTGCCCCAACCCGGCGCCGAAGGGCCCCACCGGACGCCCGAAGCAGTACTGCTCGCGCTCGTGCCGAAGCAAGATCGACCGCCTCAAGGCCAAGGCCCGCGCAGCGGCAGCCGAGGACACCGCACCCAGCCCCACCGCAGCACCATGCAGCGCCGCACCCCCCACCCCCGCAACAGCAGCCGAGACCGACGACGCCCTCGCCCACTTGGGCCAGGACGGCCAGCACCTCCTCGGCATCGCCGACGCGCTGCGCCGCCGCCTGACCCGCTTCCTGGAGGAGACCACCACCGGCGATCCGGCCACGGCGTTCGCGGAGCTGGCCCGGGTACTGCCCGCCTACGGCACCCGCGCCTACATGGCCGCACAGGAGATCCGGGACAAGGCCCGCTGGCCTCACCTGAGCGCGCACGAGCGCGTCGTCGCCCGCTCCCGCGAGCGGATCGACCGCTGGGGCCTCGACGGCCCGGACGACGACGGCGCCGCCCCGGAGGAGACAAACGCCTCGCGGGGCGAAACTCCGGCCCCCGCTGCGACCGTCCCCGCTGCGACCGCCCCCGCGACCGAGCCGACCCCTGCGACCGAGGCGGCCGCCGAGGAGGCGCCGGCCTGGCGGTCGGCGGCCGACGTCGCCGAGCAGGCCCGGCGTACCGCCTGCACCGACCCCGAGACCCGCTTCGACTTCCCCGACCTCCTGGACGACCTGGAGGTCACCTTCGGCCCCGGCTGGGAACTCGGCTCCTGGCTCACCCCCGACGCCAAGGGCGTCCTCCAACTGCGCCACCACAGCAGGCCGGTCGGATGGACCGCGCCCCTGCCCGACGGACCGTGGGGCCAGGCCGGCTGGATCGCCCTCCTCTACCAGCCGCGCGGCACCGCCAGGCTCCTCGTCGACCACTTCTCCCGCCCCAAGACCCACCCCAGCTCCAACCTGGCACTCGACGCCATCCTGCGCGCCCACCAAACCACCCGCCCGGCTCCCGCCCGCTGACCCGGCCTCACCAGGGTGCAGGGCCTCCATGGTGGTGCCGGGCAACAGTCTCCAGCAACGCCTGCCGCGCGCCCCGCAGCCGGCGGTGTCTACGGGCGGAGCCAGTCGGGGTCGTGGGAAGGACAGCGGTCGAGGTCGCAGACGGTTTCGGAGTTGGCCTGGCAGTGGGCGGTGGGCCAGTACAGGGACTCGCACGGGCCTGGGTCGACAGGTGTGCCGTCGGTGGGCAGCAGACGTTCGCAGTACTCGCAGCACAGAGCGGCCTGTACACCATTCTCCTGCAGGCTCCTGAGAGCGGCCATGGCCACCTCGAACGGGAGGTCGGCCTGGGCGGTGACGGGTGCACTGTCCAGGAGCTTCCGGCTCTGCCACAGGCTCAGGCCGGTGACCATGCGGATCGCCCTCAGCGCTCCCGGCCCGCTGTAGGCCGCCCCCGTCAGGACCACCCTGAACCCCGGATCCTCCACGGATTTCCTCCCCGGCTGACGTGGCACCGAGAGCCCAGTCAACCCCTGCAGCCGCCAGAAGGCCACCACATTCAGACGCCGCCGAACCCTCCTGCGCCGAGGACTTCGGCTACGAGCTCGACCGTCCGGGCCGCTGGGGCACCGTGGCTGGTCGGATGGCCTGCTCCTGAACTCCCCGGGGCGACCACCTATCCGGGTCCCGGCCGGCATGTCGGCCGCTCGCCCGGTGAGGCCGGGTTGCCCGAGAGCTGCTCGTTCGGCTTCGCACCAGGTTCCTCGTCGACACCCTCTCCCGGCCCCCGGCCTCACCAGGCGCCCGGGCCGCCGTGGTGGTGCCGGGCGATCGCCTCCAGCAGAGCCTGCCGCGCGCCCCACAGCCGACCTTGCTCGGCGGCCAGGGCGTCGGCCGCCCACACCGGCAACGGCCGCCCGAGCGCCGCTTTCTCCAGCGCTTCCTCCAGCGCGGCGTCGGCCTGCTTCCAGTCCTCCAGTTGCCGGACCAGGCTTCGCACGAAGACGTCGACGGCCCGGCCCGGGTCCTGTTCGTCCTGGCGGGCCTCCTGGGCCACCTCGCCGAGGACGTCCTCGTCCAGGTCCTCGAACACGGCCTCCCACCGCGCGGCCACCAGCTGCTGATGGCCGGCCAGCACGCTCTGCAACTCGTCGTCGACCGACTCGCGGGCCCAGGGAAGCGGGGACCGCGGTGCCCGGCCCACGACGGCGAAGGCCCGGCCGGCGACGCCCGGCCCCAACCCAGTGCCGCGCCGAGGGCGGGGAGAGGAAGTGCTGCTCACCCCCGCTCCAACGCCGTCCCCACCGGATTCGTCACCCCGGGCCGCCAAGTAGGCGGTGCGAGGCCGGCCGCTCCGGCGTGCCGAAGGCTGGCCCGGGGTACTGTTCCGACCAGCGCCTGAGCCGCCGCTACGGCGCACGTACGGGCCCGGCGAGGCGAAAGAGCCCGTCGCAGTCCCCGGGTGTCTCCCCGGGGCCGTCCCCGGGTGGTGCCCCGGGGGGAACCTCCAGCCGATCTTTCGATATTTCCCCAGCTCAGCCCCAAGAATCGGGCCGCCCAGGGTTGCCGACAACCCTCTCCCTTCCCTTCTTTGAGCTGTTGGTGGTTGGTGGTGCAGTTGGGTAGGGCGGGCTCGGGTTCACCGCCGGGTCCAGTGCTGCCCTACCCGCTCCAGGTCCGCTCTGCCCTCCCCTTCCCGGCCGGGGCGGCCGGGCGCCTCCCGGTGGTCGGCGCGCAGCGGGAGCCAGCGGCGGGCGGCGGGCGCGTGGGGCGGGGCGGCCCGGTGTCGGTGGTGTGCGGTACAGCAGAGAAGATCAGCACCACGAACGACCACCGCGGGGGCAGGACATGAACCACGACCAGGACGACGGCCAGGGCGAGCGGCACGACGGCGAACAGCCGGCCCGGCCCGGTCGGGTGCACTTCCGCCGCTCCGCCCGCAACCCCAACGGCTCTACCGCCCCGCTGCGCGCCGACATCCTCGCGGCGCTGGGCGTGCTGAAGATCGCCACCTACAAGCAGCTGCACGCCCTGATCGCCGCCGACGAGTACCGCGCCCACCACCGCGTCGAGCACGTGGCCGAAGCGGTCCGGGACCTGGAGAAGCACAAGCTGGTCGACGTACGCGGTGCCACCTCACCGCCGGGCCGCCGCCCCGCCGCCCAAGCCGCCGACGGGCCCGCCAAGCCGAAGCCGGGCGGCCCCGGCGCGGAGAAGATCGTCGGCCTCACCCCGCTCGGCCTGGCCGCCGCCGCCGAAGCCCTCGGCGACGACCGCGACATGGGCGGCCACGCCCGCGGCGCCGGAGCCACCGGCGCCCCGCACGCCATGCTCGTCAACGAGCTCATCACCACCGCCGTCACCGGCACCACCACCCACGGCGCCCCACCCCGCACCGACAAGCGACAGGCACCCCCACGCCGCGCCCTGCCCACTGGCCCGCTGCCCGGCGGCATCGAAGCCTGGGCCACCGAGACGCCCCACACCATCACCGGCAAGTTCAACGTCATCCCCGACGCCATCGTCCGCCTGCCCGAGCTCGGCATCCCGGTGGCCTTCCTGGAGCTCGACCGGGGCACCATGACCGACGTGCGCAAGGTCGCCGGCAAGCTCGACAACTACAAGCGCTACTTCGACCGCACCGTCCAGGACGGCGGCCAGGAGCGCCTCGAGGTCGAAGTCCGCTACAACGCCCCCGAACCCGAATACGGCTACAGCCACCGCCGCACCGTCCGCCCGCCCGTGCTGTTCGTCCTCGACCAGGGCACCAGAGGCAGCCGCCCCCGCTACAGCCACGAAGCCCTGGAACAGCGCCTGAAGGACCTACACAACGCCACCAGCGAGCACTGGCAAGGCTGGGCGCACGAGCAGGAAGGCGTCGCCTACGCCACCTACCACGGCAAGATCCCCGTGCTCGGCAGCACCGTCGAGCGCCTGCGCGAACACGGCTGGCAAGGGCCCACCTGGTGGCGCTTCGGCCAGCCCGGCTGGCACTCCCTCACCGACGCCCTCAACGACGAACCCGACTGGGACCTCATCGCCCAGCGCCGCCAAGCCCGCGAGGACCAGGAGGAAGCCGAGGAGCAGCGCGCCGAGAAGGCCAAGCAGGACGCCGAAACAGCCGCGCTGCGCAACGTGCTGCTCGCCGCCCGCGCCCACAACGACGCCCTGCACCCGTGCCACACCTGCAAGGGCCCGCTCGGCGGCGCCCACGACTCCCCAGGCGAGCTGGACGAGAGCGCCCACCCGGACCGCCTGGAGTGCCCGTCCTGCGACTATCAGCGCCGCACCACCAAGAGACAACCGCTCATCCTGGAGCCGCCCACTCCCCGCGCCCTCCGCCGCGCCGAGAAGAACGGGCCGCCCGAAGACGACCCCTGGTGGCAGGTCCGCCTCCTCCACGCACAACGCTGGCCGAAGAACGCCCGAAGCAACGGAGAAACCCCCTACAGCATGAGCCAGATTCCGCAGGGGCGGTCAATTCCAGGGAAGCGCTGAAAACATGTCATCAGCGCCTGTATCATCCGCCTGCTAGCTAGTCCAGCAAGACCGATGATGCAAGCCGAAGGTGAATAATGGCTCTCTACGAGGTGCTGCTTGGGGACGGTCATAATCTTGCACCGTCACGAAGGAATGACGGAGCTTTCAGTACAAATTCGTTTGATGAGTCGGGGAACCTCGGCCGACCTGATTTGGTTCTTACTGCCGATGATGAAGACGAACCCGGCTCGCTGCGCGACATTGGTCTCGTAGCAGCTGGCGCTTCCGTAGCCCTCATCTGTGTTGGTGCTGCTCCAATTGTCAGGCGGCTGTGGCAGGAGAAGGCCCTCCCCGGTCTGAAGCGGAAGTGGCCTGGGCTGGGGAAGCCCAGCTTCTCCGCAGCCGATGAGGATGCACCCAGGCAGACATCACTCACGAGCCGCTCTGACGAGACCGAGGCCCTGCCGTAGCTGACGTTGTCCTGTGCATCCTGAGCACCGTCAAGCTCGGCCAGGCCGTCGGCGGCCCGGCCCCGCACGACTGATGATCGGCGTTTGGTCTTCAGCGGCTCGGCGTGGCTGTTCACCGGGGTAGTCGAGGCTATTTTCCCTGGTCACGGGCGCTTGTGGTTGGGGATGGTGAACGGTGGGGCCGGGTGCGCGGTGAAGTGTCCCGCTGTGTTGCGGTGAAGTTCCAGCGCCGATCGTTATCGCTGGACCCGGATGGCCGTGGATCCCGTCCGGCTGGTGCCAGCCGCTCCCGGTGGGGCAGGCCGCCCTGGGGCACGACGGCCCCAGAAAGGCCGCCAGGCCGCCTCCGTACGGCCCGGCCCCCACACCCACCTCGGCCACACAGCTGCGCCCCCGCCACCGTCCCCGGGGCGTCCGTCGCCCGCGACGCCGGAGCCTCCAAAGCCGACTGGGCCGCCGTCCTCGCCGCCGGCCTCGACGTCGAGTTCACCGGCATCGACCGGGGCGTCCTCGACATCGACTGCCACCACCAGACCGCCAGATCCGGCCCTCACCGAGGCCGTCCAGCAGATCACCGAGGCCGCCAAGGAACACACCGAGCGCGTCCAGATCGCCGAGAACGCCTCATTCCTGCGCACGGTATTCGGCCCGAGGAAGTCGAAAAAGTCAAAAGAAGGCGGGAATTTGGTCAATCCTGAAACTGTCGAATGATGAATTTGTAAGTGTCATCTTGAGGAACAGCTTCTTCGTGTCGACGGTCTCGATGACCTCGCCGGGCGGGCGGCCAGGCCGTGCTCGAGGGGCTCGCCGATCTGCTCGCACAGCAGCGCCAGGACGTCGGCGGCGTCGGTGTCGGAGAGGTAGGCCGGGGCGACTTCGAGCATCAGCTCCCCGATCGCGTGTGTGCTGGCGGGGAGGTCGTCAACGACGCGGCGCAGCACGGCGACGGCCGGGTCCGCTGACGGATCGGCGGGCGGCGGGGGCGGCCTGGCGGACCACCGCGCGCACCGCAGGCTCATCGAGGGCCTGCAGGCCGCTGTGGGCGAGCGCGGCGAGGCGGCGGGTGATCAGCTCCGCGACGTCGTCGGAGCGGGCGGAGACGGCGATCAGGGCGCTCGCTTGGACAGGCCGTAGTTGAGTGCGGCCGCGGCGGCTGGGTCGGTGTCTCGCGTGCGAGACGGGCCGGTGCCGGCGGCGACGGCCCCGTGGATCGCGGCCGGGGAGCGGGCGACGTGCGCGTCACGGACTCGGGCGGCGAGCACTGCCACGGAGCGTCGGACGTCGTCCATCGCCTCGCGCAGCCTGGCCGTCATGCCGTCCGCGGAGAAGAAGCCGAAGCCCGCGAAGCGTTCGACCGCCTGGCCGACCTCGGTGCCGGTGGTGACCACGCGTACTGCCGCGAGATCGCCCACTACAGGACTGGCACCCAGCCGAGCAGTCCGTCCGCGGTCCGGTGGGCCGACGACGAAACGGCTGTCCGCGAACGCCGCAGGAGGCCCTGACCGTGATCCGGGGCGCCCGAATCCAGCAGCCGTAGCCCCCGAAACCCGCGCGGAGCCGCGCAGCTCGCTTACCTGCTGACCGCGCGCACAGCACTGCGGGCCAGCTCTGGGAAGGAACCGGCCCGCAGATGCTCAGGTCACGGGGTGTTGGGAAGGGTGCCCGCGAACGCCTCGGCGGATGCTGCGATGGTGGCCAGCACTGTGGCTGCGGCGATGATGGCATAGCGACGGATCATCAAAATTCCCCCTC
>NZ_JBFBFA010000085.1:0-12053 GCF_040683915.1 Kitasatospora sp. NPDC093102 | reverse complement strand
ACGGACACGGACCCGTGACTGCACCTACGGCCCCACCATCAGCCGCCTCTCCAATCGGTCAGTCCACTCAAATTCGTGCGACTTCGTGTCGCACGGTCACCCTCCCAGTGCCCGGGCACCGCGCGGTCCTCGGCCTCGGCCGGGCGCTCGGAGATCATCACCATCTCGTCGACGAACCGCCGCGTGCGCTGCTCCGCACTGCGGTGCGGCTTGCGGCGAGTGCGCCCGGTGCGCAGCGCGAGTGCGACCTCGCGGCGCAGTCCGCCACGGGCCTGGACGTAGACCGCCTGGTAGATCGTCTCCGGACTCACCCGCATGCCCTCGTCGTCGGGGAACTCGATGAGCAGAGCGTGGCAGATCTGCTCGGGCGACCAGCGTTCCCGGAGCCTGCCCGCGACGAAGTCGCGCAGCGCCCCTTCCCGGGCGAGCTTGGAGTCCTTGGGGCGCGACCGGCTCTTCGCCCATGCCCGCTGGGCTTGGTGCGGCCGGTAGACGCCGTCGACCGAACGGGCGTCGATCTCACGCTTGACAGTGGAGGCCGGCCGTCCGAGTGCCCGTCCGATCGCGCGCAACGAGCGGCCCTCACGGCGCATGTCGGCGATCAACTCCCGCTCGGCCACGGTGAGGAACCGGGGGTGCAGCTCGGCCTCGATCGCGCCAACGGACGGCTCCGACGTGGCAGCAACGATGGTGGTCACACCGGTCGTGTAGTCGATCAGGCGGCCGTCTGCGTGCAGGCGCGAGTGGCCGATCTGCCGGATGCCCTGGTCCCAGTCCTCAGCGGTGCGCTCGTGGACGCCGGCCTGCGCGGCGGCGTCGCGGCGCCGGACTCCGGCCGCACGCAGCCGTTCGTACTCCGCCCGTCCCGGATGCCCACCCCTGCCGGGCTTGCCACGGCCACGGACACCGGCCTTTCGAGCCCACGAGGCCGCCGTGTGACGGTTCACCCCGACCGCCCGGGCAGCCCCTGTGACACTGCCGTTCTCCTGGTCCAGCGCCTCGAAGAACCTCTCCTTCAGCACCTCGAAATCCACGATCCCCGCAACTCCCTGAACTCCAGGGCGTTGCGGGGATCGCTAGAACCCACCAGTTCGGACGGGGCATCAAGGTGTTCTCGGTGGCCTTCCACTTCTGGTAGGCATTGGCCGGGTCGTCGGTCTTGGCGGTGACGGCGCCGCCGTCGGCGGCGGGGGCGGTGAGGGTGAGCGGCTGGGTGCAGCCGTCGGCGAGCCGCACGGTGCCGTCGGTGTTCGCGTCGACCTCCGGCGCTGCCAGCTGCGGGTGGTGTCGAGGGTGCCGAGGCCGGCGTTGGCGCCGCGGGGGGCGGTGCACGGGCCGGAGACCTCCAGCGCCGCCAGTTCCCGGCTCCCCCACAAGAACGGTTCGCCCGGCGTTCACTGAGGCGGTGTGTAGCCGCGTGCGTGGACGAGGTCGTGGGCGAGGTGGCTGAAGGCGCCGGTGGCCGCGCTTTCGTAGGCGTCCGTGCGACGCAGGAGGGTGACGGTGCGGGTGGGCAGGGGCGGGTCGAGGGGAACGGGGGCCAGGAGGGGCTGGTCGTCGGTGATGGCGTCGGGCAGGACGGTGGCCAGGTCGGTGCGTTGGACGATCTCGGTGAGGGCCTTGATGGAGTTGGCCTCGACCGTGATGCGCGGGGCGGTCCGGTACCGGGTGAAGTATTCGTCGATGTGGCCTCGGGTGGCGAAGTCGCCGCTGAGCAGGGCGAGTTGCTCGTCGGCGAGGTCCCGCACGGGTAGCGGGCCGACGCGGCCGGCGGCGGGGTGGTGGGCGCCGGTGACGAGGGTGAGGGTCTCGGTGAACAGGGCGGTGGCGGTGATGCCGGGCTGGCGGGGGCCGGCGAAGGCGATGCCGAGGTCGAGGTCGTCGGCGAGCAGGGCCGCCTCGATGCGGTCCTGGGTCGTCTCCACCAGGGTGAGGCCGATGCCGGGGTGGCGGGCGTGGAGCTCGGCGGTGAGCGGGCCGACCAGGTAGGCGGTGAAGGTGGGGGTGACGCCCAGGCGCAGGTGGCCGCGGGAGAGGTCCTGGACGTCATGGACGGCGCGTTCGGCGGCGGCCAGGTCGCGCAGCGCGCGGCGGGCGTGGTCGGTGTAGACCGCGCCGGCGTCGGTGGGCCGCACCGTGCGGCCGGTGCGGTCCAACAACTGCACGCCCACGGTCTTCTCCAGCTGTTTGATCTGCTGGGAGAGCGTGGGCTGGGAGATGTGCAGGTCCTCGGCGGCGCGGGTGAAGTTGCCGTGTTCGGCCACGGCGAGCAGGTAGCGCAGGTGACGGAGTTCGACTTGAGCCATGAACGCCACTATAGACACGACCAATCACACCTATGGTCAGTGACTCTTGGACGCTATGGATGCTGGTCATGCATGGTGGATCTCACCAGCCCACAAGGGCCGATCACCACCGAGAGGAGTGACCAGTGCAGGACCTCACCGAGGGCGTCGCCCGCTTCCAGAGGGACGTCTTCCCGGCCAAGGCGGAGCTCTTCGCCCACCTCGCGACGAACCACACCCCCGACACGCTGTTCATCAGCTGTTCCGACGCTCGCGTCGTCCCCGAGCTGATCACCGGCACCGAGCCCGGTGACCTGTTCGTCATCCGCACCGCCGGCAACCTGGTTCCCGCCCACACCCCCGGAGCGGACGGCGTCGCGGCGAGCATCGAGTACGCCGTCGCCGCCCTGGGCGTGAAGGACATCGTCGTCTGCGGTCACTCCGCGTGCGGCGCGATGACCGCCCTCGCCGAGGGCCACGACCTCAGCCGCGCCCCGGCGGTCGCCGACTGGCTGCGGCACGCGGACGCCTCGGTGGCCCGCACCGCCGCCGGCGACGTTCCGGCCCTGGTACGGCAGAACGTGCTCGCCCAGCTGGCGAACCTGGCCACCCACCCCTCGGTCGCCAAGGCCCTGGCGGAGGGGAGGACCGCCCTGCACGGCTGGGTCTACGACATCCCCACCGGCCGCGTCGAGAACCTGACCGCCCCTGTGCTCGCGGCCTGACCGCCACACTCCACTCCCGCATTCCCCCACGTCGCCCACACCGTCTCCGGGTGGCGTGGGCCCCTCCCCATCCCCGTACAAGGAGCGCATCCGTCATGGTGCAGACCCAGTTCAACCAGAGCGCCCGCGAGGCGCTGGCCGACGCCGCCGTCGACGCGAAGGCCCGCAAGAACCTCTCCTGGAAGCAGATCGCCGAAGCCTCCGGCCTGTCGGTCGCCTTCACCACCGCCGCCGTCCTCGGCCAGCACCCGCTGCCCGAGAAGTCCGCCAACGCCGTCGCCGAGCTGCTCGGCCTCGGTGAGGACGCCGCCCTGCTGCTCCAGACCATCCCGGTCCGCGGCTCGATGCCCAACCGCATCCCGACCGACCCGACCATGTACCGCTTCTACGAGATGCTCCAGGTCTACGGCACCACCCTCAAGGCCCTGGTCCACGAGGAGTTCGGCGACGGCATCATCTCCGCGATCAACTTCAAGCTCGACGTGAAGAAGGTCGCCGACCCCGAGGGCGGCGAGCGCGCCGTCATCACCCTCGACGGCAAGTACCTGCCGACCAAGCCCTTCTGACCCGGCACCGCCCCCATCGGACGCCACCAGGGGCGGGCCGGGAACACCCGGCCCGCCCGTCCCCCTCTCCCACCCCGGAGGCCCCTCATGGACTTCGCCCAGCGCACCATCGACCTCGCCCGCCAAAACGTCGCCGAGGGCGGCCGCCCGTTCGCGACCGTCATCGTCAAGGACGGCGAGATCCTCGCCGAGAGTCCCAACAGGGTCGCCCAGACCAGCGACCCGACCGCGCACGCGGAGATCCTCGCCATCCGCGAGGCCTGTACGAAGCTGGGCACCGAGCACCTGACCGGCACCACCATCTACGTGCTCGCCCACCCCTGCCCGATGTGCCTGGGCTCGCTGTACTACTGCTCCCCGGACGAGGTCGTCTTCCTCACCACCCGCGACGCCTACGAGCCCCACTACGTCGACGACCGCAAGTACTTCGAACTCGACACCTTCTACGGCGAGTTCGCCAAGCCCTGGCAGGAACGCCGACTGCCGATGCGCCACGAGGAGCGCGAGGACGCCGTCGAGGTGTACCGCCTCTGGCAGGAGCGCAACGGCGGCGAGCGCCGCGTCGCGGGCGCCCCCACCGCCGCATGACCCAGGTCATCGAGAAGGTCGCCCGGGTCCACCTCGACGAGGGCCGGCTGCCGGCCGCCCGCACCCCCGGCCGCGACCTCTTCCACCTGCCAGGCGGCAAGCCCGAACCCGGCCTCGGCCTCGGCCAGTTCGCCGTCCCGCGAGTTCCGCGCGCACGGCCGCCATGGCCGGCGCGGTGGCGGCGGTAGCGGCGGTAGCGGCGGGGCCTTGGTGGGCATGCCGGGGGTGGTCGCGGCATCACGGTTTCGCCCCGGCCCGGCCCCCGTCAGCCCGTCCCGCTCGTTGCCGCCCGCGCCCGGAGGGCGTCGACGGCGAGGCGGGCGGTGGTTCCGATGGCGGCGTCGGCGGCGGGCAGGGTGATGGTGGTGGCGGCCGCGCGGGTGAAGACGGCGAGGGCGTAGCGGCCGCCGTCGGGGTATTCGACGACGCCGACCTCGTGGCGCAGCGTGGGAAGGGTGCCGGTCTTGCCGTGGACGCGGACGTCGTCGAAGGGGAAGCCGGAGGCCAGGCGGTGCGGCCAGACCTGGAGGCCGAGGAGGCGTCGCAGGGCGGCGCCGTGGTCGCCGGGGCAGGCGTCGCCGTGCCAGAGGGCGGCGAGCAGGGTGGTCATGTCGCGGGGGGTGCTGTGGTTGGTGAAGGCGGGGTCAAGGACCCTGAGGCGGGCGACGACGGCGGGGTCGACCGGGGAGTCCGGGCCGGTGTCCTCGGCGAGGGCGGCGATGAGATCGCGGAGCTTGTGGACGGCGACGGTGCGGCTCAGGCCGAGGTCGGCCATGGTGCGGTTGACGGTGTCGAGGCCGATCTCGTCCCACAGGGCGTCGGCGGCGGTGTTGTCGCTGACGGCCACGGTGAGGTAGGCGAGGTCGCGAAGGGACAGGCGGGCGGCGTCGAGCATGGCGGCGAGGCCGGTCCCCCCGGGGGTGCGGCCGGCGGCGGGGACGTCGACCTGCCGGGTCAGGTCGATCCGCCCGGCGGCGGCCTCGCGGTACAGCGTCACGAGCAGGCAGACCTTGTGGACGCTGGCGGTGCTGACGGCGGTGTCGGCGCCGAGGCCGATCTCGGCGCCGGTGTCGAGGTCGCGCGCGTGCAGCCAGCCGGTGACGCCCGCGTCGGCGAAGGCCGCGGCGATGCGGGTGCGCGCGGCCCGGTTGTGCGGGGGCCGGTCGGCAGCCGTGCGGTCGGCTCTCGGGCGGTCGCTGGTCACAGCGGGAACTCCATTGCGGGCCGGGGGTAGAGCGGGCGGTTGGGCGGCTGGGGCAGCAGGCCGCCCGGTCCGGTCAGCGCCTCGTGGGCGGCCTGCGCGAACAGCCGGACGGCGGGCCGGCCCCGCCCGGCCGGCCAGGCCGTGGAGGTCCGCCAGGCCAGCGGGGTGCCGGTCAGCGGACGCCAGACTGTACCCGGTGGTGGCGCGGTGCGCGGCACCAGGGCGACGGCGCTGCCGGTGAGCACGAGCGCGCCCGCGACGTCCGGTCCCGGCGGGTCGACGACGGCCTCGGGGGTGCAGCCGTGCCTGGTCAGCGCGGTGAGCACCTCGTCGTACAGGGCCGGGGCCGTGGCGCGTGGGAAGAGGACCAGGCGCAGACCGATCAGTTCGGCCACCGCGAGCTGCGGGCGGTCGGCGTACGGACTGCGGGCGGCGAGCAGGACGCCGAGCGGCTGGTGCAGGACGGGGCCGAAGGCCAGTCCGTCGGCCGGGCAGGGGTGGCGGACGACGGCGACGTCGACGGTGTGCTGGGCGAGCTCGCGCACCACGGCCGCGACCGGCAGTTCCCGCAGTTCGAGCCGGGTGCCTGGGGAGGCGGTCTCGAAGCCGGTGAGCAGCGCGGCCAGGGTGGCCGGCCCGAGTTCGGGCGGGACGGCCGCGCGCAGGGTGCCGGCCCGTCCGCTGCGCAGGTCGGCGGCGGTGGCGAGGAGGCGGGCGGCGCTGTCCAGCGTTTCCTCGGCCTCGGCGAGCAGCAGCCGGCCCGCCGGGGTGAGGTCGACACCGCGCGGGCCGCGGTCGAACAGGGTCACGCCGAGTTCGCGTTCGAGGCGCTGGATCCGCTGGGAGAGCGAGGGCTGGGCGATCCGCAGGCGCTCGGCGGCGCGGCCGAAGTGCCGTTCCTCGGCGACGGCGCGGAAGTGGCGGAGGTGCCCCAGCAGGTCCATGGGCAGCAATCATAGGTGTTTTCTTATCGCCCACTTCACGATTGCACTCTTGGACTGGGGAGTCGGCGGCCTGTTTAGCTGAGCGCGACGGCACGGCCGCGACGGCACGAACCACCTGGGAGACCACCGATGACGCCCGACCTTCACCGCCCCCGCACCGCGCTGCCCGCCGTGGCCCTGCTCGTGGCCGCACTGATCGGCGGGTGCGGCCGGGCGAGCAGCGTCTCGACGGCACCGGCACCCGGCGCGACGGCGACGCGGGCGCCCGCGACCGACTCGGCGGACGCCTCCTTCGCGGCGCTTGAGCAACAGTTCGGCGCCCGGCTCGGCGTGTTCGCGGTGGACACCGGCAACGGCCGGGAGGTCACCCACCGGGCCGACGAGCGGTTCGCGTTCGCGTCCACGATCAAGTCGCTCGCCGCCGGGGCCCTGCTGCGGAAGGCGTCCGACGCGGACCTGGACAAGGTCGTCTCCTACCGCCAGGAGGACGTGCTGACGTGGGCACCGATCACCTCGCAGCACGTGGCCACCGGCATGAAGCTGCGGGACCTGGCCGCCGCCTCCATCCAGTACAGCGACAACACCGCGGCCAACCTCGTCACCGCCGAACTCGGCGGCCCGGCGGCCGTCCAGCAGTCCCTGCGCGACCTGGGCGACTCCACCACCAGCGTCGACCGCACCGAACCCACCCTCAACGAGGCGACCCCGGGCGACACCCGCGACACCAGCACGCCGCGCGTCCTCGCCACCGACCTGCGCCGCTACGTCCTCGGCGACACCCTCGCGGAGGACCGACGCGGGCTGCTGACGGACTGGCTGGTCGGCAACACGACCGGCGGCCCGTACGTCCGCGCGGGGGTGCCCGCCGACTGGAAGATCGGCGACAAGACCGGCAACGCGGGCTACGGGACCCGCAACGACGTCGCCGTGGCGTGGCCGTCGGGCGGGCGCAGCCCGATCGTGGTCGTCGTCCTGTCCGACCGCGGCAGGGCGGGCGCCGCCTCCGACGACGCCCTGATCGCCGAGGCGACGAAGACCGTCGTCAGCACCCTCGGCTGACCCTCCCCGACCGGCCAGGAGCCCGACCGCGATGATCCGCCCCACCCGCCGGACCGCCACGGACGCCGACTTCGCCCGGCGCCGTCCCGCCCGGCTCGCCGTCCTCATGCGGGCCCCGGTGACCGAGAAGACGGGTGTCAGGCGTCCCGGCGGGTCAGGCTGAGGGCGGCCAGGGTGAAGGCGACGGCGAGGTAGCCGGCCAGAGCGGCGAAGCAGCCGGCCGGGCCGAGGCGGTCGGCGCCTGCTGAGGCGACCGTGGTGCCGAGGCCTTCGAAGACACTCTGCAGTCCGAACCGGGACACCTCGTCGCCGAGCGGTGCCAGCAGCACCGGGGAGAGGAAGAAGAGGCCGAACAGGGCAGCGACCGCGCCCGCTGTGTGGCGCAGGAGGAAACCAAGCGCGAGGCCGAGCAGGGCGAAGACGGACAGGAAGACGCCGCAGCCGACGACGGCGCGGGTCACGCCCGGGGCGCCGAGCGAGACCGCGAGGTGCTTGGCGGCCAGGGCGCGCTGGCCGAGCAGGAAGGTCAGGAAGGCCAGCAGCTGTCCGAGCAGGGCCGACACGCCGCCGACCACCAGGGCTTTGGCGGCGAGCAGCTGGCCGCGCCGGGGCACGGCCACGAGGGTGGTGCGGATCTGGCCCGTGGTGTACTCGCTGGAGGCGGCCAGGGTTCCCAGGGTGCCGATGGCCAGGACGGCGACGTAGAAGCCGCCGGAGAAGCCGTAACGGACGGGGTCGAAGCGCTCGCGTTGCGCGGCATTCCAGGTGTCCCAGTTGCCGGCCGCGCCGGCGTAGTCGATCAGGCCGATGAACAGCGCGGCGGCCAGCGCGACGGCTGCGGCGAGCGGGGTTGCGCGGACGCTGCGCAGCTTGACCCATTCCCCGGCCAGGGCGCCTCGGGTGGTCGGAGCGGTGGTCATGCGGTCCTCTTTCCGGGAGAAGTGGAGGTGGCGCGGCAGTCGACCGTGCCGCCGGTGGCGTCCATGAACGCCTGTTCCAACGAGGCGTGCCGGACGGTGAGTTCGTGAACGCGGATGCCGTGGTCGGCGGCCAGTTCGCCGATGACGGCCGGCTCCAGGCCGACGACGGCCAGCGCTCCTGCGGGTTCCTCGCCGACGAAGGAGGCCCCGGCCGCGCGCAGCAGCCGGGCCAGCTCTGCCGGACGGGCGCAGCGCACCAGGACGTCGGTGCGGGCGTTCTCGGCGAGGAAGTCGGCGGTCGGGCAGTCGGCGACGAGTCGTCCGCGACCGATGATCACCAGGTGGTCGGCGGTGAGGGCCGTTTCGCTCATCAGGTGTGAGGAGAGCAGGACGGTTCGTCCTTCGGCGGCGAGGTCGCGCAGGAGGGTGCGGATCCACTGGACGCCTTGCGGGTCCAGGCCGTTGACGGGTTCGTCGAGCAGGAGGACGGCCGGGTCGCCGAGGAGGGCGGCGGCGATGCCCAGGCGCTGTTTCATGCCGAGCGAGAAGCGCCCGGCCCGGCGGCGGGCCGCCGTCGCCAGACCGGTGAGTTCCAGCACCTCGCGGACCCGGCGGGGGCCGATGCCGTTGGTGACGGCGAGGCCGAGCAGGTGGTGGTGGGCGGAGCGGGCGGGATGGACGGCCGCCGCGTCCAGCAGCGCGCCGACCTCGCGCAGCGGGTGGCGCAGCGAGGTGTACGGGTGGCCGTTGACGGTGGCCTGTCCTCTGGCCGGGGTGTCCAGGCCCAGGATCATCCGCAGGGTGGTGGACTTGCCCGAGCCGTTCGGCCCGAGGAAGCCGGTGACCTGCCCGGGGTGGACGGTGAACGTGAGTCCGTCCACGGCGAGGGCGCCGCCGTAACGTTTGGTGAGGTCGCGTACCTCGATCATCGTCGTGCCTTTCTCGTGGCGTGCCTCCACGCTCCCGTCCGCACCTGGGTCCGGGCTTCCCACCGTGGGCGGAATCCCGGCACCCGACAGGGGCCGGCCTCTGCCCGTGGTCGTAGGCCTGTGGGGCGATGTCTCGACGGCGGGCCGCCGTTAGCCTGGGGAAATGCCCGACACCCCGCACCCGCCGGTGACCAGAAGGCTGCGCCCGGGTCACTGGGTGGCGGTCGACCTGACGGTCTCACTGGCCCTGACCGTGATCACCTGGCTGCGGGTGCTGGACGCCCACCGGGTGTTCGATCCGCACCACCGGGGCTACGCCGAGCCGACCACGGCCGAGCTGGTGACGGTGCTCGCGTGTGTGGTCGTCGTCGGCGCGGCGGCGGGCTTGCGGCGGCTCGCGCCGGTGGCCACGGCAGGGGTGGTGTTCGCCGCCTGGGTGGTGGTCGTGGCGGTGGCCGGGCAGTTGACCATCGCCAACCTGGCCGGGTTCCAGGTCGTGCTCGCCGCCGCGATGTCCGTCTACCTGATCGCGGCGCTCGGAGCGCCGCGGGCCGGCGCGGCCGCGCTGGCGCTCGGGCTGCTGGGCGCCGGGCTGAGCGAGTTCGGCTCGCGGGAGCTGTGGAACAACCTGGTCTTCGCCGCGCTGGCGATCGTCACCGCCTGGGCGCTGGGCAGCGCGGCGGCCCGCTACCGCGCGTACGGCGTGGAGGTGCGCCGCCACCAGGTGGGCCTGGCCAAGACCGAGCTCGCCGAGGAGCGGATCCGGCTGGCCCGGGAGCTGCACGACGTGATCGCGCACAGCATGAGCGTGGTCAACGTCCAGGCGGGCTACGGCCGCTTCGTGATCGGGCAGGACCGGGCGAAGGCCGAGCAGGCGCTGGCCACGATCGAGACGGTGAGCCGGGACGCGATGGTGGAGATGCGCGGTCTGCTCACCGTCCTGCGTGGAACGGTGACCGGGGAGCTGGCGCCCGCGCCCCGGCTGGCCGATCTGGAACGGCTGGTGGCGAGCAGTGCGGAGGCCGGGGTGCGGGTCGGGCTGCGGGTGGGCGGCCGGGTGCGGCCGCTGCCGGACGGCGTCGAGCTGTCGGCGTTCCGGATCGTCCAGGAGGCGCTGACCAACGTGGTCAAACACGCGCACACCGACTCGGCCCGGGTGGACGTGGCGTACGAGGAGGAACAGCTGGTGCTGGAGGTGACCGACGCCGGGCGCGGCACGTCGGTTGGGACCGGTGGCGGGCACGGCCTGGCGGGAATGGCCGAGCGGGTCGGGCTCTACCGGGGCCGGCTGGAGGCCGGAGCGCTGCCGGGCGGGGGCTTCCGGGTCCGGGCCGTGCTGCCACTGGCAGGGGCAGCGTCATGACGGCGCCCGAGCAGCCCTGTGCCCCGCCGATCCGGGTCGTGGTCGCCGACGACCAGGCACTCGTCCGAGCCGGACTGGCCGGGATCGTCGCCGCGGCCGACGGCTTCACGGTGGTCGGCGAGGCCGCCGACGGCGCCCAGGCCGTCCGACTGGCCCGCGCCCGGCACCCGGACGTCGTGCTGATGGACATCCGGATGCCGGGCACCGACGGCCTGGCGGCCACCCGGCAGATCACCGCCGAGAGCAACGTACGGATCCTCGTCCTGACCACCTTCGACCTCGACGAATACATCTACGGGGCGCTGCGCGCCGGTGCCTCCGGCTTCCTGCTGAAGTCCACCCCGCCCGAGGACCTGCTGGCCGCGATCCGGGTGGTCGCCGCCGGGGAGGCCCTGCTCGCCCCGAGCGTCACCCGCCGGCTGATCCGCGCCTTCGCCGCCCGGCCCACGGAACCGGCGGCCGCGCCCGAGGGCGGCGAGCGGCAGCGGGTCCTGCGCGCCGTCACCGGGCGGGAACTGGAGGTCCTGACGCTGATCGGCCGCGGGCTCACCAACACCGAGATCGCCGAGCAGCTGGGCGTCAGCACCGGCACGGTCAAGACCCACGTCGGCCACCTGCTCACCAAACTCGCCGCCCGTGACCGTGTCCAACTGGTGATCACCGCCTACCGGGCCGCCCTCGTCGAATGACGCCTGCCTCACGCACCGGACCGCACCGGTTGCGCAGACCGACCGGCCATCGCGCATCGAGACCGGCGGCGAGGGAGCGGCACTCGCTACGGGCCGTCGGGCCCGGACCAGTTGTGCGTCCGTGAATCCGCGGAGGCGGGCGAGCGTCCGGCAGTCGATGGCCGGTTGCCGGTCACGCGGTCGGGTGGGGACCGCGGCCTCACTCCCGGAAGGAGCGGCGGTAGGCATCCGGCGGCACGCCGATCGTGCGGTGGAAGTGGCGGCGCAGTGCCGTCGCCGTGCCCATGCCCGCGGCCGAGGCGATGGTGTCGACGCTGTCGTCCGTGGTCAGTGCAACTACCGCTCTTGACATCCTCACCCGCCTAAAGGCGAGTGATTCCCGCCTGTCGCACCGTTGCCCGGTACGGCTTCGGGTGGGTTCCTGCTTCACCGCGCTGCGCCGGCACGAGTACCGGTCTCACCTGCGCTCCACAGGCTGATACCGCCAGTCCGGCGGCCTTGGCGACGTTGACCGCCGCGTTGACATCCCGGTCCAGGACAGTCCCGCACGCCCCACAGGTCCACTCCCGGACATTGAGGGGCTTGGGGCCGTCCTTGACGCCACAGGTCGAGCACACCTGCGAGGTCGGCTCGAAGCGGCGTATCCGGTGGAAGGCACGCCCGTAACGGGCGGCCTTGTACTCCAACATGGTCACGAACTGCGACCACCCGGCGTCGTGCACGGACTTGGCCAGGCGCGTGCGGGCGAGTCCCTTCACCGCCAGGTCCTCCACAGCGACCG
>NZ_JBFBFA010000084.1:0-12117 GCF_040683915.1 Kitasatospora sp. NPDC093102 | reverse complement strand
CCGTGACGGCGATTCCGGCTGACGCCGTCGCCTGACGGAATGCCGTGGGCCGGCCGGCAGCAGCCGGCCGGCCCACGGACCTCCGGCGGCCTCACAGCAGGACGGTCTGCTCCAGCGGGCCCGCGCCCTGGAAGGTGGCGTAGCGGACGCTGCGGCGGCGGATGACGGCCAGCGTGTCACTCGGCAGCGTCGGCAGTTCGGCGACGTCCTTCGGTGTGAGGTCGAAGGCCTGGCCGAGCCGTTCGGCGAGCGGCTGCGGCAGGGAGGCGACCACCACGGTGTCGAAGCTGGTCGCCCACGGGGTGTCCTCGGTGCCGACCGGCGGGAGCAGGGTGAGGGAGC
The DNA here is from genome assembly GCF_040683915.1 of Kitasatospora sp. NPDC093102. Classification (NCBI taxonomy): domain Bacteria; kingdom Bacillati; phylum Actinomycetota; class Actinomycetes; order Kitasatosporales; family Streptomycetaceae; genus Kitasatospora; species Kitasatospora sp. NPDC093102. Next base: position 11,775 of record NZ_JBFBFA010000084.1, on the reverse strand, counting down.
CGCGCAGCGGGCCGATCCGTTCCGGGCGGGGGAGGGCGGTGTGGTGGTTGACGTCCTCCAGGACCAGCCAGGGGCGGAAGTCGTCCGCGGACGGGGTCGCGCCCGGGGCGGCGATCCGGACCGAGAACGGCGCGGTGGTGCGCAGCCGCTGCCACAGGTCGGGGCGGTGCGAGACCACGAGGACCTGGGCGCCGGACTTGGCGGCGCGCAGGGCGAGCAGCCGGGCGATCTGCGGCGGGGTGACCAGCGCGGTGGAGCGTCCGGTGCTGCCGAGCAGCCGGACACCGATCTCGTCGCCGGTGCGGCCGTACCCGATGAGCAGGCCGCCCGTGTCGACGGACTGGGTGGTCCGCGGGTCGTGGCCGTCGCCGTTGACGGCCGCGCCCTCCCAGCTGCCGCGCCCACCGGTGCGCCGGGCCAGCGGCAGCACCGCGAGGTTGGCGTCGCCCTGGACGCCGTTGAGCGAGGCGAGCTTGAGGCCGAAGCGGTTGGTGAGGCCGGCCGAGGCGCGGGCGGCCTCGTCGTCGCCGTCGCGGCGGCTGATCCGGACCAGCGTCTGCTGGGCGACTCCGGCGCCGCCGGTCGGGAACAGGGTGACGGAGCTGGTGACCGCGGTGCGGGTCGGGGAGGCCTGCTCGTGCAGGGCGGCCAGTGCGCCGGGTTCGGCCTTGCGGACCCGTAGCACCTCGTGCCGGATGCCGCTGAACTGCCAGGTGGACCAGTCGGTTTCGACGGTCCGGTCCGGCATCGCGACCGGCGGGGGCAGCGGCGCGCCGGTCTCCGGGTCGCTCTCCACCGCGACGAGCTCGGCGCCGAGGGCGAGCCGCAGGACGAAGGTCAGTTCCTCGGCGTCCAGCCGGTGGCAGGTGATCCCGTGCCGGGCCAGCAGCGCGCCCGTGGTCCGCAGCCGTTTGCGCAGGGCGCGCACGGCCAGTGCGGCGGTGGTGAACGGGCCGTCGGCGCGGCGGCCCCGGGCCTCCACGCGCAGCACGATGAGGGTCTGGCGCAGGATCGGTGAGGTCGGGCAGCCGTCCACCAGGCCGGGTTCGCCGCCCGGGGAGCTGTGCACCAGGACCTGGAGCGAGGCGAGGTCGCCGAGCGGGTCGCGCAGCAGCGGGGCGAGTTCGGCGGTGAGCAGTTCGGGGGTGCCGTAGTCGGTCAGCTGGACGCTGATCGCGGCGGCCCAGCCGGTGCCGTCGTACACCACGCCGATCCGGTCGGTGGTCGGGCCGCCGGTGAAGATCTCCAGGTCGGGCAGCAGGGAGCCGCGCAGTGCCTCCTCGGGGGTGGCGGGTTCGTCCTCGCCGGCGAACCGGGCCAGCCGCTCCTTGCGGTAGGCGGCGGTGCGGGACAGCACCCGGTCGATGCTCCGGTGCGGCCAGAGCACGGCGGTGGCACCGAGGACGGCGGCCCCGGCCCCGGCGGCGGCGTAGCCGACGGGCCCGCCGTGGTAGCCGCCCAGGCCGCCGGCCAGGGCGGCGGCGGTCCACAGGGTGAGCCGGGCCGGGCCGGGCATCCGGTACGGGGTCCAGGGCTTCTCGGGCGCGGAGGGCGCGGAGGGCGTGGCGGGGCCGGAGGGCCGATCGGGCGTGGCGGGTGCGGAGGGCTGAGCGGGTGCGGCGGGTCGGGCGCTCTCGGCCTCGGGCGGGCTCTCCAGCGCGGAGGGGGTGGCCATCGCGGCCTCGCTTTCTGTCGCGTCTTCTGTCGCGTCGGGCGGGTGTCGGGTCTGCCGGGCCGTCCGGCGGGACCGGTCCTCAGCCGGTGGCGGGGCCGGCCAGCGCGGCCGCGTCGATGGTCGGGCCGGCCGGCAGCAGGTCGAGCAGGCTCTTGGGGACGGCGAGCGGCGGAACCTTGGAGAACCCGAGCGCGCCGACCGTGTCGGTGTCGGCGACCCGGTAGGCCGTCCCGGTGTCCGTGATCAGGTACTCCGCCGGCGGGGCGGTGCTGGCCGGGTCGCTCGGCGGCAGCCAGGCGAGCAGGCCGACGCCCGCGGCGCCGAGCACGGCGGCCGAGCCGCGCTTGCCGGGCAGCGCGCGGTCGAGCGCCGCCGTCGGGAGGGTGACGGCCTGGGGCTTGGCCACCTGACGGGGTTCCAGGCTGAAGCTCAGACAGGCGACGTGGTCGGCCGGGGCGGCGGTTCCCGGGCCGGGGAGCACGGCGGGCAGGTCGGTGGCGCCGACGGTGCTGGCGGAGATGCCGGCGCGGGCCACATCGCTGCCGGTGAGGTCCAGCGGCGCGGGCCGGCGGCCGGGGTAGGCCGCCCCGATCGTCGGATCGCCCAGCTGGAGCTGGGCCTGGACGGCGGTGATCGGGTGCAGCCCGTCGGACTTGGCGACCAGGTAGGTGGCCGAGCCGTCGGCCGAGCCGAGCTTGAAGATCTGTCCGATCTGGGTGGTGACCCCGTTGACCTGGGGGCCGGCCCCTCCGGTGCCGGGCACCGGGACGGCGGCCAGCGTGCTGCCGGTGGCCAGCTGGCCGAGCCAGGAGTCCGGCACGGGCAGGGCGTGGTCCGGGTTGTAGCCGAGGGCCAGGACGTCACCGGGGCCGCCGAAGCGGTGGGCCGTACCGTCGACGACCAGGTGCAGTCCGCCGTCCTGGGCGCGGACCAGCACGGCGGACTGCGCCCGGGACTTCACCGGCGGCTCGGTGGACGGCGATCCCGTCGCCGTCGCTGCCGCCGTCGGCGCGGGCCCGGGCGGCGGCGCGGCGGTGACGGCCGGGCCCTTGTCGCCGGCCGCGCCCGGCAGCACCACGGTCAGGGCGTCCTTGGGCTTGCCCGGGGCCGGCGCGCACACCAGCCAGGGGTTGCTGCTCATCCGCTGCGGGTCCGGGAGCACGTCCGGCGCCTCCGGAATGCCCACCGGCAGCCCGTGCTTGACGTCCCTGAGCGAGGAGTTCGGAACGCTGACGACCTTCGCCGCGCCCCCGCCCCGGGTGGCCGCCGCGGTCAGCAGCCGGGCCGAGGTCTCGTTGACGACCGGGTCCAGCTCGTCGTCGCGGAAGACGTAGCGGGTGCCGGTGTCCTTGTCCACGATCAGGACGCCCGGGGCCTTCCACTCGGCCTCGGTGGGGCCGGTGCTCGGGAACATCAGGCTGAACGCCGCCGTCCCCGCCAGGCCGATCGCGCCGAGCACGATCCCGCCCACCGTCCCGGTGGTCAGCCGTTTCAGCGGGTGCTGCGGCGGATCCGACTGGCCGGCGGTGATCGCGGAGCCCAGTCGGCCCACCACCGTGGTGTACGCCTGTAGCTGGTCGCGGTTGTTCTGCATCCCAGGTCACGCCCTTCGAGCTGAGTGACGGAAGACGGCGGCGGGTCAGCCCTGGTGGCCGACGGAGAGGGCCAGCGCGAACACGCCGAGCACCTGGAGCACCAGCAGCGGCAGGGCCAGCGCCGTGACGGTCTCCAGGATGTCGGCCGTCCGGCCGTAGTACGGGAGCAGCCGGCGGCCCGGCAGCCGGTGCGAGCCGTACGCGGCGGCCAGCGCCAGCAGGGCCAGCGCGACGGCCACCCCCGACGGGCCGTACGGGCCGTAGCCGGAGCCGAGGCCGATCAGCAGCACCACGAGGACCGGCAGGGTCGGCACCAGGGTGGCGAGCCGGTGGCCGACTCCGGCGAGCACCCGGCAGCGCAGCACCAGCGACAGCGACAGCACGCCGGCCAGCCAGTGCGCCCAGGAGTCGTCCGAGGCCGCCAGGTAGACCGCGCAGGAGCCGTACACCACACCCAGCCCGATGATCAGCGCGAGGAGGTAGCGGCCCACGACGGCGGCCTGGGTGAGCAGCCGGCTGCCCGGGATCGGGTCCAGGTTGCGCTGCAACTGCTCGGCGTCGGTGGGCAGTTCCGGCAGGCGCATGCGGGCCATCCGGAACGCGATGAGGGGCAGGTACGGCCACAGGAACTGCGCCGTCACCGAACCCACCAGCGCGGCCGAGGCCAGCGGCGTGAAGCCGAACACCTCGCGCACCAGCGTGAAGGCGAAGCCGCCCAGCGCTGTCGCTCCCATGCCCGCGAAGACCGGCGCACCGGGCGCGCCCGCCGGAGCCTCCGGCCGGCCCACCGCGCCCGGACCGGCCACGCCCAGCCAGCCCAGGAACGCCGCCCACGCCGCCGCGCCGCCCGCCGGGGCGAGCGCGGCGGCCGACAGCGGCGAGCCGCCCGCGCCGGCACCGAGCAGCGCCCCGGCCAGCGCGGCGTACAGGACCGCGACGCAGCCGAACACCACCGAGTTGGCGAAGTCCTTCCACAGCCGCGACAGCAGTGCCGCCGCCGCCAGCAGCACCACCGCCACCCCCGCGGCCGCCCAGGCGCGCGCCGCGACCGGGCCGTCCCGCAGCAGGACCGGCAGGCCGACCAGCGCCGCCGTGGCGCCGAGGCCGGTGAACAGCCGCCGCGTCCACCCGGCGTTCCAGCTGGCGCGCGGCGAGCGGACGCCCTCGGCCACGCCGTCCACCAGGTCGTCGAACTCGACCTCGCGGATCTGTTCGGTGCGCGGGCGCAGGTAGAGCGTCTCGCCGTCCAGCAGGCCCAGCGCGCTCGGCGTCTTCTCCTCCGGCAGCGGCGGCTCGCCGAGGCGTTGCAGTACGAAGCCGTCGCCTTCGAGCGAGTCCTCGGCGAGCCGGTCCCCGCCCTTCTGCACGATCACGGGCAGCAGTTCGGCCAGCGGCACGTCCATCGGAGCGGAGAGCTCGATCAGGCCAGAGGGCGCTTGCACGGTGAACCGCCAGGTGTCCGAGGCACTGGCACTCATGGGGAAAACCACCCTTCGGAAGGGTTAGGGGGATGGGACCACCTGTCCGAGGGATGGTTACGGACCGAAACCCGGACCGAGTTCAGGTGAACCACCGCTTCTCGCCGGGCCGTTCCGTCGGATTGAGAAACGAAGGTGCCCAACGACCCTGGGGGGTATACCCGGTGCCCAGCACGAAGATCTTCCGCCGCCCGGTCTTCCGGCCGGGCCCTGAGATGCCCGGCGGTGAGGTCGCGATCCAGGAACCGCCCGTCCTGCCGGAGACGCAGGGCGGCGGCATGAGTACCGCGCTCACCACCCTGCCCATGGCGCTCGCCTCCGGCTCGATGATGCTGATGTTCATCCAGCCCGGCGGCGCCGTCACCGGCTACATCGTCGGCGGCCTGATGGCGCTGTCCGGCGTCGGCATGATGGCCGGCCAGATGGTCAAGGGAGCCGGTGACCGCAAGCGCAAGCTCAACGGCGAGCGCCGCGACTACCTGCGCTACCTGACCCAGATCCGGCGCCAGGCCCGCACCGCCTCCAACGCCCAGTACCAGGCGATGCTCTGGCAGTTCCCCACCCCGCAGGGCCTGTGGTCACTGGCCCTGTCCAGCCGGCTGTGGGAACGGCGCCCCAACCACGACGACTTCGGCGAGGTCCGGCTCGGCCTCGGCGACCAGCGGGCCGTCCTCGCCCTGCGCCCCCCGCAGTCCAAGCCGATCGAGGACCTCGACCCGATCTCCGCGAGCGCCCTGCGCCGCTTCATCAAGGCCTGGGCCGTGGTGCCCCGCTCGCCCACCGCCGTCCTGCTGCGCGCCTTCGCCCGGGTGCAGTTCCGCGCCCACCCGGACCTCTCCGGCAGCCAGGCCGAGGAGACCGTGCGCGGCCTCGCCCGGGCGCTGATCGGCCAGCTCACCACCCTGCACGCGCCGGACGACCTGCGGATCGCCTTCTGCATCGGCGCCGATGCCAAGCCGCACTGGGACTTCGTCAAGTGGCTGCCGCACGTGCAGCACCCCACCGCCCACGACTCGGCCGGCCCCGTCCGGCTCGTCACCGACAGCGTCATGGAGCTGGAGCGCCTGCTCGGCGACTCCTTCGCCGAACGCGGCCGCTTCGAACCCAACGGCAAGATCCGCCCCGACGAGCCGTACATGCTGATCGTGCTGGACGGAGTCGCCCTGCCCTCCGGCAGCCGGATCGCCGACGCCGGATTCGCCAACACCACCGTGCTCGACCTGGCCGGCGCGCTGCGCTGGAAGCACGACAAGCAGTCGCTGCGCCTCCAGGTCGCCGTCGAGGAGATCGAGGTGGTCGGCGTCGACCGCACCGGCCGCGACACCTTCACCTCCGTCGGGCAGCCCGACACCCTCCCCCTGGTCTCCGCCCGCGTCCTGGCCAAGCTCGTCTCGCCGAACCGGCTGGCCCGCTCGGTGGAGAGCATCGACCCGCTGGCCACCGACCAGGAGCTCACCGACCTGCTCGGCATCGACGACGCCAACACCTTCGACCCGCAGTCCCTGTGGGCCACCCGCAGCCCCTGGGACAAGCTCAAGGTGCCGATCGGCCTCTCCCACGACGGCACCCCGGTCGAACTGGACATCAAGGAGTCCGCCCAGGGCGGCATGGGACCGCACGGCATGCTGATCGGCGCCACCGGCTCCGGCAAGTCGGAGCTGCTGCGCACCCTGGTGCTCGCGCTCGCCGTCACCCACAACTCCGAGGTGCTCAACTTCGTCCTCGTCGACTTCAAGGGCGGCGCGACCTTCCTCGGCCTCGACCAGCTCCCGCACACCTCGGCGGTCATCACCAACCTGGCCGACGAACTCCCGCTGGTCGACCGGATGCAGAGCGCGCTGCACGGCGAGATGGTGCGCCGCCAGGAACTGCTGCGCCGCACCGGCTACAGCTCGCTCGCCGACTACGAGCGGGCCCGCGCCTCCGGCACCGTGCTGGACCCGCTGCCCACCCTGTTCGTCGTGGTCGACGAGTTCTCCGAGATGCTCTCCATCCGCCGCGAGATGATGGAGCTGTTCGTCATGATCGGCCGCCTCGGCCGAAGCCTCGGGGTCCACCTGCTGCTCGCCTCCCAGCGACTGGAGGAGGGGCGCATCCACCAGCTGGAGTCCCACCTCTCCTACCGGATCGGCCTGCGCACCTTCTCCGCCTCCGAGAGCCGCAGCGTGCTCGGCGTGCCCGACGCGTACGAGCTGCCGCCGGTGCCCGGCTCCGGGTTCCTGAAGACCGGCACCTCGACCCTCACCCGCTTCAAGGCCGCGTACGTCTCCGGCCCCTACAAGGGCTCGACCCGGCACCGCTCCACCCCGGACGCCGCCGCAGCGGTGCGTCAGCAGATCGTCGAGTACGGCACCGACCGGCTGGAGGACCCGGCCGAGGCCCGGCTCGCCGTCGCCGAGGAGCGGGAGACGGCGCCCGAGCCGGAGGCGCAGAGCAACGAGGCGCTGATGACCATCCTGCTGGACAAGCTCCGCGACGCCGGCCCGGCCGCCCGCCAGGTCTGGCTGCCGCCGCTGACCGACTCGCCCGGCCTGGACGGCGTGCTGCCCCCGGTGGAGCCGCACCCCGACCACGGCCTCAGCGTGATCGACTCCCCGGAACGCGGCCGGCTGCGGGTGCCGCTCGGCCTGGTCGACCTGCCCTTCGAGGGCGTCCGCGAACTGCTGGTCGCCGATCTGGCGGGCGGCGCCGGACACGTCGGTGTGGTCGGTGGCCCGCACAGCGGAAAGTCGACCTTCGTCCGCACCCTCATCCTGTCCCTCGCGCTCACCCACACCCCGCGCGAAGTCCAGTTCTACTGCCTGGACTTCGGCGGCGGCGCGCTCTCCACCCTGGGCAAGCTGCCGCACGTGGGCAGCGTCGCGGGCCGCCGCGAGGCGGACCGGGTCACCCGCACCCTGGCCGAACTCGCCGGGCTGATGGCCATGCGCGAGCGGCTGTTCACCGAGCACGGCATCGACTCCATGGAGACCTACCGCAAGCGGCGCGGCGAGGCCTGGGCCCAGGAGGACCCGTTCGGCGACGTCTTCCTGGTGATCGACGGCTGGTACACCTTCCGGCAGGAGTTCGACGCACTGGAGGGCATCCTCGGGCAGATCTCCAACCGCGGCCTCAGCTACGGCATCCACATCATCGTGGCCTCCACCCGCTGGTCCGAGATCCGCCCCTGGCTGCGGGACATGCTCGGCACCCGCTTCGAGCTGCGCCTCGGCGACCCGGTCGACTCCGAGGTCAACGCCCGCCTCGCCGCCCTCGTGCCGGAGCAGCCGGGCCGCGGCCTCACCCGCCAGGGCATGCACTTCGTGGCCGCCGTCCCGCGCATCGACGGCGGGGTCGGCCCCGAGGGGATGAGCGAGGCCAGCCAAGCCCTGGTCGAGCAGATCACCGAGGAGTGGGCCGGGCCCAAGGCGCCGCCGGTGCGGATGCTCCCGGACGTCCTGACCGCCGACTCCCTGCCGGTCGCCGACGGCGACCTGCGCGTGCCGGTGGGCCTGGAACAGCAGGGCCTCAACGTGGTCTGCCACGACTTCCGGGAGGACGCCCACCTGCTCGTCTTCGGTGACACCGAGAGCGGCAAGACCAACCTGCTGCGCGTGGTCGCGCGGGCGATCGAGCAGCGGTACGGGCCGGACGAGGCCCGGGTCGTGCTCGCCGACTACCGCCGCGACCTGGTCGACTCGGTGCCCGAGCACCGGCGGGCCGGCTACGCCGTCTCCGGCGCCAGCCTCGGCCAGGTGGCCCGGGACATCGCCGAGGTGCTCAAGGAGCGCCTGCCCGGCCCCGACATCACGCCGGAGCAGCTGGCCCGCCGGGACTGGTGGAGCGGCCCGCGCTACTTCGTCCTGGTCGACGACTACGAGCTGGTCAGCGGCAGCATCTCGGACCAGCCGCTCGCGCCGCTGTACGACCTGCTGCCGCAGGGCGCCAACATCGGCCTGCACCTGGTGATCGCCCGCAGTTCGGCGGGCGCCAACCGGGCGATGGCCGACCGGGTGCTGCGCAGCATCTGGGACCTCGGCTCGCCGGCCCTGATGCTGTCCTGCAAGCCGGACGAGGGGGCCTTCCTCGGGATGGTCAAGCCGAAGCTGCTCCCGCTGGGCCGGGTGCAGTGGATCACCCGCCGCCGGTCGGTCCACATCGTCCAGACCGCGCTGGTCGAGCGCGGCTGACGGCGGTTCACCGGCCCGGCCGGCCCGCGCGACGACGCGCGGCCCGGCCGGGCTACCCGCGTTGTTCCGCCGGTTCCGCCTGCTCGGCCTTCGCCAGCAGCGAGGTGATGACGTCGACGACCGGGAGCCGGAGGGTCTCGTTGGCCTCCTGGGCGACGAGCAGCCAGCGCCGGGCGTCGGCCGGGCGGCCGTGGCGCAGCAGGATCCGGCCGAGCTCGAAGGCGTTGCGGAAGACCGCGCGCTGGTGGCCGTACCGTGCCGCGAGGGCGTGGCCGCGGGTCAGGCCGGCCTCGGCCTCCTCCAGGCGCCCGCAGGCGTCCAGCGCCAGGCCGTGGTTGCCGAGGGCGTGCGCGTACGACGGGGTGTGCGTGAGGTCGTCCAGCAGGGCGAGCGAGCGGGTGGAGCAGGTCAGCGCCTCCTCGCCCCGGCCGGTGAGGGTGAGCATGTAGCTGAGGTTGAGCAGGGCCCGGCCTTCGGCGGGCCGGTCGGCGAGGTCGCGGGCGACGTCGAGCGAGGCCCGGAAGGTGTGCGCGGCCTGCTCGAAGTCTCCGGCGTAGTACCGCCCGACCGCCAGGGAGTCCAGACAGCTCAGCCGCTCCTGCGGGGATCCGAGCGCGTCGGCGAGTTCGAGGGCGCGGTTCAGCCGGGCCAGCCCGTCGTCGGTGTGGCCGGCCGCGGCGGAGGCGACTCCGAAGGCGCGGCTCAGCCGGCTCTCGGCGAGGTCGTCACCGGAGCGCCGTGCGGCGGCCAGCCCCGCGGAGGCGTGGTCCAGCCGGTTGACGCAGCTGACCGGTTCGGCCAGCAGGCAGGAGTTGTCGGCCAGCTTCCACGCCCGGACGTGGTCGCCCTCCGCGGTCGCCGACCTGATCAGGCTCAGGATCGTCGGCTCCTCGTCGGTGAACCAGGTGTTCGCGTGGTGGGCGGAGTCGAGCCGGGGCAGGGCCCTGGGCGGGTGGGCCAGCGGGGGGTTGGCCAGGTGCTGGGAGGCCGTCAGCAGGTGGGCGCCGCGCGCGGTCGCGCAGAGGTAGAAGTCGAGCAGGCGGTCGCGGGCCGCGGCGACCTCGGCGGGCGGGAGCGCGCTCGCGAGCTCTTCGGAGAAGAGCCGGACCAGGTCGTGGCGGCTGTAGCGGGAGGGGCTGGTCTCGGCGAGGAGGTGGTACTGGCCGAGCGAACCCAGGGCCCGGCGGGCGACCACGCCGTTCTCGTCCAGCAGGGCGGCCGCGGCGGGGATGCTGATCTCGCTGCCCGGGTGGAGTGCGAGCAGCGGCAGCAGGCGGCGCGCGTCCTCGGGCAGCTGGCGGCAGGTCAGGGTCAGGGCGCTGCGGACGCTGACCGTGCCCTGGGTGTCGAGGACGGCCAGCCGGGCGTGCTCGTCGTCGAGTTCGACGACCAGGTCGGCGATGGCCCACCCGGGGTGGGCGGCGAGCCGGGCGGAGGCGATGCGCAGGGCCAGGGGCAGGTGGTGGCACAGTTCGGCCAGCCGGTCGGCGGCCCGCGGTTCGGCTTCGAGCCGGTCCGCGCCGATCATCCGGGCGAGCAGGTCGCGGGAGTCGGCGGGGGTGAGCACGTCGAGGTGCAGGAGCGTGGCGCCTTCGGTCACCACGAGCTCCTGGAGGCTGTTGCGGCTCGTGACGACGGTGGCGCAGCCCGCGCCGGAGGGCACCAGCATGCGCACCGCGGCGGCGTCGTGGGCGTTGTCGAGGACGACCAGCAGCCGGCTCTCCAGGGTCCGCTGACGGAACAGCGCCGCCCGCTCGGCGGTGCTCGGCGGGATGTGCGGGTCGGGCAGGCCGAGTGCCTGGAGGAAGCGGCCGAGGACCTCGCCGGGGTCGGCCGGGCCGGCGGGGTCGAAGCCCCGCAGGTCGACGAAGAGCTGTCCGTCGGGGAACTGTTCGGCGGCGGACTCGGCCCAGCGGGCGACCATGGTGGTCTTGCCGACTCCGGCCTGGCCGACGACGACGGCCAGCCCCACGCGTTCGGGGCCCGGGCCGCAGGCGTCGTCCAGCCGCAGGGACTCGATGGTGCGGCCGACGAACCCGACGGCCGCGCGGGGGAGTTGGCGGGGCACGGTCCTGCTGTCGGCGACCGGCGCCGGTGCCGGCCGGTCCGCGGCGGCGAGCCGGGCCTCCAGCGAGGCGAGGAGGTCGGTGGCCCGTCGGTGGGCGGCGTCGAGGGGGTCGGCGAGGGCCCGGCGCAGCGTGGTCTCCGGCAGACCGCCGAGCGCCGCGCCGTGCCAGAGGTCGAGGGCCTCGCGCAGCTGCCGGACGGCCGCGGCAGGGTCGGGCGTACGGGTGGCGCGGTCCAGCCGGGCGAGGAAGCGGTGGGCGTCGACCGCGTCCGGGTCGCCGGTGAGGCGGTAGCCGGGGGCCTGGGTGCTCAGGGTGAAGGAGGAGCCGTCGAGCATCCGGCGCAGGGCGGAGATGTGGCCCTGGAGCGCGGCTTTGGCCTGCGGCGGGGGAGTGGCGCCCCACACCAGGTCGAAGAAGCGCTCGACCGGCACGACCTGCCCCAGGTCGTGCGCGAGCAGGGCGAGTACGGCGAGCCGCAGGCGGCCCCCGGCGGAGCGCGGCTCGCCGCCGTCGACGAGTGCGACCGGGCCCAGCAGCCGTATCTCCACCTGCGCGTCCACCTTCCGACCTGTGGCGATGCCCGGTTGGGTAACCGCCCTGTTGCGGAGCGGATGCTACCGTGCATTCCGCACGCGGCGGGGGCGGAACCGTGGAAGTGGGTTGCGCAATGGTTTCGGAAGGGTGAACTCCTGGTGAACTAGGCCGTGTCCTGCCGATCAGTTGAGTCGTTGATACGACTATGGGGAGTAGGGGTGATCTGACTGACGGCCAGTGGGAGCGGCTTCGGCC
>NZ_JBFBFA010000083.1:0-12581 GCF_040683915.1 Kitasatospora sp. NPDC093102 | reverse complement strand
CTCGGGGCTTGCTTGAGCCGTGTGCGGTGAACAGCTGCTTGCACGGTTCTGAGGGGGCGGGGACGCAGTAATGCGTCCCCGCTACCCGACTGATCGTCGGCCCCCGCAGCGAGAGCGCGATCGTGACCCTGGTCGAGCGCTCCACCCGCTACGTCATACTCGGACACCTGCCCGGCGGGCACACCGCCGAGGAGGTCCGCGACGTCCTGGTGCCCTTGGTCCAGGCCCTGCCCGAGCACCTGCGCGGCTCGCTGACCTGGGACCAGGGCTGCGAGATGGCCGCGCACAAGCAGTTCACCGTGGCCACGGGAGTCCCCGTCTACTTCTGCGACCCGCACTCACCCTGGCAGCGCGGGTCGAACGAGAACACCAACGGCCTGCTGCGGCAGTACTTCCCCAAGGGCACAGACCTGTCCGTGCACAGCCCCGAGGACCTCGAACACGTCGCCCAGCAACTCAACGGCCGACCACGCAAAACGCTCGGCTGGAGAACCCCAGCCGAGCGCCTGCGTGATCTACTGACAACCACGTAGGCCATCAGGTGTTGCGAGGACCCCAAGAATCCACCACTCCTGGACGGGGCATCAAGGTGTGGGCGCCGGTCGGCCTGCAGCTGCGTCCACCCGCACGGCCGCCCGCCCCGGCCGCTGAGCGGGTGCCGGATCGGCACGGCCGGCCCGTGCTGGATGAGGTCCTCGATCCGGGCGGCGCCGGCCGGGACGGCGGCCGGCAGCTCGGCGACGCCGGCCTCGCCCAGGAACTCGTCAGCGAGGCCTTCCTCGAACTCGCCGACTTCTGGGACCGCGTCCTGACCTACCCCCCAGCCCGCCGCCACCGCCTGGGCAGCCCCGCGCCACCTGGTGGAGGTGGAGCGCGAGCGTCCGGACCGGCTGGAGGAACGCGTCGCGTTCGACGTGGTGCTGCGCCCGGAGCGGGAGCCGCGGCTGGACGACCTGGACGCCCTCACCACCGGCGTGGAGGGCCTGGAGGCGGGCATGGCGCTCGGCGCCGCCATCAAGGGAACTGCCCGCGGCGAAGTACGACGTGATCGTGCTGCGCTTCGTCGTCGGCCTCAAGGCCGCGGGCACGGCCCGGGCGATCGGCACCGACGAGGCCACGGTGAAGTCGTCACAGGGCTCCCGCGTGCGTGGCTGTGCGTGGCGTCAACGTACGAACTTCTCGATGGCCTCCGGGGTGACGGGGGTGAAGAAGTTGACGAGGTTGCCGTCGGGGTCGCGGAACAGCAGCGACCGGTTGCCCCAGGGCATCGTCGTGGGCCCGCTGACGAAGTCGGTGACGAAGCCGGTCAGGTTCCGGTGGACGCGGTCCACGTCCTCGACGAGGAACTCGGTGATCACGCTGTGGTTGTCCGCCGGACGGGCGGAACCAGGGGCGAACAGCGGGACAGTGCGGGTGCTGGCGATCGCGAGGGTGGCGCCCGCGGTCTTGAGCTCGGCGAAGTCCTCGGTGGCCCACATCGCCTGCACCCCTGTGGCGCGCTGGTAGAAGTCGACGAGACGCGCGACGTCGCTGGTGATGATGCGGATCGAGACGAAGTCCATAGGGGTCTCCTTGGTTGTCCTGGGGGAGTGCACGTCGCAGACTAGGAGAAATAGTGGACAGAATCGGTCCACTATTCGCGTTAGGTTGTGCACATGCCTCGACCCACTGGCCGCGTGCTGAAACTCCTGGAACTGCTGCAATCGGGCGGCACCCGGACTGTGGCCGAACTCGCCGACCGGCTCGGCGTCGAAGGACGCACCGTGCGGCGATACGTGGACCAGCTGATCGACCTGGACGTGCCCGTGGAATCGGTGCGCGGCCGCTATGGCGGGTACCGGCTCGCCCCCGGGTACCGCTTGCCTCCGCTCATGCTCAGCGACGAGGAGGCACTGGCCGTGCTGCTCGGCCTGGTCGCCGGCCGCCGAGCAGGGTTGACCACGACGGAGCACACGGCAAACGAGACGGCATCGGCGAAGATCCGACGGGTGCTGCCCAAGCACATCGCCCGTCGGCTCGACACACTCCTGGAAGCGCTCGCCTTCACGGATCAGCCCGGCGAGTTCGACCCCCCGGACACCGGGGTCCTGCTCACCATCGCCGATGCGGTGCGCCACCGTCGACCGGTCTCGATCAGATACACCGACCGCAACGGACGGCGTAGCGAACGCACGCTGCACGCGTACGGGATCGTCACCCATTCGGGCCGGTGGTACGTCACGGGCAGGGACGACGAGATCGGCGAGGACCGAACCTTCCGGCTCGACCGCATCGCAGACGCGAGGACCCTGTCCGGCTCTTTCGAAGCGCCCACGGGCCCCGGCCCGGCACAGCGCGTGGTGTCAGGGTTCGCCACGGCCGAGTACCAGCATGAGGTGACTCTGCGGATCCACGGGACAGTTGAACAGATCCGCGCCCGCCTTCCCGCGAGCGTCGCGGTCCTGGAGGAACATGAGCCTGCGGCAGGCGAGGACCGGACGGCCGAGCGCTGGCTGCGCGTCGAGCTACGGGCGGAGCGGCTCGACTGGTTGCCTCCGGTACTCGCCTCGCTCGACCGGCCGTTCGTCATCGAGCGCCCCGATGAACTGCGAGACCTCGTCGTCGCGCTCGCCGATCGCCTCGCGTCCTACGCCCGCCAAATCTGATGTCACTTCTCGAAGGACGTCTCTCGAAGGACGTCGGGAGGGCCCGCCGGCGCTGCTCCTGGACCCCGACGCGCTGCCCGACCCGCCCCGGAGACCGGGGTGCCGGTGCTCCTGGTCGAGGTCGACCGCTCCGTCGTGGCCCCGGTCCGGGTCGCCGCTCGGCTTCGGGTCAGCCGAGGGTGAGGCTCTGGCCGGGGAGGATCACGTCCGGATCATTTCCGACGGTGGACCTGTTTCTCTCGTACAGTGCCCGCCAAGGCTCTCCATGGGCGGCCGCGATGCCGACCAGGGTGTCCCCGGGACCCACCGTGTGGGTGCCGGTGCCGCCATCGGTGCGGGGGCCGGTACCGCTGCCGCCGGGCAGGTTCGTCGCGTTCTGTGCCGGACAGGCCGTAGCGGTCGCCGGATGTCGCCGGGTGGGCTCATCCGGAACAGCTCCTCCAGGGGGCCGTCGCCGGTTTTGAGCAGATCCTTTTCACTGAGCGTCACGATCATCCTCCCGCGTCCGCCATGGCCGCCGTCATTCGCGCAGGCCGATGAACACGCTGAAGCCGAAGGTCGCGCAGCCGAACCGCGGCCATGCTCACCATGGCCGAGATGGGTCAGTGCCACCACCACTGTTGGGCCGAACGGCGTCGGCCGGGGAACGCAGAATCGATTCCACTGCACGTCGACCCACACGTGGCCCTGCGCCACGGATCACTCAGCACCTGATCTGTGACAAATGCGCCACTCACAGGACCCCGGCAGCCCGGAAGTGGCCGGCCGGCCACCCCCGGCTCCACCTGTACTCCACCCCGACCAGCCCGTCCTGGCTCAACCAGGCCGGGCGATGGTTCGCACTGCTGACGGACAAGCACCTCCGGCGCGGAGTCCACAAGTCCGTCCAGGCCCTGGGGAAGGCCATCCGGGCCTGGACCAAGGCCTGGAACGAGGACCCCCGCCCGTTCACCTGGACCAAGACCGCCGACGAGATCCTCGAACGACTCGCCTCATATCTAGAACGGATTCCTGGCGCAGGACACTAGGTCAAGCGTGCCACCGCCAGGGACAGCGCGCGGTCGAGCGCCGCCTCGGCGTCGCACAGCACATCGGGCCGGACGCCGGTGCCCTCCCAGTTGGTGCCCGAGACCGGGTTGACCGCGCGGGCGATGGGCACGCTGAGCTCCAGGTGCGGGTGCACCGTCCAGCCCTCGCGCGGGTGCGCGCCGCCCCGGGTGGTCTCCCCGACGACCTCGGCGCGCCCGAGCTGCTGCAGGTCGTAGGCGAGCTCCTCGCCCCCGGAGAAGGTGTTTCCGCTCGTCAGCACGTAGAGCGGCTTGCTGCCGCCGAAGCGGGCACCCGGTACGAACGGGGGCGTCCAGGACTGCTCGGCCACCTCCCCCTGCCGCGAGACCATGGTGTTGAGCTGTGTGCGGCCGTCGAGCAGGTAGCCGCAGACGAAGGCGACCGTGTTCGGATCGCCACCGGTGTTGCGGCGCAGGTCCAGGATGAGGGCGCGGGCGGGTGCCACCAGTGAGAGCGCCGCGGTCAGCGGCTGTGCCGCCCAGTCCAGCGGGAACATCTTGGGTGCGATCTCCAGGACCGCGACGCCGCCGTCGAGGAGCTCCACGCGGGGAACACCGCCCAGGGAGGCGTCGAATTCCCTCCGCATCGCGGCGAGTGCCGCCGCGCCTTGTTCCGGCGGCGCGGGCACGGCGTGGTACTTCAGGGCCAAGTGAAGGTCGCCGTTGACGGACCGCAGATCGGCGGTGACCGCTTCGGCCAACTCCTGGGCGGATTCGGCCCGGTAGGAGTCCTCGGCACTCCGGCGCCGCAGCAGGGCCGCCAGTTGCCGGGCGGCATCGGGGAAGACGTAGTTCTCGCAGACCAGGTCGGCGATCGACTCGACGACGGCGACGGCGTCCAGCGCAGGCGGCGATGTGGTGGAGGTCATGGGAGGGAGTAGACCAGCGGCTTGCCCAAGCGTCAAACGTACTTGACGCTTGATCTGGTGAGCCACCAACGGAGGAGGACGTCCGGCGGATCAGCACGCCTCTGCAGCACACCGCACTCGCCCACCCCCCCATCCGGGGGTGGATCGGTCGGTCCGCGTGTGTCGAATCGTCGTCCGCACGACGAACGGTGTTTTGATTCCACGACGCGGCACGCTGGGAGGCGAACACGTGGCTACTGAAGCGAGGCCAGGACCGACCGGAACAGGCGCAGGGGCGTCACGACGCCGCGTCCTGACCACGGCCGTGCTGGGATCGGCATTCGCGGCACTGCCGGGACGGGCCGTCGGTGCCGGGCAGGACGCCTTGCCCGAAGGGGCGTACGGCGGCACGGATCACGCCCGCGGAGGTGAGGCGGGTGCTGACGGCAAGGAGGCCGGCGCGCTGGTGCGTCCGGCTGAGAGCGCCGCGGAGGACTGGACTCACGTCGCGGAGGAGCTGGGCCGCAAGGGCAGCATGCTGGGCACGCTGATCTACCGGACGGCTTTCCCCCGCACCGACCTGCATGTCGTCTCCCACGGCGTCACCGTGTCGCCGGAACTCGCCGTCGGCTCGCACGTGTCCTTCATCCGCTATGCCGACAACACCACCCTGACCATGGGAGAACTGGCCGTCACCGAGGCGGAACTGCCCCCGGTGATCGGCACGCTGCAGTCACACGGCATCGAGCAGGTGGCCATTCACAACCACCTGCCCACTCACACTCCCCGTCTCGTGTGGATCCATACGCACGGACACGGCCCGGACGCCCCGGCCCTGGCCCGCGGCCTGCGCGCCGCGTTCGCCCACACGGGCACGCCGCCCGCCACGTCCTCGACGACTGACCCGAAGAAGCTGGAGCTGGACACGGCGGGCATCGACGCCGCCCTGGGCACCCCAGGCACCGTCTACGGCAGTGTCTACAAGTCTGCCTTCCTGCGCCGCGAGACGATCACCGACGGCAGCTATGTCCTGCCGCCCGGTTCCGGGGCGACCACGGCCTTCAGCTTCCAGCCGGTGGGGGGAGGCCGCGCTGCGCTCAGCGGGGATGTCGCCGTGCTGGCCGGGGAGGCGCAGCATGTGCTGAGCGTACTCCAGCGCGACGGGATCGGGATCGTCGAACTGCACAATCACGGCTTGGTCGACTCGCCCCGCATGTTCTTCATCCACGTCTGGGCCGTCGACGACGCCGTGAAGATTGCGCGGGCCCTGCACTGTGCGGTGGCCGCCACCAACGCCGTACCCGCCCGCGGGGCAGGAGGGGGCGAGTAGCGGGCCTGACGGCAGCCTCCCAGCACGCTGGTGGTCCTGCCTCCGTCAGCGGTCCACCGATGCCTCCGTCCCGGTGACACCACCCCCCGGATCATGCGAACTACAGGGGGGAACAGTCATGCCGGACCGGAGGCCGGGAGCCCCATTGCGGGGCCACGAAGAAGGTAGCGGGGGGCGGACCGGGTCCGCCCGCATGGTCAGGCGCTTCCACGCGTCACGAGTTGTCCGGTCCTGATCCGCAGTGTCCTGTAGCTGAGTCGCTGCCTTGGCGATCCACGCTGTCACCGTTGCCCATGACGTTCAACGGCCCGGCGTCCCGGGAAAGCCTCGAAGCGTTCCCAGGTCCCCGGATCGCTCCGGTCGCCTGTAGAAGGGGACAGTACGATGAATGCTGACATCCGGATCAGGGCTGCACTCGAGGAACACTGGCAGGCATCGGAACGTGGGGATACCGAAGCCGAACACGCCATCTACGCCGCGGATGCGATCCTGGACTACCCCCAGTCAGGTGAACGATTCCGGGGCCGCTCGACGATTTCGGCTCAACGTGGCGGACACCCTGCCAGTCGGCACTTCACCATCCACCGAATCGTCGGCAGCGGGGATCTGTGGGTGAGCGAGTGCATCATCACGTACGACGGGGTGCCCACCTACTCGGTGAGCATCATGGAGTTTTCCCACGGGCACGTGGTGCACGAGACACAATACTTCGCGGACGCCTTCGGTGCGCCTGTATGGCGGACAGCACTCGCGGAACCGATGCCGGGCAGGAAAATCGCCAAGGCCTGACCCGGGGGCTGGCTTTGATCGTTCATGAGGCTGTCACAGCGCCCGCGCTTCGGCGTCGCCGGGCTTCTATGCTGGGGTGGTTGCGGTGCGGTAGAACTCGGCTGCCGTGACGGTGGAGGGGACACCGAGTTCGGCGGCGACCGCGGCGATCGCGCTGTCACCGACGCTGAGGTCGGCTTGGCCGTCGGTGGTGAAGTACGGTGCGATGAACCTCTCGTAGTGGGCTCGGACTTCATCCTCGGTCTGTCCGCCGAGGAACGTCCGCATGTACCGCACCGTGGTGTCGGGGTCGTTGTGGATCACCTGCAGGGCGCGTCGGTGGGCTCGTACGACGGCCTGGACCGCGGGGTCGTCCGGATGGATGTGGGTGGGGTCGACGGCCACGCCTACGGTGGGGATCCGGAAATGGTCGCCGACCCAGGCCGGCACCTGCCAGCCGTGCTCGGCGGCTACCGCCTCCGGTGCCATGGTGCTGCCGACGTAGGCGGCGTCGATGCTGCCGTCGTGCAGCCGGCGCAGGTCCATGCTGTAGTCGCCGGGACAGCGGACGACGGTGCGGACGTCGTGGTCCGGGTCGAGGCCGGCCTGGCGCAGCACGATCCGGGCGAAGCACCCGGGTGGGGTGTGGGGGGCGTGTACCGCGAGCCGTTGGCCGGCCAGGTCGGCCAGGGAGGTCAGGCCGGGGCGGGCGAGGAACCAGAACAGCGGGCGGTGGGTGTTCACGTTGAGAGCGGCCCACGGGATGCCGTCGGTCAGCCGGGACAGCAGGACTCGGCCGAGCCCGATGGTGGCGCAGCGGCGCAGGCGCTCGACGTCCCAGGAGCAGCCGTCGCGCAGGGCGACGTGGACGCCCTCGTCGACGTAGTAGTCCTGTTGGTCGGCGATGTAGGCGACCAGTTCCTCGTGCAGGCCGCGCCCGACATAGGCGAGATCGATCGTGTACATGAAGCTCTTCCTTGATCGTGTCAGCGCCGCGCCGTCCCGGGAGGGCACGGTACGGCGCGGCGTAGGGTGCCGAGGTGACGGTGCGGCGGATGCCGGTCGGGCTGTCAGTCCATCGACATTCCGCCGTTGACCGCGGCCGTGGTGCCGGTCATGAAGGCGTTGTCCTCGTCGGCGTAGAAGGCGACCGCCCGGGCGACATCGGCCGGGCGTGCCAGGCGACCCACAGGGGTGAGGGCCACCTGCCGCTGCTTGATCCTCTCGTCGAGCGCGGACCCCATGCGGGTGTCCTCCACCGGGCCGGCTGCGACGATGTTGACCGTGATGCCCTGCGGGCCCAGCTCCTGGGCGAGGTAGCGGGCGAACTGCTCCAGGGCGGCCTTGGCCGCGCCCAGCGCGATCATGCCCGCCCGGGGCCGGCGGCTGAGGCCGGTGCTGATGTAGACGATGCGTCCCCAGCCCTGCTCGCTCATGGCGGGCACGACGGCCTTGGTGACCGCGAACGCCGCATGCATCTCGGCGTCGATCTTGCCGCCCAGTTCTTCCCACGTCATGTCCTGGAACGACTTGACCGCGTACGGGATGAGCGCGTTGTGCACGAGCACGTCGATGCCGCCCCAGGCCGCCCGGACCTGCTCGACCATGCTCCCGATCGCCGCCGGCTCGCGCACGTCGGCCTGCACGGCCATGGCCTGGCCACCTGCCGCCTCGATGCCGGCCACGACCTCCTCTGCCGCCTTGCCGCTGCGGAGGTAGTTGACCACCACTCGCATACCCCGCGCGGCCAGAAGGTGCGCGGTGGCCGCACCGATTCCGCTGCTGGCCCCCGTCACCAATGCCACCCTGCCGGTCGTCCCGGTCACGGGCCCACCTCCTGCTCATCATTGCGGGCCGCCGGGATGACCGCCCGGAGTCGCTCGCCGTCGATGCCGGGATATGTCGAGCGGATCGCCCCGTGGAGCACGGGGTCGACGGTCGCCCGCAGCAGATCGGCCGCGGTCCAGTCCAGTTCGCGCGGCAACTGCGCGGTGAGCAGCCGCTCCAACACGCCGATCTCACTCAGCAGCTCAGGCGGCGCCGGCAGCAATCCCCGCCGGTGCCCGTCCGGAACAACTCGTCGAGCCGCCGGTGGACCACCGTGTCCACACGCTGCTCCACGTACTGGCGCAGTATCGCATCGCCTCGCCCCGCCGTGAGCTGAGCCGCGCCGGTCCACCCGAGCTCACCGCCTGCCGCGGGAAGGAACAGCAGACGTTCACCACTTCGGGAGGCGGTCCCTGAGGCCGCGGTGTTCGAATTGTTCACGAGCTGCGGCAGCACCGGTTGCCGGTGCTCAGTGACGGTACGCGGCTGTCGCGATCTCGATGAAGGATCGGATCAGCGGGTTGGCGTCGCCCTCGTTCCACACCGCCACCACTCGGCTCGGCGGCATGTCGATCAGCGGCACCACGGCGAGCTCCGCGGGCAGGTCGTGTCCGAGCGGGGCCAAGCCGACCGTGCCGTTCCACAGCACGGCCTGCAGGCATTCCTGGACGGCGCGCACCACTGGGCCCTCGCGCGGCCTGCCGCCGTTCCAGTACGACTGCCAGATGGGGTCGGTGTCCTGCGGGAACTGGAACCAGCGGCGGTCGCCCAGCTCGGCCAGCCGCAGTCCGTCGCGGCGGGCCAGCGGATCGTCGGCGCGCAGGACCACGCCGACCGGATCGGTCCGCAGGGCACGCACCGTCAGGGCAGTCTCGTCGAACGGCGCCCGAGTCAGTGCGACGTCGACCAGTCCGGCGCGCAGCCCGCAGGTGGGGTCGGTCAGGTCGGTGTCGCGGATGCGGATGTCGATGCGGGGGTGGCTTCGGCGGTAGGCGGCGGCCAGCCTGGCCACTCCCGGGTCGGTGCCGTCGCCCAGGATGCCGACGGTGATGGTCGCGACGCCGGCCGCCGCGCTCACGCGCACCCGGACGCGGTCGGCATGGTCGAGTAGGGCCCGCGCCTCGTCGAGCAGCACCGAGCCCACCGGCGTGAGCGTGACCCCCGTGGGCGAGCGGGCGAACAGCAGGGCCCCGACATCGGCCTCCAACTGCTTGATCGCCCGGCTCAGCGGCGGCTGACTCATGTGCAGTCGGGTGGCGGCCCGGCCGAAGTGGAGTTCCTCGGCGACCGCCACGAAGTAGCGCAAGGTCCGTAGCTCCACGCTGCAACGATACCCAACGGGTATCGGCGCCACGGGATGGGTCTTGGACACGGGCAGGTTCCCGGCGGTGCACTTGTGAGCATGACCGAAGAAGCCAAGACCAGCGAGCCGCAGACCCACCCCGCTGTATCGGTGGTGGGTCCCGGCAACGGCGAGACGATCGTTCTGGGCACCACGCACATGCACGTTCTGGAGGACGGCAGCCACACCGGGCACCGCCTCGCGATCGCCGAGTCCGTCCTCGCCCCGCACACCCAGGGGCCGCCGCAGCACCGCCACGCCCGACACGACGAGGGCTTCTACATCCTCTCCGGCACCGTGCGGTTCACCGTCGGGGACGAGGACTACGACGCCACCACGGGCACGCTCGTGGTGGTTGCGCCCGGTACCCCGCACACCTTCGCCAACCTGACCGACCAACCCGCCGTCATGCTCAGCACCTTCACCCCCGACCTGTACGTGCAGTACTTCCGAGAACTCCAGGAGGTGCTCGCCGACGGCCGGCCACTGACGCCACAGGCCAACATCGACGCGATGAGCCGCTACGCGACCGAGCCCGCCACCGACCTCGCCTGAAGCCGACAGCACGGCACGGCCCGGCCACCCTCCTTCCGACCGGCAGGGCGGTGGCGCTGCCGCCTTTCGGCGTCCGGGTTCCTCGGACGACGGACCGGGCCTTCACCAGGGCTCCTCTGGCAAGCGACGCAATCGACGGGTCACCGTGAACCGGTGGCCCATCTGACTGGCGAAGACCGCCGGATCGCACTCAATGCCGGGCTCACCGTCACCGCGGTCGTGACCATCTGGCTGGCCACCCGGCTGTGATCGAGCACAGTCCCCGACCGGTGGATGCGACTACTCCCTTGAGATACGGGTACGCCCCTGTCCTCACCCTCCTCCGCGACACGACCGCCCCGTTGGGCCGACGCCGCCCCGTCTGGAGGTGAATGCCTCGGCCGGCGCTCGGTTCACCGAACGTCGGCGAGCCAGCGCAGTGCGCTGAGGCTCGGCAGGAAGAAGTACTCTCCGCCGCGGGTGATGACGAAGCGCTCCACGCCGTGCAGCCGGTGCCGGACAGGGTGCTGCGGGATCGTGAAGATGCCCGTGCCGTCGTTGTCGCCCGTGAGCAGGTCCTTCTCCCGGCCGAGACCGACGAAGTTCCCGTCGTTCAGCCATTGCGACTTCACGAACTCAAACTGGCGGTCGAGGTGTGAGCCGATGAAGACGAAGACGATGCCTCGGTCGGCGCCGCGGTCGTCCAGGACGCCTGCGGGCAGCGGCGGGCCGTAGTTGGTGCCTCGTCGGATCATGCGGTGCAGACGAACGTCGCCGATGATCTCCGAGTCGCGCGGGTTGGCCCGCCTGGCGTGGGCGCCGTGGGGGCAGATCGTGCCGTGCGGATCGGACTCGTAGCGGAACTCGTTGTTGCGCTGGTCGTCCGCGCCCAGGGCCGGGTCGTCATGCTCGGGTGCCAGGATCAACGGGGCGCCACTCTGCCAGCGGCCCACGACCTTGGCGGCGAGCAGTGACTTCTCCTGCGGGCTGCCGGAGTTGTCGTGGAGATAGCGGCGGAAGGCCGCGACGCGCGTGTGCAGCTTCCGCCAGGCCACGAAGGTGCCGTTGCGGCCCAGCTCGGCCGGCTGCGGCATCGGCGGCAGGTTTCCGGTCTCGTCGGGATAGCCGAGCACGAACTCGCCCGCCCTGAGCACGGAACCGTCACCGGGCGGAGTCTCGGCGCCGCTGCCTTCGATCGTGGGGTTGCCGATGCCGTCCTTGTAGCCGAAGCTGGTGCGCCCCGTGGACAACTGGTAGAAGTCCTGCCGATGGACGACCTGAAGGCCGGGAAGCCGCGCGTGGGCCTTGCGCGCACGTTCGACGGCGACCGCCAATGACTCCTGGTCGGCGGCCAGGAGGGACAGCACGACGTGCACCTGGCCGGTGCCGAAGGGCGACTCCCAGCATGCGGGCGCGCTCTCCCCGGTGTCACCGATGAACCCGGCACGTGCCGCCATGCCCTGCCGAAACTCCTCAGGGAAGGTCAGCCAGAACTCCGCCCCGTGATCGGCGTACGCCTCGGGGTGGCGCGCCATCAACTCCTCGTAGCACGCGGCCGCGTGGGCACGCCAGACCGGGCCTCCGCCGATGCCTCGAACCCGCCCAGGAGGCGGGCGAGCCGCATCGCGTAGTCGGGATCGTCGCTGACGAGGGCCAGCCGGCGCAGACGCTCTGCCGCCACAGCCGTCCTGCCGTCGGCGGCGTCGGCCTCGGCGGCGTAACCGTGGGCCGGCACGTAGGACGGCAGTCGGCGCACGGCCGACTCCAGCCAGATACGCGCGCGCACCAGGCCGCCCCGGTCCAGCCACATCTGCCCACACTGGAATTCCAGGACCGCCGGCGGAAACGGACTGACCCCGCGGTAAGCGTGTCTTGCCGTCAGAAACCACTTCTCGGCATCGTCCACCTCGCCGCTCTCGGCCTGACAGCGGGCCATGGCGCCGAGGGTCCTGAAGTCCTGCCGCCTCGACAGCCCCTGCCGGAGCAGCGCACGCGCTTCGTCGTACCGCCCGACCGCCTGACAGACGGCTGCCCGCTCCTCGTCCACGCTGTGCCGATCGAGCCCCAGCGCGGCAGCCGCGTCCAGATCGTCCAGCGCCGCCGCGAACCGGTGGAAGTGGCCCGCCGGCCTAGGGTCCGTCTTCAAACCCCCGTCGTCCGCCCGGAGGGCGGGCGGGGCGGCGTTGGGGTGCGTGCATCGCAAGGCGGAGGAGGGAGTCC
>NZ_JBFBFA010000082.1:0-12841 GCF_040683915.1 Kitasatospora sp. NPDC093102 | reverse complement strand
CTCCCCGCTGGCTGCCCACAGCCGGCCACCCCGACACCACGGCCACCCAAACGCTGCTGGTCATCGAGCTACAGACCGGTTCACCACCACGCTCTCAGTGTTGGTGCGCCAGATTCCCTTCAGCGGTCGGTTTGCTGGGACAGTGCGGTCACGCTGCTGAAGACGTGTGTCGCTGACGCTGAAGGCTTCTGTCGTTTTCCGCTGAAGGTTTCGTTTCGCCTGGGATGGCTTGAGGGTGGCTGCTCGGCGGCCGGCGTTCTTTCGTGGGAGGCCGCCACCCGCAGGTGACGGCCTCCCCGCACTCCCCCCGGCACCCGGCCCGCCGGTCCTACGCCCACTCCACCCCGTGCTGCGCGAGCTTCCCCGGTGTGTGAGCTTGGCGTGGCGGGCCTTCTGATTGTTCAGCCACGCGCCGAGGCCGACGTGGACGGTCTTGACAGCCTCTTCTCTGCCGGGGTCGGCCACCGTGACCTCCAACTGCTCCTTGTGCGGGCGCGGGGCCTTCACGTGGCCTTCCCGGTCGACGGATGCCGCCGAGGCGGCCAGGCCTCGGGCGAACCGATCGGTGCGGGACACCGCCGGCTTCGCATCGGCTGCGGCCTTGGCGGCCACCGGCTCCGGGTCCGCCGGCCGCGGCCGGGACGACGACCAGGACGCGGGGGTCGAACCGGCCTGGTGGTGACCCGGCGTTTCCGGTCCGTCCGCCGTGCCCGGTGCCGTCGGCCGCGACTTGGACGATGGCCGGGACACGGGGGTCGAACCGGCTTGGTGGTGACCCTGGTACCTTCCGGCTTCGCCCGCGCGGTGGAAGCGGCCGCCGTCTCGTCGAGAATCTCGTGTCCGGCGGGGCCGGGGCGCGCATGGCGGGTCAGTTCTGGCAGGAATCCGCCGACCACCTGGTGTTCCGGGTGGTCGGTGCGGGTCGTCCGGGTGGTTGGGGGGTCAGCGATGGCGGTGCGTGCTGGTCCGCCGGTTTCGCCTCACAGGTCGGTCACCTTCTGCTAGGAATGATCGACACATGGTGATCTGTGGGTGTCCTGGTATGAAGGAGTGATCGTATGGCTGTCGGATCGAAGGTGTACGGCGACCTGGAGCTGGCGTTCACCGACAAGTTCGAGTGGCGCTATGGCAATAACGGCACGAAGTGTCATGACTGGATGAGCCTCTGGCACCCGTTGCCGCCCGAGGGGTTCCACGCACTGGGCACCGTACTGGTGCCGGCGAAGGGGGCGGCGAACCTCAAGCCGGAGCGGGCGGGTGATCCGATGAGTGACGAGCACGTCGTCGCGCTGTGCGTGAGGGACGCGGGCACCGCCGAGGATGGCAAGCTGCCGCCGCTCGCGCGGCCGGTGGACTACGAGGAGGTGTGGAACGACAAGGCGAGTGCCGGGATCTACAACGGCTCGGTGTGGCGGCCCGTGGCACCGGAGGGCTACGTGGCCCTGGGATGCGTGGCGCCGGTCCAGTCGCACGACAAGCCGTCGTTGGACGCGATCATGTGCGTGCGCGAGGACCTCACCCATGGTTCGAGGCCGGTCAAGGCGTTTGAGAACCACAACAGCGCGGGCACGGATCTGGGCATCTGGTTCAACGACGTCCCTCAGTCGTCCGCTCCGGAGGACGCCGCGGGCACCAGCCAGATCCTGATCGCGCCCAACACCTTCGCGGCACACGCCAAGTACGCCACCCCGAAGTTCCTCGCCGAGATGAACGTCCTGCGCCTGACAGTGGACGCCGGCGGCTCGCTGCCGACCGAGTACCCGCAACTGGAGGGCCGCGAGATGCCGCCCGAGCGGACGATGGAGGCGCTCGCGAACACTCTGTGGCTGCCGTTCACCGCGGTTCGCGACGAGGCGAAGCCCGTGCCGTGGAAGCTGCAGAAGTCCCCCTTCTACAAGGTCGAGCGCCGGGTGTCCTGGCTGCGACTCGCGTTCCTCAACAACGACACCGGCAGCGACCAGAAGGAAAGCATCGCGCTGACCACCGGCCTGGAGAAGGAGCAGACGTCGAACTGGAACACCAGCCTCGGCCTGTCGCTCAGCTACACCTCCGGGGTGTCCTTCGGCGCGTCCGCCACGGTCACGGTCGGCTTCAGCATGGAGTACAGCTTCGGCGGATCGGTCTCCACCAAGTCGCTGGAGTCGAAGACGATCACCCGCGAGCTGACGGTGAAGCCCGGCACCGCCGCGGCCGCCTGGACCGGGAGCCACACCGTCCAGGTCAAGCGGGCCGACAACAGCCGCGTCGGGCCGGCGCTGGAACTCAAGACCGCCAGCGTGCACTTCGACCAGTACCCAGACCCGGAGAAGAACTCGGACGAGTAACCGGGCCCCGGTTCACAAGCCCCCGGAGGGCACAGGAAAGGCCGGTGACGGCCGTCCCGTGCCCGCCGGGGCCATCAAGATCACATGGCTCTGCCGGGACCCGAGCCGGGAGACCACCACCTGGCTGGAACGAACCCGCGAAACGGCCCTCCACCTCGCCGCAAGCACCCCACCCGCCGCGCCGCCCTACCGCCGCCCACGGCCCGCCGCACGCCGCGACGGCGCGTAGGACCCGCCCGCTGCGCCGTCCCGGGCCGCCGTCCGGGTCGGGCCTGGCTGCGCCCCGCTGGGGCTGTGAAGTTGCACTTTGTTGTCGCGGTGAGCTGCAGCGGGTTGTCGCGTTGTTTCGTGGGTTGATACCTGGTCAGAGGCGGTAGCGGTCGGTTCGGCGTCATGCTGGTGCGGCCGGCCTGCACGGTGGGGAAGCGGACCTCCTGGCGCACGTGTCCGGTATGGCCCCGACCGCGGCCCGGCGACCCTCCGCCGCTATGAGTAACTGAAAGGATACGCTTTGTGTGCGTACTGGTCGGGGGGAACGGTTCCGGACGAGCCGGTGACCACCCCGGCCTGGAACCCTGAGGGAGCGTTAGTGAGTACAGCACAGCGATACGGAGACCTGGAACTCCGCTTCACCACCGACCTGTTCAACATGTGGGGAAACCCCGACAACGGACTGCCCCAGAACGCCTGGACCGTCAACAAGGCCAAGGACGGGGCCCTGTCCAGCGGCCACAAGATCGGCCCGATCAAACACAGCGGACAGGCCGGGATCCTGCAGCTGCGGGACCTCTCCGCCGACAAGACCCTGCTGCGCCCGCCCGTGCGGTGGGAACGCATCGCGGAACTCCCGTCCGGGGACCCCTACCGGTGGGCGGTGTGGCGTCCGATCGCCCCGAACGGCTACGCGGCTCTCGGCGACACCGTCTTCCGCTTCGACGTCAGCCCCGAGCAGTACCCCGATTACTCGCGCGAGACGGCGTGCGTCAAGAAGACCCACAACGGCCGCTCCTACGTCCGCGAGGGCGAGTTCGGCCACACGCTGGTCGAACACGGCAGCCTGCGGCTGGTCTCGGTCGTCGTGCCGCCCTACCCGGACGGGGACCTGGAGGAGCACCTCTACCTGAACTGCGGCAACTTCACCGCGGTCACCGCCCCGGGCATTCCCGCGCCGACCCCCACCACCTGGGTGCTGGACCTCCCGGCAGTCATCGAGAAGCGGGACGGGCCCGAGATCCCCGTCATGACCTCCCACGACCGCCCGCCGGTCCAGACGGCCGTCACCGACCGGACGGTCACCGTCCCCTACTTCCTCGTCGACGACCAGGGCCGGCCGGAGCCGTGGAAGGTGGAGAACTCGCCCTTCTACAAGATCCGCCGCAAGCGCCACTACGAGCTGATCATCCACCGCGACAACCGCAACGGCTCCGAGCCGCAGCCCGAGCTGGAGTCCGTCACCAGCGGGGTGAGCGCCGAGAGCAGCGAGGAGTTCAGCCAGAGCACAGGCATCACCGTCGCCATGGAGGTCGGCGTCGAGGCCGGCTCCAAGCCGTTCGGCACGGGTGCCCCCACCGCCGCCAGGACCTCCGTGTCCGCCACCGTCGAGCTCGGCTACGACCGCCGCACCGGTGTGGCGGCCATGCGCGAGGAGACCAAGACCCGCGGCCTGACGGTCCCCCCGCACAGCTCCGCGTGCCTGTGGATGGAGCACCACGAGATCGTCCCCGTCCGCGCGAACGGGGAGACCCTCGGCCCCCGGGCCACCCTCGGCTTCAACACCGACCACTACGTCACCGGCCAGTACCCCAGCGACGCCGGCGCCACCTACCTTGAGGAAGCCATCGACGGCGCTCGCACCACCAAAGCCGCCCACAACCTCCCGCCCGGCACACCGAAAGCGCAGCCCACTGCCGTCAACACCGAATAGCGCCTGAACCGGCACACTCCGACCGGACACCACCCGGGGCGGGCCCCTTGGTCCGCCCCTTCGCCGCTCCCACCCCGCCGTCTACAGCTCTCCCCCAAAGCGATCCGACAGGCCCTCGGCGACCTCGCGCTGCACGACCTGGTCGCCTCCGACGGCAACACCGCCGCCCGGCACAAGACGTGGCAGCTGGCGGGCGCAGCCGGGCTGGACGCTGCCGGCAGGAGCTCGGGATGGTCCGCTCGGAGATGGCCAGCACGGCCCGGGGCACCGGCCGCTCGGGCGCCCAGCGCGCGATGGCAGTCAACGAGACCGTGCTCGCGTTCGTCCTGGGCGGCACCGCACCCGGGGCCGCGGGCGGTGTCGGCACCGTGCGCTCCTGGTCCACCAAGACCGAGTTCCCGCTGCCCGGCGGCAAGCGCAAGGTGCGCCCCGACGGCGTGTGGCAGGCCCCGGAGATCGGCGTGCCGGTGTTGATGGTGGAGGTGGACCGCTCGACCATGGGTCCCGGCCCGGGTGGCGGCGAAGTTCACCGCCTACCGCGAGCTGTTCCGCACCAAGCTCCGCCATAACGACCCGGCCCTCGCCGACGAGGAACCCGCCGACAGCATGGTGCACTGGTGGCGCCGCGCCTGGCCCGGCCACACCCGTCCGCTCGTCGCCCTGGCCGTCACCGACGCCGGACCGGCCGCGCTGGCCAACCGGCAGCAGGACGTGGCCGAGCTGTCGGCCGAGGTCTGGATCGGGCAGCGGTACACGGTGCGCCGGGACGACAATGGCGGGGACGGCTGGCGCGAGTACGACGACGCCGTCCCGGTCGTCGCCACCACGCTGGAGCTGCTGGCCGAGCACGGCCCGCTCGGACCCGTCTGGTGGCGCTTCGGCCGCCCCGGTCGGCACCCCCTGATCGAGGCGTTGGACAACCAGGACAACCGGCCGCCTACGACTTGCGCCAGCAGGCCCGCGAGAAGAAGGCCGACCAGGCCCACCGCGAGCTGATGCAGACTCTGGCCTGCGCCGACTGCGGCCAGGTCCCCGAGCAGGAGAGCACCTACAAATACGGGCTCCACGGCCAGTGGACCCGCCGCCCCGGCGGCCGCTGCTGCACCTGCCACCAGGAACGCAAGGAACAGCTGGAACAGGCGGCCGCCTGTCGCGTGGGGTGCTGTCGGGCCCTGTGACCTGCGCGGATGGGTGCTTACCCCCGTGCGAGGTCGGGGCGCGACAGTCGGGCGCGACAGGGGCGCCGGGTAGGAGGCGAGCACGAGGCTGACCGGATCGCTCCCGCGCACCGGGCGGGTCCTGCGGTGCGCTTTGCTCCGCAGGGCCCTTGAGAGACGGTCGCGTCGTCAGATGCGTTCCAGGCGCCATTTCTGTGCGTCGGTGTCGTTGAACGTGTACTGCTGCACGTTTGCGCTGTTGTCCTTGGATCCGCCGGTGACGTCCAT
This sequence comes from Kitasatospora sp. NPDC093102, assembly GCF_040683915.1. Classification (NCBI taxonomy): domain Bacteria; kingdom Bacillati; phylum Actinomycetota; class Actinomycetes; order Kitasatosporales; family Streptomycetaceae; genus Kitasatospora; species Kitasatospora sp. NPDC093102. The sequence goes on along the minus strand of NZ_JBFBFA010000082.1, from coordinate 7,148 downwards.
GGCCTTGCCGCTGTGGATGTTGCTGATCACGAAGACGCCGTCGCCGACGGGGGTGACCCACCAGCGCTGGCTGGATCCGCCGATGCGTTCCCCCTGCTGGATGTTCGCGGTGTCCTGCAGGCCGGCGCCGGCGACCTCCAGGAGCTTGCCGCCCGCTTTGGAGACGATCTCGTACTCGCCGGTGATGTCGGGCGCCGGATTGCTGTGCGCGTGGTCGCGTCGTACGGGCGTGAACGTCCACCGCTGGTTCGCTCCGCCGTGGCGGGTGTACTGGCCGACGTTCGCCCCGTTCTCCTTCACCTTGCCCAGGATGTCCAGGACCTTGCCGCTGCCGATGTTGGTGAGGATGTACGTGCCCTCCTCGACGGGCAGCGCGCGGATCACCTGCGCGGCGTCGGAGCCGGGCGGGAGGATGCGTACGGAAGCCGTCCGGTCTTTCAGTGCCGGTTCCGGCCGGGTAGGGGACTCGCCCGCGGCGTTCCCCGGGCCGTCGGTCTCCAGGGTGTCCTTCCCGGTGAGGGACGCGAGTTCCTCGCCCGGGCCCACCTGGGCGGCGAGGCCCTTGAAGTCGGCCTCGACGTGAAGGGCGAGGCTCTGCCCGGTGCGGTTCACGACCGACTGGACGCGGCCGTCGAATCCGAACGCGCGGACGTCGCCCAGCGTCTGGTCGGAGAGCAGGACGCGGCCGTGCTCCTTGGTGTTGAAGTCCTCCTGCTCGAAAACCGCGTACCAGCCCTTCGGGCACACCTCGACGCCGCTGCCCTCAAGAATCTTGACCGTCACCCTGGTCCACCCTTCTCCGGCCACGTTCTCCCGCGCACCGCGGGACACCCCATCACCCTAGGTGGACGAGTCGATCACCACCAGTGATCGAATCCGGTCGCCGGTCCCGCGTGGGAGGACGGCATCCGCACCCGCTGGGCGCTGCCCGGGTGGCGGCTCCGGGGCGGGTGGGCCAGGTGGTGGGCGTGCCCGTCGGCGAGCACCGCGCGCAGGCGGGCGGCCAGGGTCCACGTGAACGCGTACGGACCGCCGGCGGACCCGGCGGCCCCGGCGGCCACACGGCAGTGGGAGATGCCGAGTTCACCCCGGCGCGGCGTTCGGCTGCGGGAGCGTTGGCCGGTGGCCGGCTTGTGCAGCCAGGGGCTTCGGTGTCCACCGCAACGTCACCGACGGTGGCCGGGTTCCCCGCACGGTGGGATCCGGGTCCGGGGCCTCGGTGGCGGTGCGGATCGCCGTGACGGGGTCGGTGTCCTCGACGGTGGCCGCCAGGGCGGCGAGCGCGGCGGCCGCGTACCGGGCCACCGCTGGGCCGAGCGGGTCCAGGGCGTTCAGACGGGCCTGGATCAGGCCGCCCTTGTGCCGGGCGTGTTCGATGTCCAGGCGGTGCAGCTCGGTGTGCAGGTCCGCGAGTGTGCCCGAGACGCGGCCGTGCCGCGCTGGCGCCCGCGAGCCCGGACTGGGCGCTGTGGTCATCCGCCACAACGCCGTCCAGCCGCGCACGGGTTCCGGCCGGTGCGACTGCCTGCGGGTGGTTGGCTGGTTGATTGCCTTTCGGATCACGGAGCCACGGGTAGTTCTTGGCGGAAGCGCCCCGGGCCGGTGCGGCCAAGGACGGGCGAAGGCATCCAGTGCGAGGAGTGGTGGAGCATGGCGGACAACGCGATTCCTGCGGAGCGGATCCAGGAGTTGCAGGCGATCGTGGACAGGCACCAGGGCGACCGGCTCCAGGGGCTGTCGTGCGACGACATCAAGGCACAGCTGGACCAGTACTTCGGGACGGCGATGGACGACCTCGCGGAGGGGGCGAACTACCTCTTCTACTTCTTCCTGGCGCTGATCAAGGGCTGTCCGTGCATCAACGAGAACCCTTACCACGTCAAGGACCCCTTCACCGACCCGTTCCAGCTCCAGATGTCGACGTTGCCCTGGGATATCCGCGGTTCCAAGGTCTACCTGTCCGAGTCGGCGGACAGCGCTGTGTTGTGGGCCAACGACACCGCGCGCAAGGGCGACTACGACCCTGCGAAGGACCAGCGCACCATCTTCCGCGTCGTGCCCGCGGGCAAGCGGGCCGGACGTGCCAACTTGCAGGCGTACTATCTCGTCGCCCAGGACGGCCGGCACGCCGGGAAGGCCCTGTACAGCTACGCGCGCGAGGACGGCTACCGCGGGGTGAGCGCCAGGGACTTCGACATTGACCACCCCGAACCCGACCCTTCCACGGCCGACCTGTGGACCCTCAGCGACCTGTACACGGCACACGACAACAACGACTGCAGGGGACGTGCCATCGACAACTACACCGGCAACGGCGAGCGCCTCGGCGTCCTGGACGTCCCGGACAGCAAGGGCGGCCGCCCCATGATCGTCTGGGCGGACTGGAACGGGGACTGCAACGAGACCTGGCAGTTCCGTCCCACCGCCTTCACCGACGCCTAGCCACGGGCCCTGCGGCACTCACGGACAGGCACGGCGGCGGCCCGCCCTGAAAGACACGGAGCCTCCCGATCCAGCCCGCCGCACGCATGCACGCCGTGCGGACGAAACCGGCGGGACCGCTGACCGCGCCACCCCGGTGCGGGCAGTCGGCCCGCCGGCCTGCCGACCATTCCTCCGCCGTTGCCCCCTGGCGATGCCCGGCGCTTCCCGCCGGTGGCGCCGAACGGTGACTCGTCCCGCGCACCGACCTGCACCACGGGCTGCGCATCGGCACCTACCGCGTCGACACCGCCGGCACCCGCTACGACCGGACCCCGGCCATCGAGGTGGACATCGACCCCGGCGACCCCGATGCCTACCACCCGGACAAGGGCCGGCCGCTCTGCACGTGCGCGCGCTGCCAGACGAAGACCTGACCCGACGACACCACAGGCCCGAGCGTCAGCATTGTGAGTGTGCGTGGTGGTGTCAGCGGGATGGGCGGCAGCGGGCTGATTGATGGCAGGGGATCGCTGAGCTCGGCTTCTTCCCGGTGGTGTCGTGGATCTCGGCTGTCATGAAGTGACCAATCCGCTGTCATGACACGCGGATTGTGTCTAGCACACCAGGATGACGGCTGACACGAGGATGTTCATTCCTGTGCAGACCGCTTGGGCGGGGGAGTGGGCTGGTGTGCATGACCGCCGATCCCGCGCCTGCGCAGCCCGACACCCTGCCGAGAGTCTCTGCGGCATCCGCAGCCGATGTGGTGCCGTCCGCGTCCCGGTCACGGGAACGGGCGTTGGTACGGCAGATGGTGGTACGGCGTCTGCTCGCTCTGGACGAGACCGGGACCCTGGCATCGGTGCATGTACGGATCGCCGCTGAGACGGCCGGAGTGTCGGTACGGACGGTATGGAACTGGCTGGCCATCGCCCGCCAGTCGGGCCGCCTGGAAGCGGCTCCATCTCGTGGCGGGTTCACGGTCACTGACGAGTTGTGGGCCCGGCTATCCGCGGTGGGCGCGAACGTGGCGGCCCTGCACCGTGAGCTGACCGGACAGGCCAACAGCGATCCGGCACGAGAGTTCGCGGGGCCGGTGCCGTCGCTGCGAACGCTCCACCGGGCGGTGCGCCGGGAACAGCAAGCCGGCCGGGTCCTGGAGACCGCCCGGCCCGGGCGTGGCCGGGTGGACCCGGCCGTGTACGACCGCGCTCTCGCGGAACTGGCCCTGCCCGGTACGGTCGGTGAAGCCGGGCAGGCTGCTCCTCCTGCCGCCGAACCCGTCCTGCCGGATGCCTCTGACGGCTCGGCCGCGGCTGCGCCACCCAGGGCGGGGGTGCGCCTGCACGTTCCCGGCGCCCACGTGGTCGCGACCCACCAGCTGGGCGAGGTGACGGAAGCGATCGCGCACACGGTCGCCACGCGCGGGATCGCCTGCGTGTACGGGGATGCGGGGCAGGGCAAGACGGTCGCGGTCCACCAGGCCCTTGGCCTGCTGCCACGCCGTCTTCCTGTCCGCCAGGCGCAGGTGGCGGTGAAGCCGGCCTTGCCGCAGCTGCGCGCCGCGCTTCTGACCGCGTTCGGCCTGCCGGCCACCGCGCTCACGAACCGCACCGACGCGGCCGACCGCGCGCTCATCGACGCCTTCAGGACCCCGGGGGTGGTCCTGATCGACGACGTCCAGCGCATCGCCGCTCCCGAACTGGACTACCTGCGTCTGCTGGCCGACGCCTCGACCACGCAGACCTCGCTGGTGCTGTGCGGGGCCGGGGCCGAGCGCACCCTCGCCCGAGCCCCCGCGCTGGCCTCGCGGGTGCTGACCTGGCAGCACGTCCCCCGCCTGGAAGCCGCCCAAATCCCTACCGTGCTGCGCCTGTTCCATCCGCTGTGGCACACCACAACCGACGCCGACCTGCTGCACGCGGACGAGACCTGTGCGCGGGGGAACTTCCGGACCTGGGCGAAGATCACCTCCCACGCCTACGCGGCGCTGGACCAGCGCCCGGGCACCGGTGCCGATGGCGCGCTGCTCTCCAGGGCGTGCTCCCGGCTCGGCCCCAACCCCTGACCCCGCCACCCGCCGCTGCGCCGACCGCCACCGCGCTGCCATGCCGGCCGCCACCGCATGCGGAAAGGACACCGGTGAACACCCCCACCCCTGACGGCACCGCCACCGTCGCGGCGCCTGCGCCGGTCGAGGCCGAGCCCGCCCTGGACGCCGTGTCGGTGAAGGCCTTGCGTGCTCCCGCCGTGCGCCGTCTGCTCGCCCTGCGTGCCGAGGGCCGGCTCACCCGGGCGCACGTCCACACCACGGCGCAGTGCCTGGAGGTCTCCGACCGGACGGTGTGGCGGTGGCTGGCCGACGCCACCGCCACACCCGTCACCGCCGACGACCCCAGGGCGCGCCACACCGACCGGTTCGAGATCACCCCGCAGGTCCGGGTGCTGCTGGCCTACTGGCGCGGCAACGCCTCCGCGGTCCACCGCGAACTCCTCGCTCGCGCCCGCGCAGCCGCCACCTTCGATGCCGCGACCGGCGGAGCCGTCCCACCGTCATCCCCGCCTGGGCCGGCTCGCCCGGCGGTCCCGGGCGGCGCACCACCCGCCGCCGTTCCCGTGCTGGAGAAGGTGCCGTCCCTGGCTACGTTCCTGCGCGCCGTGCGCCGCGACCTGACGGCGGGGGAACGGGCCGGGTACCGCAAGGGCCCCGAGGCGGCCCGCGCGCTGGACGTGTTCGGCAAACGCCCCCGCACCTGGCGCAACCACGTCTGGGAGGGCGACCACGTCCAGGCCCCGCTGCGCGTCGTCGCCGACGCACAGCTGGTACGGCCGTACGTCACCTGGTTCATCGACTGTGCGACGAAAGCGATCACCGGGGTGGCGGTGACACCGGGCTGTCCCTCACGCGCCTCGATCCTGGCAGCGCTGCGCGCCGCAGTGCTGCGCACCGGGCCCTACGGACCGATCGGGGGCGATCGTTGGCGAAGGCGCGGCGCTTGTCGGTGGTCCAGGTGTCGGCCCCGGACCTCCACGAGGCCGCGAGCTCGCGTGACGCAGCCGACCCGGGACGGCCCTACCAGCCCGGGGCAGTGATTCGCCAATCCGGCCCGGCCGTCGCGGACCGGTCGATACGGTGCGGCCATGCTGACTATGGATCAGGCACTACGGGCGATCGCGGCTCTCGAAGCGGCGTGGACCCAGGACACCGAGGCGATCGACGCCCTGGCCGGCGCCGGGCAAGGCGAAGAGCCGTTGGCCGCGGTGGTCGCCGAGTTCGTGGGCGAGGTACTGCGGGGTGTGGCGCTGGCGGTAACGGGGATTACTGACCTGCCCGAGGGACAGCAGCGGGCAGCGGTGGCCGAGTTCAAGAAGGGCATCCTCGCCGACATGCTCGCGGCGGTGGCGGGAACCTTCCAGCGCTGGGCCATCAGCGCTGGGTCGGACATCAGGCCCACCCGAGACCTCACCGTTGCCGGGCTGGCTGCCATTCTCGGCTTCGCAGTGGAAGGGGTGGACAACCATGACGGGGTGAAGGAGCTGTTCGACGGCATGCGAGCTCAGGCCATGGCCCGCCTGTAGGCCACAGCAGTGCGCCTCAAGGACACGTCCCGCAGGCTCAAGCCCTGTCAGCTCCGATGCCTCCCCCCATCACAAGGCTGCCCCGATAGGCCGCTACAGGCCCAACCCAGGCCTTCCCTGGGGGGTACTTATGACTATTCGCCCCTTATGCCATGCTTCGCGCCGGTCAGTTGCGCACCGCCGGGGCGCAGCCGACCGCATGCGCCGGTAGTGCAAGGTCAGCACGCCCGCCGACCAGGTTGGGAGGCCCAGGTTCGAGTCCTGGCCGGCGCTCACAGCGAAGCCCCCGCTTCCGCAGGCGGGGGCTTCGTCGTTCCGGCCCGGGGCCGTCGCCTCAGGCTGCCTCGTCCAAGAGGTCCCTGCTCCGATGCTTGGTGGAACTGGCCACCGGACGGTCCTCATGTGTGCACCCGTCTGGGTGGAGGCCGGGGTTGAGGCAGGCGTCGCGCCAGTACGACCGCGACTCCCAGCTCCCTGTCACGTAACGGGGGGAGGCGGCGTCCTGCCCGGCTGCAGCCAGTTCCTCGCCTTCTACGGCATCAGGGACGGCGGCCTGGGGGGGTAGTGGTGTCCTGCTCGGTGGAGGCCGGGCTGAGGAGGTCCACGACCCCACCTGCGAGGCCGTCCACGTCTTCGTCGTCGCGGAGGCGGGCGAGGACGTAGATGCCCCCTGCCGCCGCCACCGGCGCCGTCGCCGCGCCCAGGACCACGCTCGCCCTGCCAGTGAACCCGGGACGGTTCCACCTGTCAGCGATGCGCTGCCGCAGAGACCTGTCGCCGCCTTCTGGCGCCGGGTCGGAAGGGGCGGAATCGCCCGTCACAGGCCGGGGCGTCTCTTCCGGTTCCGTCATCTCGCAAGGCGTCCTCTCTGCAGGCTGGGAGAGGAATTTTAGATGCTGGCTGGCCTCGCCCGGTCGGCGTCGCCGGATTCTGCCGCGCTCTCGACCGAGAAGGAGCGAAAGCGCCCGGATTCGCCTGATGTGCCATCATTCCTGGCTGCGCCGGCCGGTGCAGGTCAGCGGCCGGTCAGCGCACCCGGCACCCACCAGGTGTTGATTGCCACTCAGCATGAGTACGGATAGGCCTGGTTGTGCCACTCTCGGTGAGCACGGTGAATTGATGGTTGCAGCGGGGTTGATCTTCGG
>NZ_JBFBFA010000081.1:0-13301 GCF_040683915.1 Kitasatospora sp. NPDC093102 | reverse complement strand
GGCGCTGGACTACATGAACACCCGCTACGGCAGCCCGAACGCCGCCTGGAACTTCTGGCAGTCCCACCACTGGTACTAAGCCGACCCCTTCGGCTGCCGGTAACACACCCGCGACCTTGACCACCCTCCCCCTCACCCCGGGGGCCGGACAGGGACCACCGGAGTGACCCGAGAGGGCTCGTGCCCGCGCGATCCGCGTGGCACGGGCCCTCTCGCGGTCGTACGGACCCTTCGAGCGGATCCCCGCGACCGGTTTCCCCCGCTGCTGCAGCGGGACGACCAGCTTCCTTCACCGGAAGGAATATCTGCCGCTGCAGCGATAGTCCAATGATCGGACTTTAAGGGGCGTGGCATGTCGACCGGCAGAAATGACGCCGCGCTCCATATCGCGCGCATACCATTCGGGCGTGATCAAGGACACCGATCCTCGGGAGAATTCGCAGGCTGCTGACGTCGCTGGGAATTCTCTGCCGAGTCGACGCGAGCTGCTCAGAACCACGGTTGCGACAGCCGGTGCCGTAGGTTTTTCCGGCGCGCTTGCGGACGGGCACGCCTACGCAGTCAATTCTCTGTCCGGGCCGGGTGCCCTTCGAAACGGCCGGCACCACCCGCATCCTCCGCAGCCGTCGGGAGGCGCGCTCGATCCGTCATCCGTGCCCAAGTACAGAACGCCGCTGTTTCTTCTCGGTAAAATGCCCGGCGAGGGCCGGGACTCCTACCGCATCGCGATCCGCCAGTTCCGACAGCAAATGCTGCCGACCGGGATGCCGGTCACCACGGTCTGGGGTTACGGAGCCGTGGGCCACCAGCAGTCATTTCATACACCGGGCCTGACCATCGAAGCCCGTGTGGATCGGCCGATCTCCGTGACATGGGTCAACGACCTCGTCACCTCGCGCGGCTTCTACCTGCCCCATCTGTGCGCGGTGGATCCCACGTTGCATTGGGCGAACCCTCCTGGCGGAAGGGCCGGACGTGATTCGCGGCCCACCTTCTCGACCACTCCCGGGCCGTACACGGGACCGGTGCCCATCGTGACCCATCTGCACGGTGGGTACAGCCGGGAAGAGAGTGACGGATACCCCGAAGCCTGGTACCTGCCGGCATCCCGTGATATTCCTCGTGACTATGCTCGCGTGGGTACCTATTACGATCGGTTCGCCGAGCAGTTCCGCGACCGTTACGGCGCCCGCTGGCGCCCCGGGTCGGCAACGTTCGCGTACAGCAATGATCAGCGTCCCGCAACCCTCTGGTACCACGATCACACCCTGGGCATGACTCGGGTGAATGTCTACGCGGGCCTTGCCGGTTTCTACCTGCTGCGAGGCGGGCCCGCCGATCTCCCCCCGGGAGTGCTTCCCGGTCCGGCACCGGGGCAAGACGCTGCGCACGGTGCCCGCCCCTACGAAATCCCCCTGGTGGTTCAGGACAAGTCCTTCAATGCGGACGGGTCGATTTTCTTCCCCAGCAGTCGCGGATACTTCGGTGACACCCCGCCGGATGGTCCGTGGATCCCCGGTACCGATATTCCGCCGATCTGGAACCCGGAATTCTTCGGCACCACGATGGTCGTCAACGGGAACACCTGGCCGGTACTCGACGTGGAACCGCGGCGGTACCGCCTGCGCATCCTCAACGCGAGCAACGCCCGCACTCTCATCTTGAAGATCGCGGCTGACGCCACAGCCCCCCGCCCCGTCAGCCCCGCATTGCCCTTCTGGCAGATCGGAAACGACCAGGGATTCCTGCCGGCCCCGGTCCGGTCGGATCAACTCCTGTTGGCCCCCGCAGAACGCGCCGACGTGGTGGTCGACTTCACCGGCACCCCGGTCGGCACCGGGCTCTACCTGGTCAACGAAGGCCCGGACGAGGCGTACGGCGGCGGCGTACCGGTCACCGACTTCACGCCGGCGAATATCACGACCACAGGGCAGGTCATGAAATTCACTGTCGCGCCCCTTGCCTCTGCCGACACCAGTGTTCCGCCGTCGCAGATCGTGCTTCCTCCGGTCCCGGCACTTCCCGAGAGCCGGACGGTCCGGAAGCTGTCGATCAACGAGGAGGACTCGGCGTACTTCACCGGCGCGCCCACGATGGACACACTCGGCACGGTTGCGCCGAGCGGCTCAGCCACCCCGCTCCTGTGGTCGGATCCGGTCACCGAGACACCGGTGAAGGACGACACCGAAATCTGGGAACTGTACAACTTCACCCCCGACGCGCACCCTGTCCACATCCACCAGATCGGATTCCAGGTCCTCGACCGCCAGGCAATCACGGGCGGCGCGTTGTCACCCCCACAGCCGGGGGAGGGCGGATACAAGGACACCGTGATTGCATTGCCGAGTAACATCACCCGCGTCAAGGTCCGCTTTGGCATCGCGGGACGGTACGTCTGGCACTGTCACATCATCGACCATGAGGACAATGAAATGATGCGGCCGTTGCAAGTGCTTGATCAGAACAGCCATTGAGGCCTTTTCAGCGGTGATCACCAGGCGGCGGGACGAAGGAAGCGGGAGTCTGCGACCGGCTGCCCCGGTGACTGCGATGCGCGTTTCACTCGCAGCCGTGTCCGGATCATGATCGGGAACGCGGAAGTGCCTTCCGAACCGGGATGGCGAGGCCTGTCCGAGGTCTCCGTCGGCCCGGCAGGAAGGCACTTCCACGTGCACGCTGCCAGGCCACGTACCCGGCTTGTCGTCTCCACCGGCGGGCGCGGGGCGGCCGGCAGCGGGCCACGCCGGCCGGACCACGCCGGCAACTCCGGGCCCATCTGAGCACCCGTCATCCGCGGACGGGGTCAGCGGACGGACGCTCCACCGTCCACGGTGAGCAGGGCGCCGTTGACATAGGAGGCCGCGTCGGAGACGAGGAAGGCCACGGCCTCGGCGACCTCGCCGGGCAGGCGGACCCGGCCGGCGGGGGCCATGGCGAGGAAGTCGCTGCGGTTCTCATCGCCGAGCGAGGCCTGCACGCCTTCGGTCTCGATCACGCCCGGAAGGACGGCGTTGACCCGTACACCGGCCGGGCCGTACTCGGCCGCCCAGATCCGGGTGAGCCGGTTGACCGCGGACTTGCTCGAACCGTAGGCGGTGGCCCCGACCACGGCCTTGTCGGCGGCGCGCACGTCGTCGCCCACTGCCGAGCCGGCGTCGGACGCTCATCCCTCCTCGCGGCTGCACTCCTCGTTCTCAACGGCGTCGATCCCGACACCGCCTGGAAGCACATCGAACGAGCTCGCGGGCTCGCCGTCCCGGACACCGCCGAGCAGCGAGAGTGGACAACGGAACTGCTCAGACGGGCATGATGCTGACGAATCCGCGACGGCGACCACCCCGATCGGGCAGCAGGGTACCCGCGCCGGCGCCCGGCAGCGTACCGCCGGGCGCCGCAGGACGGTGCGCCCTCCGGCGGCCTGCCGTCCCGGTCGTGCTCGACCTGCGTCAGTGCCCGCACCCGCAGTGCCGGAAACCGAAGTCGAGGGTGTGGTCGTTCTCGCCCGGCCCGCCGGTGGTCAGCACCCGCTCGGGATACCTTCCCCCCGGCGGGACGATGCCCTTGGAGTTGATGAACGGGTTGTCACCGACGTCGTGCCTGGTGGGCACCCACCGGTACAGCTTGCCGCCCTCGGCGTAGTCGGACGGGTTGTCCAGCCGGATCGTGTACCTGGTGTGCGGCTCGAGGCCGCCGTCCACGTTCGAGTCGTCGAAGTAGTACTCGCCGCGCGCCGTCGTCCTCTCCGTTCCGACGAGCTTGGCCGCCCCGTCGTACAGGTGAACGGTGACGCCCTCCGCGGGGCGCTGGCCGGGCTTCTGGATGCCCGTGCGCTCGGGGTCGTACCAGACCCGGTTGCCGATCTGCAGCGGCGCCTGGTCGCAGAGCACCTCCAGGTCGCCCATCGAGGCGCCCTTGCCGAACGGCGCGGGCACGTCCGCCGGGTTGAGCCGCAGTCCGGGATTCGGGTCCGGCCTGCCGTCCGCCCGCTGGAGGAACGACGTCCCGTAGCCGAAGGCCGTGTTGTTGGGGTCGTACCCGGAGGTCCCGATGGTGGTCTCGACCTTGGACAGCGCCATCCCGGCGTAGTCCGCGTTGTGGTGGACGCCGAACCGACTGGTGTCGAAGAAGCGGGTGCCCCGGGGGGAGAGCCCGCAGCCGTTGTTGGTGTCCATCACGAAGGTGCCGTTCGCGAGGCAGGCCTTGTTCAGGTCGCCGCCCGACAGGACCTCACCGACCGCGGCGCCCGCCGCCGCCTGGCCCGTCGCCCGGTCGGCGAGGCGGTCGCGGAAGGCCAGCAGCATCGTGCCGTCCGTCTCGAAGCCGACCTCGCCCAGCTCCGGCTCCGGCTGGGCGCGGAAGCCGGAGCAGGTCTGGCCGTTCTGCGTGGTCGGGTAGGTGTTCGTCCACGGGAACCAGCCCGCGCCGTCGCACGGGCCCGAGCCGACGGTCGACTGGCGCGGGTAGTCCAGCGGCTGGTCCAGCACGGCCTGCCGGAACTGTCCGGTGGCCAGGTCGAAGGGCAGCACGATCGCCCGCAGGTCCGACACCTTGCCCGTCGACTCGCCCGAACAGACACCGCCGAGGTAGCCGGTCCCGTCCTGGAGGCCCAGACCGAAGGGCCGCCAGTCTCCCGTCGAGGGGCAGCCCGGGTCCGGGATGGGGTAGACGGCCCTCGGCGCCGACGCGGTCGGCACGGAGGCGTCGTAGCGGTACAGCTGACGGTCGTTGAGGTTGACGACGAACAGGTCCCTGCCGTCGTCCGTCACCTTGAGCCCGCCGAGGCTCTCCTTGCCCGGCACGGCCAGGAACGCGTCGTCCGCGCCCGGCCCGTGTGCCGTGCTTCCGGCGTCCGGGACGGTGGTGAACAGCGTGGTCCTCTTCTGCGCCAGGTCGGTCACGTAGATCCCGCCGGAGCCACCCGGGCCGTAGTCCGTGGTGCGCTTGGCCGCCGCCGAGGAGAACACCCGCCTGTCGGCCTTGTTCCACGCGATGCCGTACAGCGTGCCGGTCTGCGCGTCGGTGGCGATGTTCGTGACGTTCACGTCCACGCCGTCCTGGCCGCGCGCACCGTACGGGAACGACACCAGCGTGCGCTGCGCACCGCCCCCCCACGTGGTGTTCTGGCAGGTCGTCACCAGGGGCGCGTTCTTCTGGCAGTAGTCGCCGGGGCTCCACAGCCCCGTGGTGTACGAGATGTTCCTGCCGTCGGAGAGGTCGACGAACTCCTCGTCGGAGCTCAGCTGGTTCGGTGCGCCGTCCAGCCCCTGCCGCGAGGCGAAGGCGGGGAACAGCACGCCCGGCTTCGGATTCACCACCTGCACCCGGTACTTGCCGCTGTGTTCCCGGCTCTGCGGCGGTGCCAGCGTCACCGTCCCGTCGGCCGCCGTGGTGCCCTCGACGTGGACCCGGTCCCCGCCGGTGAGCGTCACCTTCACGCCCGCCAGCCCCGGTTCCAGCGCGGGCGTCCACGCACCCGAGGCGTCCACGGCCCGGATCACCCGGACCGTCACCGTTCCGTCCCCGCTCTGCGGGAACGCCGCCGGCGCCGTCAGCAACCCGCTGCCGGTCAGCGCGACGGCGAGCACCGCGGTCCGCGCGACGCACGTCCTTCGTTTTCTCATCCCCACCTGGGCCCCACTCTCGTGATCAGCGGGCAGATGCCCGATCCGGACAGAGCCCCAGGAGAGCGGCAACCGGTCGTTCACGCCCCCGCTTCGGGGCACATTCACTGGTGTGTGTGACGGAGAACGGGCTGGAAATCGCATCAAGTTCGGATACGGCCCCACAAGTTCGCATGCGATCGGAGATGGCGTGATTCCCCTGACACCGGACTCGCTCGCCCGTCCGCCCGGCCGTCCCGGCAGGATCCGGGGTTCAGCCCGTCACCGGCCCTGACCGGTGATGAGTCCGATCAGGGCGCGGGTCGTGTCGCCCTCGGAGCCGTTCTCCGGGAACAGGGCGGCGGCCTCCGCGCTGCGGGGGAGCGTGTCGTTCGCCACCGCGCGTGAGCCGGCCGGCGGCCGGCCGCAGGGCCGCGGCCGCCCCGCGCACGGCACTCGCTCCGGTGCCGGTCAGGACCACCCGCCAGTCCATGACGCTGCGCCTCACACCGCAGGGCCCGGGTCGAACTGCCGTCGGAAGCGGGAAACCGGTGGCTCACCTTCCGCAGAGCGATTCCACACCGGTGCGGGGAAATTGGCTCGTTCCTCACCTACCGCGGCGCCGCGTGGTGCATGATCGCAACGTGAGCACGTGGTGGGACACACGCCGCAGCGCCCGGCTGGCAGAACTGGCGTCCATGTTGGAGTTCTTCGGCGCCGAACCGGTCGACGACCCCGGCGTCGGCGAACTCGCCCACGCCGCCGAGACCCTCGCCGAGGAGTACCGCACCAGCGACCGCGGCCACGCCGTCCACCGTACCGGCGACCTGCTGGAACAGGCCGCTACCGCACTGCACACCGCCGACCGCCTGCGCGGCGCCCTGACTCCCGTCGTCAACCACCACCTGCGCAGCGCCGCTGTGGCTCTGTCACACGCCCGCAACTGCCTGTACGGCCAGGCCTTGCCAGGCGCCGGGACTGTCCCGCCCGCCTGATCCCGGCTCCGCCACGAAGGCGCCTTGCCGATGGCGAGCCCGCCGAACCGGGCCACACCCCGTGATCGTCACCCGGTCACGAGCTGACGGGCCCGCAGGCGGGGCCGTCACTGCTTGCCCGACACCCTCGCCCCGCCGAGAGGACGGCCAGCACTGCTTCCATGGCAGCGGCGCCTCCGCCGAAGACCAGTGCTCCTGGCTCAGAGTTCCTTGGTCATGAAGATGCGGCTGGTGCCGGAGGGAACGCAGGGCACTTCTCCCAGGCGGTGCCAGCCGTGCCGCTGATAGAACTCCGGGGCTTGGAAGCTGATGGTGTACAGGACGGCGGCCTTGCACCCACGCGCCCTCCCCTCCTCCTCGGCCCGGCGCAGGATCCGGCTGCCCAGTCCTCGGCCGCGCAGCTCGGGTGGCAGGTAGAAGAGGTCGATGAACAGGAGCCCGAGGGACGTACGGCCGGACAGGCCCCCGAGGACCTGGTGGCCGCCGGGCTCGCGGACCAGGACGGCGAGGGGGCGTCGGTCGTCGATTCCCGTGATGCCGACGTTGAAGCGGTCCAGCGCGTCCGAGATGGCCGCCGTCTCGGTGCGGTACGGGGTGTCGGTGAGGACGATTTCCACCGGCTCCGCTGCTCGGCCGGGAGGGCTCGCCGGCTCCGGTGCCGCACCGGCCACGGCGACGGCGGCGTCCGCGAGCGGATCCGACGGGCTCGCGGCGTGGGCGTCGGGGACGGTGCACGGCCGCAGGTCTTTCCTGATGAGTCGCACTGGCGGACGGTCTCCTTCGGATTCGGGTGGTCTGCGCCGGGGGCGAGGCGCTCTCGGCCGACCGATCGGGACTGGTCGACGGGCGGGGAGCCTAGGCGGCCGCGGGTTCGGCGCGTGCCGAACCGTCCGTCGGGATACTGGGGGCATGACGGCTGACAGTGCGGGCAAGGACGTCGGCGTCGACCTTGCCGCGGTGGCACGCCTGCTCGCGGACGGTTCCCGGGCGGACATGTGCCTGGCCCTGCTGGACGGCCGGGCCTGGACGGCCCGGGAGTTGGCCCGGTATGCCGGTGTGGCGCCCTCGACGGCCACCGGGCACCTGAACATGCTGGTGGGCGGAGGCCTCCTGGCCGAGGAGCGGCACGGCCGCCACCGGTACCTGCGACTGGCCGACCCCAAGGTGATGGCCCTGATCGAGAGCCTGGCCGAAGTCGCCCCGCGTCGCCCTCCCCGGCCCGCTTCACTGGGCGCGAGCGGCCGGACCAGGGCACTGGCCCGTGCCCGGCTGTGCTACGACCACCTCGCGGGAGTCCTCGGCCTGGCCGTCACCGACGCGTTGGTCGACAACGGCCTGATCATCTGGGAGCCGGAGCCACGGCTCACCCCGGCCGGGGCGGCCTGGGCGGCCGAGAACGGCATCGAGCCCTCCACCGCTTCGCGGCGCCCCCTGGTGCGTTCCTGCCTGGACTGGACCGAACGCCGCCCCCATCTGGGCGGTGCCGTGGGAGCCGCGATCTGCTCGCGTGCCCTGGAAGCAGGCTGGGTCGTCAAGGTCGGCACGGGCCGAGCCCTCGCGCTGACGGAACCCGGCCGCCAGGTGTTCCACGAACGCTTCCGGATCCCGACGGACAGACTTCCCACGGGCCGGACCACGACCGAGCCGGCCGCCCGGTCCGGCCGCCGGCCGGCCACGGAGAGCCGGTGACCGGGCGAGTCCCGTCCCCGGAACCTGCGGGCGAGGCAGGGCGGTGTTGCCCCGGGCCCCCGCCCGCCGTTCGGGGCTGTGGCCGAACGGGCGCGGCGCCTGGAGGGTCCCGCCGTGCAGCACCCTCACCCAGGACCGAGACTCGGAGGCATGAACACAGCGGACCTGTCACCGAGTGGCTCCTCGGACCGGCACGGGGCACCGGACGCGGATGTTCTGGTGGTCGGGGCCGGCCCGACCGGCCTGCTGCTCGCGGGTGACCTCGCCAGGTCCGGAGTCGATGTCACACTGCTGGAGCGACGCGACCACGAGTCCAACCTGAGCCGCGCCTTCAGCCTCCATGCGCGAACCCTGGAGCAGCTCGACGCCCGTGGCCTGGCCGACGAACTGCTCCGCATCGGCACTCCGACCCGGGCGCTGCATCCGTTCGGCCGCCTCAGCATCGACTTCGCCGGCCTCCGGACGCGCTTCCCCTTCATCCTCACCATTCCGCAGTGGCAGGTCGAGAAGGCACTGCTGCGCCGGACCGAGGAAGTGGGAGCGACCATGCTTCGTGGGGCTCGGGCCACCGGGCTGCGGCAGGACCCGGACGGCGTCGACGTGGATGTGCGCTATCCGGGCGGCGCCACGGGCACACTCCGGGCCCGTTACGTCGTCGGTACGGACGGGGTGCGCAGCACCGTCCGGGAGAGCCTGGGGATGCCGTTTCCCGGCAAGTCGGCGATCAGATCCGTGATGTTGGCCGATGTGCTGCTCGACCGTGCCCCCGACGAGATTTTCAACTTCGCCTCGAATGAGGACGGTTTCACGTTCTTCGCGCCGTTCGGGGACGGCTGGTACCGGATCATCGGCTGGGACCGGCACCGGCAGGTGCCCGACGATGCGCCGCTCACCCTGGAGGACGTCCGGGACATCACGAAGCGGACGATCGGCAGCGATCTCGGGATGCACGACCCACGGTGGCTCTCCCGGTTCCACAGCGACGAGCGGCAGGTACCCCGCTACCGGCAGGGAAGGGTGTTCCTCGCGGGTGACGCCGCGCACGTCCACTCGCCGGCCGGCGGCATGGGCATGAACACCGGGCTTCAGGACGCCGCCAACCTCGGGTGGAAACTGGCAGCCGTTGTGCACGGCTGGGCCGGTGACGCACTGCTGGACAGCTACCACGCGGAGCGTCACCCGGTGGGGCGGATGGTCCTGAGGGTCAGTCACGCACTCCTCACGGCCGTTACCACCGGGTCACCGCTGATCCGCGGGCTGCGGGCCGCGCTGGCCACCGTCGTACACCAGCTGACCGTGGTGGAGGCCCGTGCGTCTCGCGGCATCTCCGGCATCGGGATCACCTACCCCGCGCCCCGGGGCTCTCATCCGCTCGCTGGGCGCCGGGTTCCTGACCTCCGCCTGGCGGGGGAGCCGGCCCGGCTCTACGAGGCGCTGCGGGAGGGCAGGTTCGTGCTGGTGGGCTGCGATGTCGCCGCGGTTGCCGCGCCGTGGGCGGGGCGGGTGGTGACGGCCTCCCCGGCGACCAGCCTGCGCCCGACCCTGCTGGTTCGGCCCGACGGCTATGCCGCGTGGGCGGCCGAGGACCCCGACCCGGACGAGGTGCGCAAGGCCCTGACGCAATGGCTGGGTGCGGTGGACCACCGGGCGGTGTGAACGGGCCGGCGGTCTCCGGAGCGGATCCCGCTGGGTCCGGCAGCGCCCTGGCGGACCCGAACCGCCCTCTCGCGTCCTGCCCGTCATCGCTCGGAACGTCCGCCTCCCCGCCCTGTCGACCCTGCGGACCAGGAGGGCCTGCGCGCCGCCCGCGCCGAGATCCGGCGGTGCTGGGCCTGCGAGGGCTCTTCGGGTGGCTCCGAGGGCTCGGAGCGGGGGGTGGCGTGGTGGGGGTGCGCTGCCGGTGGTTATGCCTGGTTCCCGGTGGTCTGCGGTGCGGTGTAGAGGATGGTGCGGGGCTGTACGGTCAGGTGCCGCGGTGCGGTGGGCAGGTCGTGCTGGACGGTGATCCGGTAGCGGATGGCCGTGTCGCCGTCGTGGGTGAGGATGCGGCCGGTGAGCGGGATCCGGGTGTAGAGGGTGCCGGTCTGCGAGTCCAGGTCCACGGGCTCCCACTGCCGGGTCGCGTCGTCGAACCGCTCCAGGCGGATGTCGCCGCTCCGGAGGGAGGGGCCGTGTTCGGGGGAGAGGACGAGGATCTGCTGGGCCTGGGCGAGGCGGGTGTCGTCGGCGTAGCGGACGGTGAACTCGTGCGGGCGGTGGTCGGCGCTGATCAGCTGGGCGGGCAGGGGGTCGATCCGCAGGCCGGTGTCGACGGTGGCGGCCGATGACGACGACGAGTGCGAGGCCGTGACTGCCGCGGGGGCGGTGGCGGCCATGGCCTGGCCGGAGACGCCGAGGGCGGCGGCGCCGGCGAGGAGGAGGGAGGTCGTTGCGGTGGCGGTCCGTCGCATGGTCGTGCGGTTCATGTTTCTTCCTCGGGGTTATCGGATACCTGGCTGCGTTCTCCGCAGACCGGGGGAGGGGGGAAGCTCCCCCATCGGGGCATTTTGTTTAAGCTTCAACCAACACAAACCACCGTACGGGCCACGGATTCAAGCGTCAAGCGATGGAGTGAGGTCGTCGTGATGGATCAGGACGGGCGCGAACGAATCCGGGCCCGAAGCGGTCGTTGCCGGACGTCGGCCCTCCTGGGTGAGCGTCGGTACCGGCCGAGGCCGTGGAGCGGCGCGCCCGCGCTCGTCCGGCCGCGGTTCCCGATGCCGTACGCGCCCTCGGCTGCTGCGGCTCCGGGGTCCTCCCGGGTGCCGGAGGTGGTGTGGGGGAGGGCGGTGGGTGCGGGGAGGGCGTGTTCGCGTGATCGTGCGGTGGCGTCTCGGGCGCGGCGCGGCAGGTCGCCGGGCGCCCCGCGAGACCGGCCCCGTGCTGGTCGTGATTGGCGTGCCGGGCGACGGTGTCTTCGAGGTGCTGCCACAGCACTTCCTCGGCGCCCTCGCCCACGGGGACGACGGCACGGGCCGGGCCGCCGTCATGGACGTCTCGCGCCGCCGCGCCGGTCCGCCCGTGCCGATGGGGCGGACGGCCCGCGAACCGGCTCGGGGGCCGGGCGCTTCACGAGGGGCGGGGCCCGGGCATGGTCGGGGTGGGCCGGTTCGCGCGTTCCAGGTCGGCGAGCAGACGTTCGATGTCGGTGATCAGTGATCCGTAGACGTGCCAGGCGCCCGGTTCGGCCAGCGTGCCGTGCCTGATCTCGTCGGTCATCGTCCTGTGCCAGGTCGTGGCGTCGTCGATCGCGTGGCGCAGCGGCCCGCAGAGGCTGTCGAGATCGGGGCCGGCGGCATGCCCGGGGGCGGCGAACGCCTCCATCGCCCGCTCCGCCGTTTCCAGGGTCGCCGCGTACCGGTCGAGGAAGAGCCGGTTCAGGCCGTGACCGGCGGGCTGGTCGTCGACGCTGTCGGCCAGTGTCCGTGCGATGCCCCGGACCTGGAAGGAGACCCGGTGCAGGGCGCGCAGCGCCTCGCTGTGGTCCGCCGGCTTCTGTTGTCCGTGGACGATGCACCGGGTGTTCCAGCGCAGGCTCTCCTGGCTCTGGCGTACGTCCTCCTGCGCCTGGAGTGCCAGGTCGTCGAGGTGCCTGCTGCGCTCCAGCCACAGGTGGGCGCGATCGGTGTGCTGCCGCTCACGCAGTCCGCGGCCCATGTCGCCGAGCAGTTCTCCCATGGCCGCGGCGAGTTCGCGCACCGAGGTGTCGGAGGCGCCGAGGTGCACGGGCGGAAGGATGAGGGCGTTGACCGCGATGCCGGCGGCCGCGCCGGTGAGGGTGGCCAGGGTCAGGGTGACGACGTGGCCCACGGGGACGGCCGTCGCCGCCGCCAGGGTGAGTGCCGCTGTCGAGGCGATCTGCAGGCGACTGTCGGAGCCCCGGCGGCCTCCGGCGACCAGTGCGATGGCCGGGATCGCGGCGACGCTTCCCGCGGCCGGGCCGAGCAGCCACACGACGGCCACGGCCAGTGACAGCCCCCCGGCCCGGGCGGCGACGCTGCGCAGGGCCTGCGTCACCGATCGGTAGATGGTCGGGGCGTTGACCATGGCCAGGGCGGTGGCCACGGCGAGGTACTGCTGTTGCCCGGGGAGCCACCACAGGGCGGCCTGCCAGGCGAGGAGGGCCGCGACGAGTCCCTTGACGCTGCGGGTGAGGGCGGTGGTCGACCATCCCGGGAGCGACAACCGGGGCGCGCGCGGCAGCCGCAGGGCGCGGCTCGGTGCTTCCCGCCACCGGACGATGGCGGCCGGATGCGGCACGAAGGCCAGGGCTCTCATCTCTGTGCTCCTGCTCCGTCTACTGCTCACTTGCTGCGGCGGTGTGACCCGCCGGGGTCGGCCGGGCCGCTGAACGGAAGCGGCCGAGGCCGGGGCCTCGGGCGGGTGCCCGGCAGCAGGCACGACAGTTCGGCGTCCAGGTCGTATCCGTCGGCTTCCCGGCCGGCGGGCACCAGTCGGTGGGTGCGCTCCAGCCACTGGGCCACCACGTGGAGCGGGGCCCGGAGCCAGGCGGTCCCCTCCGGCGAGGAGAGGGCGAGGTTCAGTACCTCCTCATGGCCGACCGCTCCCGGCCAGACCTGTACGTCCCCTTGCCCGCTCGGTCTGTGCAGGCCCTGTGCCAACAGGTCGCGGGCGAAGACCCAGGGGACCCGGCCGTCCGCGTCGGTGTGGAAGACGATGTGCACGGCGAGCGGGTCGTAGGAGCGGTAGGACAGGAGGGTCGGCAGTGTGACCGGTTCTCCCGAGGGAAGCAGGAGTTCCATGTCGAGCATCTGATCTGCGCAGCCGTTCACGGCATGACTCCCTGTGTGGGTAGTGCCCCCCTGAACGGCGGGTGCGAGCGCCCCGGCCGTGGGCGTGGGGGGGGGGGGGCGGCGGCGGGGGGGGGGGGGGGGCGGCCCCCGGGGGCGGCGCGGGGGGGGGGGGGGGGCGGGCCCCCCCCCAGCGGCCGGGCGGGCCCCCCCCCCGCCCCCGCCGC
>NZ_JBFBFA010000080.1:0-14274 GCF_040683915.1 Kitasatospora sp. NPDC093102 | reverse complement strand
TCCTGCGGGCTGGCCGCGTCGAAGCCGGAGCCGAGCGCGGCGAGGTGGCCGAGCACCTCGTCGACGGGGCAGGCCTTCATCGCGAACCGGACGGCGACACCGGGCAGTTCGGCGCACAGCATGGCGTACTGGCGGCCGATGCCGTCGAGGTCGTAGATGATCCGGTCCTCGGTGGCGGCGGCGAGCGCGGCGCGCAGCGCGGCGCGGTCATGCTGGTCGGCGAAGGGCCCGGTGGATGCGTGCACGGTGGACGGCGCGGTCGGGGCGCCGCGGCCGGTTCTGCCATGGTCGGCCATCCGGCGTGGTTCGGCGGTCTGGCGCATGTCGATGGTCTGAGGCCTCACGTGTGAACTTCCGGTCCGACTAGAGGATTGATGCCAAGGGTTTGCTGGCACGCATGAGATGAAGCAAGGGAGTCCAAAGGTCGGTTGTGACGCCTGACCCGGACTCCCTCTCCCGCCGCACTCTACGTACTTCCGGGGCCTGCGCCTGCATTTGCTGTGCACCCCGCGCGGCCCGACCGGCGCGAAGGCCGACGAGCGCGAGCCCGCGCTCGGCATGCTCCGTGCCGGGCCCACTTCTCCGCACCTCGTCCCGGGCCGCCGCTCGACATGCAGAACCACCCGAAAGGAGTCGGTGCGAGCCTCCACGGCCTTGACGATCAGGTCCCACCGGACGCCGTCGAGGACTTCCGGATGCCGAGAGCACGTACGGTGGCGCCCGGGGCAAACTCCCCCCATCGACCGGCCCGGGTCCAGGGAGGCTCGCGAGGCTGGGCCGGTCGGCTGACGACCGGACACAGCCGGACCGGCAGATCGGTCCGTCCCTCTGGTCCCGGCTCCGTGACCGGCCGAAGATGGCGGCATGGGTGTCGACGACCCGGGTGCCGGGCTGCTGGTGACGAACGTGCGCGTCTTCGACGGGATCGGAGAGGAATCGGTGCCGGGGCACGTCCGGGTCGAACGCGACAGGATCGCGGAGGTGGCACTGGGCCACCCGTTCCCGCCCGACATCCCCGGAGGCGCGACGGTGCTCGACGGCAGAGGCCGCACCCTCCTCCCCGGCCTCACCGACGCGCACGTCCACCTGTTCGCGATCGGCGGCACCATGGCGGACCTACGGCTCGCCCCGACCGGCACCGTCTACTACCAGGCCCTGGCCGCGGCCCGCGACATGCTGATGTGCGGCTTCACCACGGTGCGGGACATGGCCGGCGACACCGAACCGCTTCGGCGGGTGCTGGACCTCGGGCTGTTCCCGGGCCCACGGATCTACCCGAGTCAGGCCGCGATCTCCCAAACCGCGGGCCACGGCGACTTCGGGCTGGTCCACGACGTCCCGACCGCCCTGGGCGGGCCACCCGCCCGGACCGAACAGATCGGGTTCACCCGGGTGGCCGACGGGCCGGAACGGGTGCTCGCCGCGGTGCGCGAGCAGCTGAAGAAGGGTGCCACCCAGATCAAGCTGATGGCCGGCGGCGGCGTCAGCTCCGAGTTCGACCCCCTGGACGTGCTGCAGTTCACGACCGCCGAACTGGAGGCCGCCGTCGCCGCGGCCTCCGACTGGGGCACCTACGTGACCGTGCACGTCTACACCTCCGAAGGCGTCCGCCGCGCGGTGCAGGCCGGGGTCCGCTGCATCGAGCACGGGCACCTCGTCGACGAGGCCACCATCCGCTGCCTCGCGGAGAAGGGCGTGTGGCTGAGCACCCAGCCGTTCGAGGTCGACGACCACCACTACGCGTCTCCGGACAGCGACCGCAAGAACCGGGAGGTGTGCGAAGGCGTCACCCGCACCATGCGCTGGGCGGTGAAGCACGGTGTGCGGCTGGCCTTCGGCACCGACCTGGTGTTCGACGCCGGGAAGGCCCACCGGCAGAACGAGATGCTCGTCCGGCTCGGTGCGTACCTCAGCCCGGTCGAGGCCCTGAGGACGGCCACCTCCGGCAACGCCGAGCTGTTCCGCCTGTCCGGCCGCCGCGACCCCTACCGCGCCGCGCCGCTCGGCGTCATCGCGCCGGGAGCCTGGGCCGACCTCCTGGTCGTCGACGGCGACCCCACCACCGACCTGTCCGTCCTCGCCGATCCCGAGCACAACCTGCGACTGATCGTCAAGGACGGTGTCGTCCACAAGAACGAGCTCGGCTGACCCGAACCGGCCGACCCGGTGTCGCCCAGTCGGTCGACGGTGACGCGCCGGTCCGGTTTCCCATCGATGGACGGTGATGGCCGGGAAGCAGGTGCATGTCCGTAATGAACGATTGTGTTCCCTATGTCCCGGGGATACCGTCAGTATCGGTGAACGGACCCGTCCCCTGGGAGCTGCCATGGCCACCTCGCACACCCTGGCCGAGGCTGCGCCCACGACCGCACGCCGGGGCCAGCGCCCGGGGGTGGCACTCACCGTCATCGCAGCCACCCAGCTGATGGTCGTGCTCGACATCACGATCGTGAACATCGCGCTGCCGCACATCCAGCACGCGCTGGAGTTCAACACCACCGATCTGTCCTGGGTGATCAACGCCTACACCCTCACCTTCGGCGGGCTGCTGCTGCTCGGCGGACGGGCGGGCGACATCCTCGGGCGGCGGCGGGTGTTCGTCGCCGGCGTGCTCGTCTTCAGCCTGGCCTCGCTGCTCGGCGGCGTCGCCCAGTCCTCCGCCTGGCTGCTGGCCGCCCGCTCGCTCCAGGGCCTGGGCGGTGCGATCGCCTCGCCGACCGCGCTCGCGCTGATCACGACCAACTTCAGGGAGGGACCGGAGCGCAACCGGGCCTTCGGCGTCTACTCCGCGGTCGCCGGTGCGGGAGGCGCCGTGGGCCTGCTGCTCGGCGGCATGCTGACCTCCTGGCTGTCCTGGCGCTGGGTCCTGTTCGTCAATGTGCCGATCGGCATCGCGATCGCCCTGCTGGCGCCGCTCTACATCAACGAGTCCGAGCGCCACCCCGGACGCTTCGACCTGCTCGGTGCCTGCACCGCCACCGCGGGCATGGTCTCGCTGGTGTACGGCTTCATCCGTACCGCCGAGCACGGCTGGACGGACCCGGTGACACTGACCGCGTTCGGCCTGGCCGTCGCCCTCCTGGTGGCCTTCCTGGTCAACGAGCGGCGGGCGCCGCAGCCGATCACCCCGCTGCACCTGTTCCGCGACCGCAACCGATCCGGCGCGTACGGGCTGATGTTCTGCGTGGCCGCGACGATGTTCAGCGTCTTCTTCTTCATCACCCTGTTCGTGCAGGAGATCCTCGGCTTCAGCCCGCTGCGGGCCGGCTTCGCGTTCCTGCCGATCAGTCTGGCGATCATCGCCGCCGCCCAGTTCGCCGCCCGCACCCAGGTGCGGTTCGGGCCGAAACCCTTCCTGGTGGTCGGCTCCCTGCTGGTGCTGGGCGGGGTGATCTGGGCGACGCGGATCGGCATCGACAGCACCTACGTGGGCGGCGTCCTCGGGCCGACCCTGCTGTTCGGTCTCGGCATGGGCTCGATCTTCGTCCCCGCGACGCTGACCGCCGTGTCCCGGGTCGCCCCGCACGAGACCGGCGCGGTCACCGGCACGCTCAACACCACCCAGCAGGCGGGCGGCTCGCTCGGCCTGTCGATCCTGGTCACCGTGTTCGGCACCGCCAGCCGCGCCGAGACCCGGCAGCAGGTCAGGGCGTTCCTCCAGCAGGCCACCCCGCAGCAGGCCGCCCAGGTCCGGGCGACCGGCCGGCTCCCGGCACCGCACTCCTCGCAGGTACTGGTGCACGGCATCGCCGGCGCGTTCCAGGTGGGCCTGGTGTTCGCGGCGCTGGCGGTGACGATCGCGGTGTTCGTCATCAAGGCCGACCGCCTGCCGTCAGTCCTTCGAGGGGCGGCGCTTGACAGGTCGTCAGGGTGACCGGGAGAGTCTTCCTTGCAATGGTTTTCATCTTCGATAACTGGTGCGGGTGACTGCCGCCCGCCACGGGTCGAAGCCCGACGCATCCCCGAAAGAGGACCTCCATGTCGCTCGACGTCTCCCCCGCCCTCCTCACCCAGGCCCAGCAGGGCCGCGTC
The DNA here is from genome assembly GCF_040683915.1 of Kitasatospora sp. NPDC093102. NCBI lineage: Bacteria > Bacillati > Actinomycetota > Actinomycetes > Kitasatosporales > Streptomycetaceae > Kitasatospora > Kitasatospora sp. NPDC093102. The sequence continues at coordinate 10,242 of NZ_JBFBFA010000080.1, read as the reverse complement.
GACGAGGCCGACTTCCTCGACACCGTCCGCACCTCGCTCCCGTACGCCTACCAGGTCGTCTCCGGGCTCAGCACCGAACTCGCGGCCGGAGACGCCGAGTTCACCACCGACAACACCACGCCCAGCGACGAGCAGCGCGCCCAGCTGCTGCGCGCGCTCGCCAGCAACGCGATCCGGGGCAGCCTGGAGAGCCACTTCGGGGTGAAGCTCGCCTTCGTCAACTGCCACCGCGTCGGCGCCTTCCGCCCCGGCGCCGAGGACGGCGCGGCCTACCGCGAGTTCACCTCGCTGCACAACCAGATCCGCAACCAGAGCCCGGATCTGCGCAGCTGCTGACGGCCGGCCCGGACACGATCCGGGCACGCGGGCTCCCACCCTGCTCGACGGGGTGGGAGCCCGCGCGTGTGACCTCCGCATTGCGCCGCATTGCGCCGCGTTGCGGGCCGGTGTCCGGATCGCGCGCCGATCTTGTCGGACAGCGCGGCGGCTGCGTACGGTCGGAACGCACCACCCGACCGGCCCACCCCGGGCCGCCCCTCACCACGCGGAGCCCCTCATGTCGCCGGCCCCTCGCCCACTGCGGAAACTCGGCTTCCTGACCATCGGACTCTTCGACGAGGCGGACCCTCGTCGGGGCCACGAGTCCACCCTCGGCCTCATCACCCTCGGCGAGCGGCTCGGCTTCGACAGCGCCTGGCTGCGCCACCGCCACCTCCAGTACGGCATCTCCTCCCCGGTCGCCGTGCTCGCCGCGGCCACCCAGCGCACCAGCCGCATCCAGCTCGGCACCGCCGTCACTCCGCTCGGCTGGGAGAACCCGCTGCGGCTCGCCGAGGACCTGGCCACCGTGGACGTGCTCTCCGGCGGCCGGCTCAACCCCGGCTTCAGCGTCGGCCCGCCCACCCACTACGAGCACGTGCGCGGCGCGCTCTACCCGGACACCGGCGAGCAGGAGGACTTCAGCCCCGGACGCGCCGAACGGCTGCTCGCCCTGGTTCGCGGCGAGGACGCCTCCGACTTCGCCGGCACCGAAGGCATCGAGGTGTACTCCCGCCGGGTCCAGCCGCACTCCCCCGGCCTGGCCTCCCGGCTCTGGTACGGCGCCGGCAGCCTGCGCTCGGCCCGCTGGGCCGGCGAGCAGGGGCTCAACCTGCTGACCAGCAGCGTGGTGAAGGCGGAGGAGGACGAGGAACCGCTCGACTTCGCCGCCGTCCAGGCCACCCAGATCCGCGCCTTCCGTGAGCGCCACCCCGACGGCGAGCGCGCCCGGGTCTCCCAGGGCCTGGTGGTCATCCCCACCGACGGCGCCACCCCCGAGCAGCGCGCCAGGTACCAGGCCTACGCCCGCGCCCGCACCCCGCGCACCCTCGCCCCGCAGGGCCCGGCCCGGCTGCTGTTCGCCCCCGACCTGGTCGGGACGACCGAGGAACTCGTCGAGCGGCTGCACGCCCACGCCGGCTACCGCGAGGTCGACGAGGTCGCCTTCGCCCTGCCGTTCACCTTCGAGCACCAGGACTACGTGCAGATCCTCACCGACCTGGCGACCCGCCTTGGACCCGCACTCGGCTGGGAGCCCGGGCAGGACTGATCGATCGCCAACACCCCTGGGATTCCGTCAGGTTGGACCGCAACCGGGTCGCTGCGGGGTGCGTCCCAAGCGAATACCGGCGGCCGAACGGCCGAACGGCTTCCGGGGGGACACCATGATCGGACCGTACGACGCCATGCCCGTACCACCGGCCCTGCAACCGTGTCCGAGCTGCAGGCTCGTCGACCAGGTCCGCAGCGTACAGGCCGTCTACCGGGCCGGAAGGAGCACGGAGACCGTCCGCTCGCACATGGACGACCGCCGGCACACCGAGACCCGCGTGGTCATCAGCGAACTCGCCCGGGCGCTGGCCCCCGCCCCCGACCGCCACCCCGAACGCGCTCCGGTCGTGCTGGGCGTCCTCGCCCTCTTCGGGACCGTCGGCGCCTTCTTCGCCGCCGAAGCCCAGAGCGATCAGGATGCGTTCGTCGGGAGCAGCTTCTCGGCCGGGTCGGCCCTGTCCCACTCGTCCCCCGACACCGGAGCCCTCTACACGCTCTCCGGCGTCGGCCTGTTCGTCGCCATCGCCCTGTTCGTGACCGCCGCACTGCTCCGTGCCAACGCCAACCGCGAACTCGCCGGCCGCTCCCGGGCCGAACGCCTCTGGTCCCAGGCCTGGTACTGCGCCCGCTGCGGCACCGTCCACTTCTCACCCACCGCCGGGCAGGGATCGGCGGCCTTCAGCCTCCGGGAGTTCCGCCGCCGGGTCTGGACGGCCGGCGGCTACGGCCACCTCACGGACCGCTACTGACTCAGAACTCGGCGGTGTCGAGGTCGAGTTCGAACGGCTCGGGCAGCCGCATCGGCACCCCGGACGGGTGCGGTCCCTCGACCCGGGTGTGACCGAGCGCGCCCGGCTGGGGTGCTGCTCCGGGGCGAGAACACCGGCAAGCCGGTACGGCGCCTGGCATCAAGCTCCCCGGGCGCCCGCCACCCCCGTGCGGCCGCCCGGGGCCCGGGCCCACCGGGTCAGAGCAGGCGCTTGATCTCGCCTCGCGCCCGGTAGAAGCCGCCCGAGGCGGACTCCCGCACCTCGGCGACCAGGTAGCGCGCCCCGGCGATCCGGATGTCCTTGGGGAACTGCACCCGCCACGACGGGTCGTAGCCCTGCGAGACCACCCGCACCCGCAGCCGGGCGCCGTCCTGGACGCACTCGACCTCGACCTCGCCGCCGGTCGTGACGGTGGCCACCGCGACCGTCTCCAGTCCGGCGCCGGCCAGCACCGGCTCCCAGCCCGCGCCCTTGACCTCGGCGGTCTTCGGCAGCGTGCCGCCCTCGGCCGCCCGCACCGCCTGCTCGCTCGCGTCCAGGCAGGCCAGCGAGCCGTCGGTGGTCACCAGGTAGAGCCGGCCGTCCCGGTACTGCATGCTGTACGCCGAGCCGCAGCCGGTGGCGAGCTTCCACAGCCGGGTGCCGTCGGCGGCGAAGCAGTACACCGAGGAGTGGTTGTCCCCGGCGAAGACGTACTCGCCGTCCGGGGACGCCGCGCAGGAGAAGACGGCGGCGTCGCAGCGGTAGGCGGCCACCTCCGCGCCGTCCGACTTGCGCAGCCGGTGCACCCAGCCGCGCGCGGTGCCGGCGAACACCTCGTCGGCCTCCTGCCAGCCGAACAGCACCTCGCCGTTGGTCGGGGTGTGCCACCGCTGGTCGCCGCTGCGGTTGTCGTAGCGGGCGACGCCGCGTGAGTGGCCGTGGTAGACGCCGTCGGCGTCGCAGCGCACCATCCAGCCGCCCCGGCCGTCGGCCTGGCGGCGCCACTGGAACTCGTCCTCGTGGTCCACCGTGGTCAGCCCGCCGCGCTCGTCGGCGACGCCGAGCACGCCGTCGTGGATGTCGAGCCAGAAGATGTCCACGTCCTGGGCTATCTCGTACGCCACCCGCGGGACCTTGCCGCCCAGGTCGTACACCTTGCCGTCGTCGCAGCCGGCGTAGATCCACCAGTCGTCCGCGACGATGCACTTGACGCCGTCCGGCAGGCCGTAGCGGGCGGTCACCTCGCCGTCGTGGGTGAGGGTGTAAACGTCGCCGCGCTCGTTGCCGACCCAGGCGTGCTCCTCGCCGACGAAGATCCCGAAGGCGGGCGAGCCGGAGCGGAAGCGCCACAGCAGCGGCGCCTGACGGGCGGTCGAGCGGCTGCTGACGATCTGCCGCCTGGTCACCGCCCGGCGCTGGCGCTCGCCCTGGACGGCGGGGGCGTACCCCTTGCGGACCTTCTCACCGATCTTCTTGGCCGCCGACGCGGCCGCCTTCTCCGGGCTCGGGTACGTGGTCGACTTGCTCTGCCCGGCGTCGCCGATCCGCCCGTACCGCACCGTCACCACCTGGCCGGCGAGCCGCACCTCGTAGAACTTGTGCGCACTCCCCTCGTCCTCGGACAGTTCGAGGTACGTGACCTGCTCTTCCACGGCGACGGACACGACGGAGTCCCCTTTCGGGCAACGGAGATGGGCTCGGGCGGGACAGGCCCGCCGACACCTCCAAAGCTACGGCCCGGCACTGACAGTCGGCTCCGGTGGACCGGCCGGCCCCATCGACCGGTACGGGCCCGGGCCGGCACGCCTTCCGTCCCTCCTCATGGCCCCGGCAAGCCCTGACGAGGGCGAGTGTTCGTGGGCCGGCGGACGGCGGGCGTGTTCGTCCTTCGTGGCGGTGTCATCCGGGTTCCCCGGCCGCCCGGACGGCGCACTTACGGGCCCGTGGCCGTCACTCCGGCACCGGGCCGGGTATTCGAGGTGCCATGAGCGACACATCCGACGACCGTTACGCGGTCTCCGTCGAGTTCTACGACCTCCTCCAGGCCGACGACGACCGCCGCAGGGCCGAGCGACGTTTCGGCGAGGCCGGGCGTCACGCCCGTCACGGCATCCTGGACATCGGCGCGGGCACGGGCATCGTCACCCAGGTTCTCCTCGACGCCTCCACCGTTCCGGTTCACGCCGTCGAACCGGCCACCGCGATGCGCACGGCGCTGCTGGCACGCCTGGCCTCGCTGAGCGCCGACCGGCGCGCCCGCGTCACCGTCCACCCCCGCCCCGTGGAGGCGACGGACCTGGAGGAGGCCGCCGACCTGGCCGTCGCCTCGAACGTCATCGCCTGCCTCGACCCGGGCACCCGCCGCGCCACCTGGCGGGCCGTCTCGCGTGCTCTGCTGCCGGGCGGGCTGTTGCTGTTCGAGCCGCCGCCCGCCACGCTGCCCGCCGGACGCGAGGCGGTGCGCCGGCTCGGTCCGGTGCGGGTCGGTCCCGACCTCTACAGCGCGCAGGTCACCCGCGAACCCGACCGGGACACGCTGCGGATCGTCTTCACCTATCGCGTCGAACGCGACGGGCACGTGGTCCGCGAGGAGAGGGAGGCGTTCAGCATGTGGCCGGCCGGTGAGCAGCAGCTCCGCGGGGAACTCGAAGCCGCGGGCCTGCGGGTGGTGCGGGCTCCCAGCCGGGACCTCATGGCCGCACGCCGTCCGTCGCGGTGAGCCGGGGCGACGGGTGGGGTCCGACGCGGTCCGGGCCGGGCGCCGGCGACGCGATGTCGCCCGGGTGGGGCAGTGCTCCGGTGTTCCGTCGTGCGTACTGGCGGGGAACGGAGCAGCGTGGTGCGGGCCCGACCGCTTGCGGGGCCGGCCGGCGCCCGGCCTGCCCCGTCCCTGTGAGGTGACCCAGTGCCTGACCTACCGGTGGAGACGTTCATCGCGGTCCGTCCGCGTGAGCAGGTGGCCGCGAGCGCGGACGAACTGCTCCGGCGCCGTGCGGGTACGGTGCCGGCGGAGGAGGCGGGGGCGCTCGCCGTCTACCGCTGGGCGTTGGATCCGGTGGGTCCGGCGCCGGTGACGGGCCGGGTGCTGGACGGCCCGCCGGCCGATCTCGACCTCGCGGTGGAGGAACGCGCGGCGATCGAGGTCTCGCGCGACCGTGCCCGGCCGGGGGCCGAGCGGAAGCGTGCGGTGGGTGCGGCCCGCGCGTTGGGCTGGATCCTCGGCTTCGCACCGATCAGCCGCTGAGGGTGGCCGCGACCAGCCGTCCCGACGGCACCGTGTCCGGCTACGTCCTGTGGCTGCGCAGCCCGTCGGGAGCCTTCAGCGTGCTGCCCGTCGCGGCCACCGGCCGCCTCGGCCCCGCCGGGCACCCCCTCTACACCGGCTGCGACGGGCAGCTCCTGGTGGAGATCACCGCCGAAGGACGGCACCGCGCCCTCGCCCGGCCCGCCGACGCCCGCATCCTGACCGCCGCACCGTGCGCGTGAGGCCCCGGCGCCGTGCGCTGCGGCCCGTGGCGGGGCGGTTTCCGCGCGGGAGGGTGGCGAGCCGCTCGGCGATCGTGGGGCCTGCGGCGGGGTGACGGAGCTGTTCCCCTCGGGCGGCTCGGGGGCACTGCGTGTCAGCGCGGGTGGTGCTGGCAAGCTGTGCGGGTCGGGGCGCTGCCGGGCGCCCCTCGGCGAGGGGGTACTGGCGGTGGGTGGATCGGCGGCTCGGCGCGTGCCTCCTCTGGATCCGCAGGTGCGGGCGGCGGTCGCGGCCGCTGGGGAGCGGGCGCGGCAGGTGCTCACCCCGGAGTGCCTGGCGGCATGGCAGGGACGGGACGCCGCCGCCCGGCCCCGCCCGACGCTCGACCGGTTGCACGATGGCGGGTCCGCCCGGACGCCGACCCGCCCGACCGGTCAGAGCCAGCCGCGCTCGTCGGCCACCCGCAGGGCCTCGGTGCGGTTGCGGGTGCCGGTCTTGGCGATGGCGGAGGAGAAGTAGTTGCGGACCGTTCCCTCGGACAGGTAGAGCTTGGCAGCGATCTCGGCCACTCCGGCGCCCGGGCGGGAGGCGTTCAGCACGTCGCGTTCGCGGGCGGTGAGCGGGGAGGCGCCCGCCGCGAGGGTGGCGGCGGCCAGTTCCGGGTCCACCACCCGCTCCCCCGCCGCGACCCGGCGGATCGCATCGGCGAGCACCTCGGCCGGGGCGTCCTTGACCACGAACCCGACCGCGCCCGCCTCCATGGCGCGGCGCAGGTAGCCCGCACGGCCGAAGGTGGTGAGGATGACCACCCGGCACCACGGCGCCTGCTGGGCCAGCACGGCGGCTGCCGCCAGGCCGTCCAGTCCGGGCATCTCGATGTCGAGCAGGGCGACGTCGGGCCGGTGCTCCCGGGCCGCCTCCACGACCTGGTCGCCGCGGCCGACGGCGGCGACCACCGCGAAGTCGCCCTCCAGGTCGAGCAGGGTGCGCAGCGCGGTGCGGACCAGTTCCTGGTCCTCGGCGAGCAGCAGGCGGATCGTCATGTCGTCCCTTCGTGGCCGGAGGCGGGCCCGCCGGGGTTCGCGGCGCCGCCGGGATGCGGACCGCCCGGCGGGACGGTGACCGACAGCCGCCACCCACGCGGGTCCAGCGGGCCGGCCTCGACCGTACCGCCCGCCGCGGCGACCCGTTCCCGCAGTCCGGTCAGGCCCTTGCCGGCGCCCCTGACGCCCGTTCCGCCTCCGCCCCCGGTGCCGTCGTCGCGGATCTCCATCGAGGTGGCGGTGAGCAGCACCGAGCAGCGGTCGGCCCGGGAGTGCCGGACCACGTTGGTGATCCCCTCGCGCAGCACCCAGCCGAACAGCTCGCGCTCCCCCGGCGCGACCGCGTCCGCCGCCGTCGGAAGGTCCGCCACCACCCGGGCCGCGCGCAACAGTTCGCGTCCGCGGGCGAGTTCACCGGCCAGGGTCACCTCGCGGTAGCCGGTGACGGCGGCGCGGACGTCGGACAGCGCCTGGCGGGACAGCGTCTCCACGGCGGCCATCTCCGCCACCGCCTGATCCAGGTCCTTGCCCGCGAGCCGCTGGGCGAGGCGGGACTTGACGGTGATCGCGGTGAGCGAGTGCCCCAGCAGGTCGTGCAGGTCCCGGGCGATCCGGTTGCGCTCGGCCTCCGAGGCGAGTCGCGCCACCTCGGCCCGGGCGGCGACCAGAGCGTCGTTGGTGGCGGCGATCTCGGCGAAGGCTCCGCAGGTGAGGGAGGTGAACAGCAGGGCCAGGGCCTGGAATCCGCCGGGGCCGGTGTGCCAGGGGCGCACCGCCCAGGGCACCACCAGTGCGGCCACCGTCCCGGCCGTCACCGCCCGGACGGCGTGCCCGCGCCACTGGATCGCGATCGCGGAGACGACCACGGTGGCGAGGAAGAAGGCGCCCTCATGGGCGAACGGCAGCGCGGCCAGGAACAGCGCCGTCATCACCGCCAACAGCGGTGCCATCCAGCGCCGCCGGCCCAGCCCGAGGGCGAGGGCCAGCAGCGCGTAGCAGAGGCAGAACGCGGCGACCACGGCGTACCCGGCCACTGCGGCCGCGCCGGAGGCGGTGCCGCCCACGGCCACGGCGGTGAGCCCCGGGAAGACCAGCATCCCGCTGCCCAGCAGGAGGCGCCGCCAGCCCCGCCCCCAGTACCCGACGGGGCTCGGCACCCGCTCACGGCCGAGGGATGTGGTCGCGCGCTCTTTGCCTGCGCGATCGATGTCGAGGTCGTGCTCGCGGTCGTGCTCGCGGTCGGTCACCCCTGGGTCCCCCTCCTCAGAGCCTGGCGAACAGGCTACGCAGGTGCCGTCCGTTGACCACCGCGGCCACCCCCAGCAGGGCGAGCCCGCAGACGCCCTGCTCGGCCTTCATCCACACCGGGAAGGTCCCCGGCAGGGCGATGATCGTAGCGATGGCGACGAGCATCACGGCCGAGAGGATCCTCAGCCGCCGGAAGGCGCCCCGGGAGCCGTTGGCGGCCCGGACGGTCAGCAGGAGGGTGAGGGCGGCACTGGCCACGACGATGGTGCCGCGGACCAGGACCGCCGGGTTGACCATCGTGTGGTGGTCACGGAGCGCGATGGCAGCCGCCAGCGTGACGACGCTGAGGCCGAGGTAGGCGAGCACGAGCCGCCTCACGGTGCGGAAGGCCCGACGGGTCTCGGGGTGCTGTAGGTCGGTGGAGGTCATGGCCTCCATGCTGGTGGCCGCCCCGGTGCGCGGGGCAGTGTGTTCACGCACCGGCCCACCGTGACAATTGTCAGCGTCGCCGGGCCTCCGCCGTCGGCTCCGCGTCCAGCAGGCGCACCATGTGCAGCTTCGCGACCGCCCGCCCGTCGACCAGGACGGCCCTCGGCTCCCGCCCCCACACCTCGAAGCCGCAGGCGGTGTAGAGCCGCAGGGCCGGCTCGTTGCCCTCCGAGACGGTCAGCAGCACCTGCCGCAGCCGCCCGTCCTGCGCTGCCGTGTGCAGCACCTCGTCCACCAGGGCGCGGCCGATCCCGCGGCCGGCGGCGCTGCGGGCCACCGCCATGCCGTACAGCGTGCTCTTGTGCCGCTCCTGGCCGCGCGGCGGCACCTTCAGCCCGGCGGTGCCGACCAGCGCGCCGGTGCCGTCGAAGGCGCCGATCAGCGCGCCCGGCCCGTCCCCGGCCTCGGCCTCGGCCAGCCGGCGCAGCGTCGCGGACAGCGGCTTGCCGGCCTCCTCGGCGTGGCTGGAGGTGAAGGCGGTCGGTGTCTCGCGCAGCGCCGCCAGACGGAAGGCGCGGTACGGTCCGGCGTCCGCGGTACCGAGGCGGCGCAGCTCCACGGGACGCCGGCCGCGCTCAGCCGAGGCGGACACGGGTGCACCTCGTCACGTACGGCAGGGCGATCTCCTCCCGGCCGGCCAGGTCCGGGTGGGTGGCCAGCAGTTGCTCGACGTCGGCCAGCAGACGGACCCGCTCGTCCTCCGGCAGCGCGATCACATAGCTGCGCGAGGCGACCATGTCGACGATCCCGGCCCGGGTGGTGACGTGCTCCCAGCGGATCTCCAGCCGCTCGGGCGGGCCGAACGGCGCCGGAAGGACCGGCCGGGTGTCGATCGGCTGCCGCGCCGAACGGTGCATCAGCACGCCGAGCGCGGCGGCCCACGGCTCGGACTCGTCCCGGACGTTCCACACCAGCGCGAGCGTCCCGCCGGGGGCGAGCACCCGGGCGATCTCCGGCACCGCGACCGCCGGGTCGAACCAGTGCCAGGCCTGCGCCACCACCACGGCGTCCACGCTGCCGTCCGGCAGCGGGATGCGCTCGGCCGAGCCCGCCCGGACCGCCGCCTTCGGCACCGACGCGGCCAGCTGCGCCCGCATCCCCTCGTCGGGCTCGACCGCCACCACGTCCAGGCCCGCCTCGACCAGCAGCCCGGTCAACTTGCCCGTCCCGGCGCCCAGATCGAGCACCCTCCGGGCCTCCCGCGGCACCGCCGAGCCGATCAGCGCCTGCGGATAGCCCGGCCGGCCGTGCTGGTACGCCTCCGCCGCCGCACCGAACGACCGCGCCCGCAGCCGCCCGGCCCACCGCCTGGTCGCCCCCTGCCGCGTCATCCCGCAGGCCCGCCCGATCTCCTCCCAGGTCGCCTCCCGCCCGCGCCGCAGCTCCTCCACCAGCTCCGTCCGCCGCTCCTCCAGCGCCTCGATCACCCCCGACAGCCGCCGGAGCCCCTCCACTCCGCCCCCACCGGCCACATCCTCCACTACCCGCCGCCCGAGATCATCCGTGTCCATGGCCAGGCACTGTAGGGATCCCAGGCGCGATCCGTCAACACCCATTGCCCCACTACGCAACACCCGTTGCCCTGGTCAGAGGCACACCCGCTGATCTCCCAGTGCCTGGTGGTGGGCGACGACCGCCCTTACGTGGCCGCACT
>NZ_JBFBFA010000079.1:0-14475 GCF_040683915.1 Kitasatospora sp. NPDC093102 | reverse complement strand
CGCCTGGGAAGCCCTCGAACGCGCCGGAATCGACCCCGTCACGCTGCGCGGCAGCCAGACCGGCGTCTTCACCGGCGTCATGTACAACGACTACGCGTCCAGGCTCCACCACATGCCGGCCGAGCTGGAGGGCTATCTCACCAGTGGCAGCGCGGGCAGTGTGGCCTCGGGCCGGGTGGCCTACACCCTCGGCCTGGAAGGCCCGGCCGTCACCGTCGACACGGCCTGCTCCTCCTCGCTCGTCGCCGTCCACCTGGCCATACAGGCGCTGCGCAACGGCGAGTGCACGCTCGCACTGGCGGGCGGCGTGACCGTCATGGCCACGCCCAACACCTTCATCGAGTTCAGCCGCCAGCGCGGCCTGTCGGCGGACGGCCGGTGCAAGGCCTTCTCCGCCGACGCCGACGGCACCGGCTGGAGCGAGGGCGCGGGCCTCCTCCTGCTGGAGAAGCTCTCCGACGCCCGGCGCAACGGCCACCACGTCCTGGCCTCGGTGAGCGGTTCGGCAATGAACCAGGACGGTGCGAGCAATGGCCTGACCGCGCCCAACGGTCCCGCCCAGGAACGCGTCATCCGGCAGGCGCTGGCCAGTGCCCGTCTGGAGCCCTCCGACGTCGACGTCGTCGAGGCCCACGGCACCGGCACGAAACTCGGCGACCCCATCGAAGCCCAGGCCATCCTCGCCACCTACGGCCAGAACCGCCCCGCCGAACACCCCCTGCACCTCGGCTCACTCAAATCCAACATCGGCCACACCCAAGCAGCAGCAGGCGTCGCAGGCGTCATCAAAATGGTCATGGCCATGCACCACGGCACCCTCCCCCAGACCCTCCACGCCGACACACCCAGCCCCCACATCGACTGGACAACCGGAGCCGTCAACCTCCTCACCCGACCCCACACCTGGACCACCCCCGACAACCGACCCCGCCGCGCCGCCGTCTCCTCCTTCGGCATCAGCGGCACCAACGCCCACCTCATCCTCGAACAACCGGCGCCGGTGCAGGACACACAGCCCGCCCCGGACACGGCCGGCCCGACGTCCTGGGTGCTGTCGGCGAAGGGCGAGAACGCGCTACGGGACCAGGCACACCAGCTCCACGACCACCTGACCCACCACCCCGACCTCACCATCACCGAGGTCGCACGCGCCCTGGCCCTGACCCGCACCCACTTCCCCGACCGCGCCGTCATCACCGGCACCCACCGCGACCAACTCCTCGACGCCCTGGCCACCCTCTCCCGAGGAGAACCGGCCCCGGGCATCATCCAGGGACACGCCGACAGCGACGGACAACTCGCCTTCCTGTTCGCCGGACAGGGCAGCCAACGCACGGGCATGGGCCACGAGCTCCACCAGACCTACCCGGTCTTCGCCGAAGCCTTCGACGCCGTATGCGCCGCCACCGACCCCCACCTGCAACACCCCCTGCACAAAGCCGTCTTCGAAGACAGCACCCTCCTCGACCGCACCGAGTACACCCAACCCGCACTGTTCGCCCTCGAAACAGCCCTCTACCACCTGATCACCTCCTGGGGCATCACCCCCCACTACCTCACCGGCCACTCCATCGGCGAAATCACCGCAGCCCACGTAGCCGGAGTCCTCTCCCTCACCGACGCCGCCACCCTCGTAACCCTGCGCGGCCGCCTCATGCAACACCTCCCCCCAGGCGGCGCCATGATGGCCATCCACGCCCCCACCACCCACATCCAACCCCTCCTCGACAACCACAACGCCACCATCGCAGCCATCAACAGCCCCACCAACACCGTCATCTCCGGCACCCGCGACGCCCTCACCCACATCGCCCAGCAACTCGGCACCGACACCAAAACCCGATTCCTCAACGTCTCACACGCCTTCCACTCCCCCCTCATGGAACCCATGCTCGACGAGTTCCGGCAGGCCCTCCACACCCTCACCTACCACCCCCCGACCATCCCCATCATCTCCACCCTCACCGGCACCACCGCCACCACCCAACAACTCACCGACCCCGAACACTGGATCAACCACGCCCGCCAAGCCGTCCTCTACCACCCCGCCATCCAAACCCTCCACAACCTCGGCACCACCACCTACCTCGAACTCGGCCCCGACACCACCCTCACCACCCTCACCCAACAGACCACCACCACCGGCCACTTCATCCCCACCCTCCGCAAAAACCACCCCGAACCCCACACCACCACCAACGCCCTCGCCCACCTCCACACCACCGGCACCCCCATCAACTGGCACACCCACCACCGACCCACCACCCACACCACCCCCCTCCCCACCTACCCCTTCCAACGCCAACGCCACTGGCTCGACACCCCGGACGCCACGGGTGACGCCACGGACTTCGGTCTCGGCACCGCCGGGCACCCGCTGCTGAGCGCCGACCTCGAACTCGTGGACGGAAAGGGGCATCTCTTCACCGGACGGCTGTCGTTGCGCAGTCACCCGTGGCTCGCGGACCACGCAATCCAGGGCACGGCCGTCCTTCCCGGCACGGCCTACGTCGATCTCGCTCTGTGCCTCGGAGCCCGCTCCGGGCACACGGTCCTGGAGGAGCTGACCCTTGAGGCACCGCTCGTCGTCCCCGAGCAGTCCTTCGCGCAGGTGCAGGTGGTCCTGGGCGAGCCCGACGACGCCGGGTGCCGTCAGCTGACCGTTCACTCCAGGCCTGGTGGTCCCGACGAGTCCGACGCGCCGTGGACCCGGCACGCGGTCGGTCTGCTGGCGCGACCGGACCGCGAGGAGCAGGACGGCCTCTCCGTCTCCGCCGACTGGCCGCCGGCCGGCGCGCAGCAGGTCCCGGTGGAGGAGGTGTACGAGCTGATGAGCGTGCACGGCCAGGACTACGGCCCCGGCTTCCGCGGCCTGACCTCCGTCTGGCGCGCCGGGGACGAGCTGTTCGCCGAGGTGCGGCTGCCCGAGGGCCTGCGCGGCGAGGAAGCACGGTTCGCCGTGCACCCCGCGCTCCTGGACGCCGCGTTGCACCCCCTGGGTCTCCAGGCCGGGGACGGCGGGGAATCCGGTGGCACGCTGCGGCTGCCGTTCGCGTGGAGCGGGGTGCGTCTGCACGCGGCGGGTGCCGCCTCCGCCCGGCTGCGGATCTCACCGGTGTCGGCGGACTCCGCCGCTCTGACCCTCATGGATGCCGAGGGCAAGCCGGTCGTGTCGATCGACTCCCTGACGCTGCGGCCCGTCGACGTACGGCAGTTGCTGTCATCGGCCGCCGCTCACCGGAACTCGCTGTTCGACGTGGAATGGGTTCCCGTCCCGACGGCTCCGGCCGCGTCGGACCGGCCCGCCGGCGGCCCCACTCCCGTCGTCGTGTCGTTCGGCTCCGGAGCGCGGACGGATGAGGACGCACCCGCATCCCTGCACCACGCGGCTCAGGAAGCCTTGCGGTCCGTACAGCAGTGGCTCGCGGAGGAACGGGACGACAGGGCGCGGCTGGTGTTCGTCACGCACGACGCGGTCGCGGCGGCAGCCGGGGACGGTGTGACCGGCCTCGACGTCTCACCGGTGTGGGGTCTGGTGCGTACGGCGCAGTCCGAACACCCGGACCGCTTCGTCCTCCTGGACACCGACACCGAATCCCTCTCCCCCGACCTCATCACCACGGCACTCGCCACCGGCGAACCCCAACTCGCCCTCCGCAACAACACCCTCCTCGCCCCCCGCCTCAAACGAGCCGACACCACCACCAACCACACACCCCACCTCGACCCCAACGGCACCATCCTCATCACCGGCGGCACCGGCACCCTCGGCTCACTGCTGGCCCGCCACCTCGTCACCGAGCACGGCGCACGCCACCTCCTCCTCGTCAGCAGGAGCGGCCCCAACGCCAACGGCGCAACCGAACTCACCACCGAACTCACCGCACTCGGCGCCCACACCACCATCACCGCCTGCGACGTCGCCGACCCCGACGCCCTCACCGCACTCCTCACCACCATCCCCGACCAACACCCCCTCACCACCGTCATCCACACCGCCGGCACCACCGACGACACCACCCTCGAAACCCTCACCCCCCACCAACTCGACACCGTCCTCCACGCCAAAGCCGACGCAGCCCGCAACCTCCACCACGCAACCCGCAACCACCACACCCTCACCACCTTCATCCTCTACTCCTCCATCGCCGGCACCCTCGGCAACGCAGGACAAGCCAACTACGCCGCCGCCAACACCTACCTCGACGCCCTCGCACACCACCGCCACACCCAAGGACTCCCCGCCACCTCCCTCGCCTGGGGCCTGTGGGAGGAGACCAGCGCTCTCACACAGTCGCTGGGTGCGGCGGAGCGTGCCCGGATCGGGCGCAGCGGCATCCTGCCGATCGCCTCGGCCGCGGGGCTGAAGCTGTTCGACGCCTCGCTCGCGCGGGGCGCGGCGCTGTCGGTGCCGGTCCTGCTGGACATGGGGGCGCTGCGCAACCGTGCGGCAGCGGGCGAACTGGCCCCGCTGTACCGGGAGCTGGTGCCCGTACCGGCCGGCCCCGCGCCGTCGGTCGCCTCGCCCGCCGGGGGCGAGGCCGGGGTGCGGGAGCAGTTGCTCGGCATCGACGACGCGGAACGCGAGCGGTTCCTCGACGAGCTGGTCCGCCGCCACGTCGCCGATGTCCTCGGGCACGCCTCGCCTTCGGCCGTGGAGCCCCGGCGTGGGCTGCTCGACATGGGTCTGGACTCGCTCTCCGCCGTCGAGCTGCGTAACCGGCTCGGTGCGGCCACCGGGCTGCGGCTGTCGACCACCTTGGTGTTCGACTACCCGACTCCCGTCGCCATCACCGGCCATCTCCTCGGCCGACTGGCCGAGGAGATGGCGAACGCGGCCCTGTCGCCGCTCGACGCGCTGGAGGCGGCGTTCGAGGAGATCTCCGGTGACGAGGAGAGCCGCTCCCGGACGAAGGCCCGGCTGGAGGCGCTCCTGAGCAGGCTGACCGCCAAGGGCGGCTCGGGTGAGCCGGACGTCTCGGCCGGCTTCCCGGGCGGGCTGGACGCAGTCGCGGACGAGGATCTCTTCGAGTTCATCGACAACGACCTCGACTGAGCCGACGGCTCGCTTCGTTCTTCCGGACAGCCGCGGAACGGCGGCCCGGCGATGATCGCCGGGCCGCCGTTCCGGTGTCCGTTGTTCCGCGATCCGTGCCCTGCTCCCTTCCGCGGCCGGCAGAAGACGGGTAAGTCCGCCGTTAGCGTTCCTTGTGACGCTGGGGGGCACCAACGCGCCGCGCAGTGCGGGTGCGTGCCCTCACGGCGAAGGAAGACTCGATGGCCTCCACACGGGTTCCGGTCCCATTCGAATTCACAGCGATCAAAGGGCTCGACATCGACCACAGCTACCGTGAACTCCTTGAGCACGGTCGTCCGGTGTGGGTGACCCCGCCGTACGGGGAGAACGCGTGGCTGGTGAGCCGGTACGCGGACATCAAGGCCGTTCTCGGGGACCAGCGGTTCGGCCGCGCCGCCGCCGCGGACCGCGACGAGGCGCGGGTGGCGCCGGTGCCGGTGGGCGGCAGCATCATGGGTGCGGACGCACCGGACCACGGCCGGCTGCGGCGTCTGATCTCCAAGCCGTTCTCCAACCGGGGTGTCGAGCGGCTGCGGCCGGGGATCGCCCGGGTGGCCGAGGAGTTGCTCGACGCCATGGCCGAGCAGGGTTCCCCGGTCGATCTCGTCACGGCCTTCACGGGCCCGTTCTCCGCGCTGAACATCTGTGAGCTCCTGGGCGTACCCGAGGGCGAGCGGGACCGGTTCCAGGGCATGGTGCAGTGCTTCTTCGGCAGGACGGAGCTGTCGCCGGAGGAGATCGCGGTCGAGCTGGAGCTGCTGCGCGACTTCGTCCGCGGGCTGATCGACCTGCGCCGCCGGGAGCCGGGTGACGACCTCGTGAGCGCCATGCTGGAGGCTGCGGCCGAGGGCGGCGCGTACACCGACGAGGAGTTGCTGGAGCTGGTGTACACGCTGCTGGTCGGCGGCTACGACACTCCCGCCTCCCAGCTGGCCTCGACCTTCTACGTCCTGTTGTCGCAGCCCGGCCAGGCACAGTTGCTGCGGGAGCACCCGGAGGCCGTCCCGCAGGCGGTCGAGGAGCTGCTGCGCTTCGTCCCGCTCGTCTCGCACGCGACGTTCGCCCGGTACCCGACCGAGGACGTGGAGATCGGCGGGCAGCTGATCCGGGCCGGTGAGCCCGTGCTGTGCGCGACTCCGGCCGGGAACATGGATCCCAGGGCGTTCGAGGACCCCGAGGTGCTGGAGCTGCGGCGGGCGGGGAACGCCCACCTGTCCTTCGGGCACGGTCTGCACCACTGCACCGGCGCCGCTCTGGCCCGGGCGGAGATGCAGGTGGCGATCACCGCACTGCTCACGCGCTTCCCGGACCTGCGGCTCGACGTGGCACCCGAGGACGTGCAGTGGCTGAAGGGCATGCAGATCAGGACGCTGGGCTCGCTGCCGGTCGCATGGGGGCCGGGCGGCAGCCGTCCGTGACGGCCGGACGCGACGAGCCCCGGAGGCTTCGGCCTCCGGGGCTCGTCGTCATGTCCCGTGGTGGTGCCGGTGGTCAGGCCCCGCCGGCCGTGCCACGGAGCAGGACCGCCTGTGCGGGGCACAGGTCCACGGCCTCCCGCACCGCGTCCCACTCGTGGGGGCCGGGGTGCGGATCGCGTACGAGGACGTATCCGTCGTCGTCCTGGTCGAAGACGGCGGGGGCACTGTAAGCGCACTGGGCGGCGCCGATGCAGGCTTCCCGGTCGGCGGTGACCAGCGCGTCGGCGGGCCTGCCGGCGCTCACCACGTCACCGGCATCTCGTTGACGCCCTGCACCGTGCCGCTGCCGGGCGGCCGGGTGGGCAGCCGGTCGGCGGGGACGGCCAGGCGCAGCGCGGGGATGCGGGTGAACAGGGTGGAGAAGGCGATCTCCAGTTCCAGCCGGGCGAGGCTCTGGCCGAGGCACTGGTGGATGCCGTAGCCGAAGGACAGCTGGCGGCGGCCGGTGCGGCCGGTGTCGAAGGCCTGCGGGTCCTGGTGGACGCGGCCGTCCCGGTTGGCCATGGTGGCGGACAGCAGGACGCCGTCGCCCGCGCGGATGACCTGTCCGGCGACGGGGATGTCGGCGGTGGCGACCCGCACTCCGGCGAGGTCGGTGACCGCCACGCAGCGCAGGATCTCCTCGACCACGGCCGGCACGGTGTCCGGGCCGGCCTGCATGCGGGCGAGCTGTTCGGGGTGGTCGAGCAGGGTGATGGCGCCCAGCGCGATGGTGGAGGCCGTGGTCTCGTGTCCGGCGACCAGGATGACCAGGGCTATCTGGACGAGGTCGGCGTGGCTGAGGCGGCCCGTGGCGACGTCTTCGCGGGCGAGGCGGCCGATCAGTCCGGGGCCGGGCTCGGTGCGGCGGCGGGTGGCCAGCGCGTCGAGGTAGCCGATGAGTTCGCGTCCCGCTTCCTGGGATTCCTCGCCGGTGGTGGCCTGGAGGAGCCGGCGTGAGGCGTCCTGGAAGAACTCCAGGTCCTCGTGGGGCAGGCCCAGCACCTCGGAGATCACCCGGGACGGCACGGGCAGCGCGAAGTCGCGTACGAGGTCGGCGGGCGGGCCGGTCCGGAGCATCCGGTCGACGTAGTGGTCGACGATGTCCTGCACGACGGGCCGCAGGCTCGCGACCCGCTTGCGGCTGAAGTCCGGGTTGAGCAGGCGCCGGTGTTCGTCGTGGGCGGGCGGGTCCATGCCGATGAGCACCAGGCGCTTGGCGACCTCGGCCTGGAAGCGGGGCGCGACGGCCGGGTAGTCGGGGCGCTGCCGGTCTGCGGAGATCCGCGGGTCCGCCAGCAGTTGGCGTGCCTCGGGATAGCCGGTGACGAACCATACGACGCGGCCGTCGAAGAGGGTGACCCGGGACAACGGCCCTTGTGCGCCCAGCTGTTCGTAGGCGGGCGGCGGCTGGTAGGGGCAGGCCCTCTGCTGGGGAAAGGGCGGTGCACCGGACAGGCCCTGCGGGGCGGTGATTTCCATCGCATTCCCCTCGTCTTCTTCCTGCGGGCAGGGATTTCCCCGCAGCCGGAAAAGCTAGGAGGCGCCGCGAATGCCCTGCAACCCCGTGTCTCCCGGGCGTTAGCGCCACGTAATGCGGCGGCCCGCGAAAGCGGCGCGTAAGCAGCACGGTAGCGGCTTTCCGGACCATGTCCGGGCAGAGAGAGGAGCAGGTCGTGGACACACCACACATCCGGATCCTGTCGGTGGGAACCGCGTTGCCCGGACCGCCCGTCGACAATGCCGCGCTCGCCCGCCGGTTCGGCATGGACGCCCTGTGGGAGCAGTGGGTGGACGCGTTCATCGGAACGCGCAACCGGCATCTGGCAGTCGACATCGAGACCGGTGAGATCCGCACGTCGCTGTCCGGTCTGGGCGAGGCGGCAGCCCGGCAGGCCCTGGAGGGCGCGGGGGTGCGGCCGGACGAGGTGGACCTCGTCGTGATGGCCACGGCCACCCCGGAGCAGCTCATGCCCGCCACGGTCAATGTCATCTGCGACCGGCTGGGCATCGACGACGTGCCCACCTACCAGCTCCAGTCGGGTTGTTCGGGCGCGGTCCAGGCCCTGGACGTGGCCCATCAGATGCTGCAGACCGGTCGGCACCGCACCGCACTGGTGATCGGTGCCGATGTGCTCGCGCGGTTCTACGACTGCGACGCGGAGCTGGCGCAGCTTCCGCCCGACCAGCTCGTGAACTACGTCCTGTTCGGGGACGGCGCCGGCGCGGCCGTCCTCAGCACGGACCCCACGGCGGGCAGTTGCGAGCTGGTGTCGGTCCGTACCCGGCTGACCGGGCTGAACCGGGAGGCCGGGGCGACGCTGGAGTGGTTCGGGCCCGTCGACCGCCACTCGGAGCGGCCCGCCGCCACCGAGGACTACAAGGCGATCGAGCAGCATGTGCCGGAGATGTCCGACGAGACCCTGCGCGAGCTGCTCGACGACCTGGACTGGCGCGAGGAGGACGTCACCTATCTGCTGCCGCCGCAGCTCTCCGGCCGGATGACGCGGCGGATCGTGGAGCGGTTGGGGGTCGCGGGCGCCGAGGAGGTCTCCTGCGTCAACACGACGGGCAACAACGCCAACGCCCTGGTCTTCTTCCAGCTGGAGCGGGCACTGGAGCGGCTCGCGCCCGGTGAGCGGGCGATCGGCATCGCCGTCGAGTCCAGTAAGTGGATCAAGGCCGGCTTCGCGCTGGAAGGGGTCCGACCGTCACCATGACCTCCGTCCCCGCCACCGCCACCGCCTCGGCCACCGATCCGGCCGACGAACTGCTCGCCCTGCACCGGGCCGGGCGTCTCGCCGCCGCCTACCCGGGCCTGAAGTCCCTGCTGGCGCGCCTGCCCGAGGCGGATTCCGTACGGGCCACGCAACTGCTGTCCCGCGTCGATCCGGACGAGGTGCTGCACGAGCACCCCGAGCTGCCGGCCCTCACGGTCGCCGTCACCGGCCACGGGACGCTCTCCGCGCTCCTCCCGGCCCTCGCCCTGGAGGGTGCTCGCCACGGCCTCGTGCTGCGCACGGTCGTCTCGGACTTCAACTCCTACGTCTTCGACCTGACGGACCCGGGCAGCGCCCTGCACGCCGCCGCTCCGGACCTGGTCCTGTGCCTGCTCGACCCCGTGATCGTCATGGACGAGCTGCCGACGCCCTGGCGCCCGGAGGACGTCGAGGCGGTACTCGCCGAGAAGACGGCGCTGCTGGACGCCCTCACCGCCCGCTTCGCCGGGTCGGCCAGCGGCACCCTCGTGCTCAACACCATGCCGCTGCCCCGCGTCCTCGTCTCCCAGCTGATCGACCACCGCTCCCGGGCCCGGCTCGGCGCCGTCTGGCGCGAGGCCAACGCCCGACTGCTGCGCCTGGCCGAGACACACCCGGAGCTGGTCGTGCTCGACCTGGACCCGCATGCGGCCGAGGGCGTCGCGGTCACCGACCCGCGGCTGAGCGTCTACGCCAAGGCGCACCTCTCGTCGGGGATGCTCTCGCGCTATGCCCGGGAGGCCGGTCACCTGGCCCGCATCGTGGCCGGGCAGACGAAGAAGTGCCTGGCCGTGGACCTGGACCAGACGCTGTGGGGCGGTGTGCTCGGCGACGACGGCGCGGACGGCATCGAGGTCGCCGACAGCCCGCGCGGCGAGGCGTTCCAGGCGTTCCAGAAGGTGCTCAAGCAGCTCGCCTCGCAGGGTGTCCTGCTGGCCGCGGTGAGCAAGAACGACCTGGCCCCGGTCCGAGAGGTCGTCGCCGGCCACCCGGGGATGACGCTGCGGGAGGCGGACTTCGTCCGCTTCGCCGTGAACTGGCGGCCCAAGCACGAGAACCTCAAGGAGCTGGCCGAGGACCTCAACCTGGCCGTCGAGAGCGTCGTGTTCGTCGACGACAGTCCCTACGAGTGCGGTCTCGTGCGCCACGAGCTGCCGGGGGTGAGCGTCGTCCCGCTGGACGAGGAGCCGGCCAGGCACGTCGAGAAGCTGCTGCGGGACGGCTGGTTCGACGTCCGCGAGCTGACCGTCGAGGACCGCGTGCGCCCCGCGCTCTACCGCGCCGAGGCCGAGCGCAAGGACTTCCTGCACGGCTTCGACTCCCTCCAGGACTACCTGCGCGAGCTCGGGGTGCGGGTGCGGATCGGCCCGGTCGAGGAGCGGGAGGTGCCGCGGGCGGCTCAGCTGACGCTGCGCACGAACCAGTTCAACCTCACCGCGCGACGGCTCCAGGCTGCCGAGGTGAAGGAGCTGGCCGCGGGCCCGGACACCCGGGTGCTGGCCGTGCACGCGGGCGACCGGTTCGGGGAGAACGGCCTGGTCGGCGTGGTCTTCACCCGTCGTGAGGGCACCACCGTGCACATCGACAATTTCCTGCTCAGCTGCCGGGTGTTCGCCCGCGGCATCGAGCAGACCGCCGTGGCGGCCGTGCTGCGGCAGGCGCGGGCCGACGGAGCGCGCGAGGTGCTCGCCACCTACCGCGCGAGCGCCAAGAACGCCAAGGTCCGGGACTTCTATCCGCAGAACGGTTTCGTGCCCGTGTCGGACGCCGACGGCGAGCTCGTCTTCCGGCACGACCTGGCGTCCGTCCCCCCGGTCCCCGACCACGTGCAGCTGACCGAGTCCTGCGAAGGGAACACCCCGTGAACTCCATCGACGACTTCATCACGCTGGTCCGGGACGACCTGGGCCTGCCCGTCGACGACACCGACGTGGACCGGCCCCTCGGCGAGGTCGCCGGCTGGGACTCCGTCCACCTCATCACCCTGCTCACCCTGCTGGAACGCGGCACGGGTCGTTCGCTGTCCCTGCCCGCCGCCCTGGAGGCGACGACGCTGCGTGGCCTGTACGACGTGGCGGTGTCCGGATGAGGCCGGTCCCCGTCGCCCGGGAGCGGCGGCACACGCTCTACTTCCTGGAGGGGGCGAAGGCGTTCGCGCCGGTCTTCCTCGACACCGAGGTCGACATGGAGCGGGTGTGGCGGCACCGCGCGACCGCCGCCGAGGAGGGCCGCCGCTACTCGGTGGTCAGCTACGTGCTCCACGCCGGAGCGCGGGTCGTCGCCGACCACCCCCAGGCCAACAGCGCGATCGGCGGCCGGCTGCTGCCGAGGACCGTCACCTACGGCTCCACCAGTGCCAAGCTCGCCCTGGACCGGCGGCTCGGCGGCCGGCGCGTCGTCCTCGCCGCCGTGCTGCCCGGCCTCGAACGGGCCGGCCTGGAGGAGATCCAGCGCCAGGTGGACCACTACCGCGACGGCGACCCCGACCTCATGGCCGAGTTCGCGAGCCTGCGCGCACTGCACAAGCTGCCCGTGCCGATCGGCCGCGCGCTGTTCCGCAGGGCGACCCGGTCGCTGACGGCGCGGGCGGCCCGCACCGGGACGTTCGCGGTCAGCTCGCTCGGCCACCGCGCCGTGGACGGCTTCCATTCCGTGGGCGGCACCACGATCACCCTCGGCGTCGGACGGGTCGTCGACCGGCCGGTCGTCCGCGACGGCGCCGTGACGGTGGCACCCGTGATGCGCCTGAACCTGGCCTTCGACCACCGGGTCATCGACGGCGCCGAGGCGGCCGACATGCTCACCGAGATCAAGGAACGCCTCGAAGGCTTCCCCGGCACGCCGGAAGGAGGAGAGAACCGGACCGCCGGTGTCACGGCGGCCGGTTCCACGGACCGATGAACGACGTCGAGGAACTCAAGCAGTACGTGGGCGCCCACGCCCGCGCGCAGTCCCTGCCGCCGGGCCACTTCGAGAAGCTGCTCGGCCGCATCCACACCGACGACGAGGGCGCGGCCGGCTCCTGGACACGCGAGTGGTGCGAGGTCGGCGAGCGGCTCGAAGGAGCGGGCCGGTACCTGGAGGCCTGCCGCCACTTCAACATGGCCCGCTTCCCCTACGTCGACGGCCCCGCCCGCGGCGCGGCGCTGGAGCGCTGCGTGAACGCCTTCGACCGCTGGCGGAAGGAGACCGGCGGCATCGATCGCCTCGACCTGGACCTTCCCGGAGGCCGGGTGGGCTGCTGGACGAGCGGACTGAGCCGGCACGAGCGGCGGCCCCTGCTGGTGTTCATGGGCGGCATCGTCAGCATCAAGGAGCAGTGGGCCCCGCTCCTCACCCGACTGGACCGGCTGGGCTTCGCCGGGCTCGTCACCGAGCTCCCCGGCGTCGGCGAGAACACCCTGACCTACGGAGCCGACAGCCGGCACCTGCTGCCACAGCTCCTGGACGCCGTCGCGGACGTGGCCGACGTGGCACGGACGTACTGCATCACGCTGAGCTTCAGCGGCCACCTGGCCATGCGGGCCGCCCTGGAGGAACCGCGCATCCGGGGCATCATGACGGTCGGCGCGCCGGTGCACGACTTCTTCACGGACCGTGCCTGGCAGGCACGGCTGCCCCGGATCACCGTCGACACCCTCGCCCACCTCACCGGTGTCCCGGACGCGGACGTCGGCGAGCACATCCGCGACTGGGCGCTGAGCGACCGTCAACTGGCCGAGCTCTGCGTCCCGCTGGCCTACGCGGCGAGCACGCGGGACGAGATCATCCCGGCCGAGGACCCGCGGCGGCTGCGCCGCCACGTACGGGACCTGCGGATCGTCGAGTACGACGACGTGCACGGGGCCCCGCACCACCTGCCCGAGATGCAGCTGTGGGGCTTCCTGTCGGTCCTCCGCATGAAGGGCGGCCACTACCTGCCGCGAACCGTCCTGCGGTACGCGCATCTCGCCCACCGCACCCGCCGCCGGCTGGCCACACGCCGGGCCTGAACGGTTCCGCTCCGCCCCGAACCCCGTCCGACCCGTTCCTTCGAGAGGTTGAACACCGCAATGGCGACCGAGGAAGAGCTTCGCGAATATCTCAAGCGCGCCACCGGCAGTCTCGCCCAGGCCAGGCAGCGCCTGCGCGAGGTCGAGGCCGACCGGCACGAGCCGGTCGCCGTCGTGGCGATGAGCTGTCGCTACCCGGGCGGTGTCGCCTCCCCCGAGGACCTCTGGCGCCTGGTCACCGACGGCACCGACGCCATCGGCGGCTTTCCCACCGACCGCGGCTGGGACCTCGACGGCCTCTACGACCCCGACCCGGACCGGACGGGCACGAGTTACACGCGGCACGGCGGATTCCTCCACGACGCACCGCAGTTCGACCCGGAGTTCTTCGGCCTGAGCCCGCGCGAGGCCCTGGCCACCGACCCCCAGCAGCGGCTGCTGCTGGAGGTGGCCTGGGAGGCCTTCGAACGGGCGGGCATCGTCCCCGAGACCCTGCGCGGCAGCCGTACGGGCGTGTTCGCCGGTGTCATGTACAACGACTACGCGTCGCGCCTGACACCCGCCCCCAAGTCCTTCGAGGGCTACATCGGCTCCGGCAGCGCGGGCAGTGTGGCCTCGGGCCGGGTGGCCTACACCCTCGGCCTGGAAGGCCCGGCCGTCACCGTCGACACGGCCTGCTCGTCCTCACTCGTCGCCGTCCACCTGGCCATACAGGCGCTGCGCAACGGTGAGTGCACGCTCGCACTGGCGGGCGGCGTGACCGTCATGGCCACGCCCAACACCTTCATCGAGTTCAGCCGCCAGCGCGGCCTGTCGGCGGACGGCCGGTGCAAGGCCTTCTCCGCCGACGCCGACGGCACCGGCTGGAGCGAGGGCGCGGGCCTCGTCCTGCTGGAGAAGCTCTCCGACGCCCGGCGCAACGGCCACCAGGTGCTGGCCGTCATCCGCGGCAGCGCGGTCAACCAGGACGGCGCCAGCAGCCAGTTGACCGCGCCCAACGGTCCTGCCCAGCAGCGCCTGATCCGGCAGGCGCTGGCGAGTGCCCGTCTGGAGCCCTCCGACGTCGACGTCGTCGAGGCCCACGGCACCGGCACGAAACTCGGCGACCCCATCGAAGCCCAGGCCATCCTCGCCACCTACGGCCAGAACCGCCCCGCCGAACACCCCCTGCACCTCGGCTCACTCAAATC
>NZ_JBFBFA010000078.1:0-15896 GCF_040683915.1 Kitasatospora sp. NPDC093102 | reverse complement strand
CGGGTCACGTTGGTGTGGCGGTCCTCGCGGGAGAAACCGAGACCCTTGGAGAGGAACTCGCGGATCTCGTCACCGTCGAGCACCTCGACCCTGTGACCCTCGGCGCGCAGCCGCTCGGCCAGCGCGAAGGCCAGCGTGGTCTTGCCCGCGCTCGGCAGCCCGGTCAGCCACACGGTGGCGCCGCGCTCGCAGGGGGCGGCCGGGCGGGCCGCCCCTGCGGCTCCGTCGGCGGCCAGGGTGTGAGCTGTCACGGTGTCTTCCTTACGCAGTAGTTGACGGTCGTCCACGGACGGTCAGAGGTGGATGCCGCACTCGGTCTTGCCGGAGCCGGACCAGCGGCCGGCCCGGGCGTCCTCGCCCTCGGCGGGCTTGCGGGTGCAGGACAGCGGGGAGCAGCCGATCGAGGTGTAGCCCTCCCACAGCAGCGGGTTGAGCAGCACCCCGTTGGCGGCGACGTAGGCGTCCACGTCCTCCTGGGTCCACCGGGCGATCGGGGCGATCTTGACCTTCCGGCGCTTCGGGTCCCAGGACACCACGGGGGTGTTCGCCCGGGTCGGCGACTCGTCGCGGCGCAGCCCGGTCGCCCAGGCGTCGTAGGCGGCCAGGCCGCGGTCGAGCGGCTCGACCTTGCGCAGCGAGCAGCACAGGTCCGGGTCGCGGTCGTGCAGGTCGGGCCCGTGCTCGGCGTCCTGCTCGGCCACGGTCTTCAACGGGGTGAGCGTGATGACGTTGACCGGCATGGTCGCGGCCACCGCGTCCCGCGTCCCGATGGTCTCGGCGAAGTGGTAGCCGGTGTCCAGGAACACCACGTCCACGCCGGGGAACACCGAGGAGGCGAGGTGGGCGACGACCGCGTCCTCCATCGAGGAGGTGACGCAGAACCGCTTCCCGAAGGTGTCGGCGGCCCACGTCAGGATCTCCTGCGGGGTCGCCTCCTCCAGCTCGCGGCCGGCCCGGACGGCTGTCGCCTCGTGGTCAGTCGCGGTGCTGCTCATGTGGCGTACCCCCGTGGTCGGTCGGTGACAGTAGGCCGAGGAACTTCAACCCGAAGGCGCGGCGGCATCCGTGGCACTCCCAGGCGCCGTGCCCGGCCTCCGAGGGACGCAGGTCCTCGTCCCCGCAGTACGGGCAGAAGAAAGGGGCGGCACGCTCACTCACGAGAGCTGCTCCTCGCTCGCCCGGGCCGCCCACTGGGCGAAGCGCTCGCCCTCGGTGCGGTCGGCCTGGTAGCGGGTCAGCACGCGCTCGACGTAGTCGGGCAGGCCCGCGCTGGTGACCTTCAGGCCGCGGACCTTGCGGCCGAAGCCGGCCTCCAGGCCGAGCGCGCCGCCGAGGTGCACCTGGTAGCCCTCGACCTGGTTGCCGTGCTCGTCGGTGACCAGCTGGCCCTTGAGGCCGATGTCGGCGACCTGGATGCGGGCGCAGGCGTTCGGGCAGCCGTTGATGTTGATGGTCAGCGGCTCGGCGAAGTCCGGCAGGCGCTGCTCCAGCTCGTCGATGAGCGTGCGGCCGCGCTCCTTGGTCTCGACGATGGCGAGCTTGCAGTACTCGATGCCGGTGCAGGCCATGGTGCCGCGGCGGAACGGCGACGGGGTGACCCGCAGGTCGAGCTCCTCCAGGCCGGCCACCACGGAGTCGACGTGCTCCTCGGCGACGTCGAGGATGAGCATCTTCTGCTCGGCGGTGGTGCGCACCCGGTCGCTGCCGTGGGCGGCGGCGAGGTCGGCGATCCGGCCGAGCAGCTTGCCGTCGACCCGGCCGACGCGCGGCGCGAAGCCGATGTAGAACCGGCCGTCCTTCTGGCGGTGGACGCCGACGTGGTCGCGCCAGCGGGCGGCGGGCTCGGCCGGGGCGGGACCGTCGGTCAGCTTGAGCTTCAGGTACTCCTCCTCCAGCACCCGGCGGAACTTCTCCACGCCCCAGTCGGCGACCAGGAACTTCAGCCGGGCGCGGTTGCGCAGGCGCCGGTAGCCGTAGTCGCGGAAGATGCCGATGACGCCGCCGTAGACGTCCGGCACCTGGTCCAGCGGGACCCACGCGCCCAGCCGCACGCCCAGCTTGGGGTTGGTGGACAGGCCGCCGCCGACCCACAGGTCGAAGCCGGGGCCGTGCTCGGGGTGGACCACGCCGACGAAGGAGACGTCGTTGATCTCGTGCGCGACGTCCAGCAGCGGGGAACCGGAGACCGCGCTCTTGAACTTGCGCGGCAGGTTGGAGAAGTCCGGGTTGCCGATGAAGCGGCGCTGGATCTCCTCGATGGCGGGGGTGCCGTCGATGATCTCGTCCTCGGCGATGCCGGCCACCGGGGAGCCGAGGATGACGCGCGGGGTGTCGCCGCAGGCCTCGGTGGTGGACAGGCCGACGGCCTCCAGCTTCTGCCAGATCGCGGGGACGTCCTCGATCCGGATCCAGTGGTACTGGATGTTCTGGCGGTCGGTCAGGTCGGCGGTGCCGCGGGCGTACTGCTCGGAGACCTCGGCGATCGCCCGCAGCTGGGGGACGGTCAGCCGGCCGCCGTCGATGCGCACGCGGAGCATGAAGAACTCGGCATCCAGCTCGTGCGGGTCCAGGATCGCGGTCTTGCCGCCGTCGATGCCCTCCTTGCGCTGGGTGTAGAGCCCCCACCAGCGCATCCGGCCACGCAGGTCGGCCGGGTCGATCGAGTCGAAGCCCCGGTGCGCGTAGATCGTCTCAATGCGTGTCCGCACATTGAGACCGTCGTCGTCCTTCTTGAACTGCTCGTTGGCGTTCAGGGGGGTGTGGTGGCCCATGCCCCACTGGCCCTCGCCGCGGTGGCGGGTCACCTTGCGGGCTGCCGCGGGGCGGCGCTCGGCGGCGCGGTCGGCCGTGGGCTCGACGGTCTCGGGAGGGGTGGCCATGGTGAAGTCCTTCTGGGCAGGTGGCGCTGGCGCCGAATGGGTCGCGGGCGTGCTCGGCCGTACGGTGCTGCTCTGACCTGCGGATTTCTCAAGGCCTTGAGGGCAGTGACCAGGGCCGGGCGGGCGCCTGCGCATCCGCTTCGGCGGGGACGGCGGGAAGGGCGGCGCCGGGTGCGGTGGTGCGGCGGGGGTGCGGGCTCAGGTCACCGGACAGATGGCGCTGGACACGCGAAGGAGGTCGACGTGGAGTCGACCTACTAGGGTGGTTCCGGCGCTAGACATGGCAAGAGATTCGCACGGCGCGGGACTCGCGGTCCACTAACATCCGGATGCTGGACGCTGACGTTTCGTCATGTGGGACACTCGGATGTTCCCGCCGCTCCCCGCCCGGGCGTCCGGCCACGCGCCCGTAGCCGGGGGAGATCAACCGTGCGAGCCCCGGCCCGATACGGTTGGCCCTGTGCAAGCAGCAGGCGATACGAGCAGACCGAACGCCGAGCGGCCCTCCCGGCGCCGGGGCAAGGGATCCCGGCGCGCGGCCAAACAGGCCACCTGGCGCCGCACGGCGTGGGAACTGGTGAAGGACACCACCAACACCTGCGTCGAGTACCGGGTCACCGGGCTCGCCGCGGAGGCGGCCTTCTTCACCCTGCTGTCGATCCCGCCGCTGCTGCTCGGCCTGGCCGGCACCCTCGGCTACCTCGACGAGTTCGTCGGCGCGGGCACCATCGCCGGGCTCAAGAAGAGCATCCTCTCGGCCTCCGGGACGGTGCTGTCGGACTCCTCCGTCAACGAGGTCGTGGTCCCGCTGCTGGACGGGGTGTTCGACCGCACCCGGCCCGACCTCGTCTCGATCGGCTTCCTGCTGTCGCTGTGGTCCGGCTCCCGGGCCCTCTACATCTTCATCGACACCATCACCGTCATGTACGGGCTCGACGGCAAGCGAGGCATCGTCAAGACCCGGCTGATGTCGCTCAGCCTCTACTTCGGCGCGCTGGTGATCGGCTCGCTGGTGCTGCCGCTGCTGATGGTCGGGCCGGGGCTGCTGGAGAACGCCGTGCCGGGGGTGGCCGGGCTGGTCGGCGCCCTCTACTGGCCGGTCGCGATCGTGCTGCTGACCGTCTCGCTGACCACCCTCTACCACCTGGCCGTCCCGGTCTCGACCCCGTGGCGCGAGGACATCCCCGGCGCCCTGGTCGCCCTGGTGGTGCTGGTCTTCTGCAGTGTCGGCCTGCGGGTCTACCTGGTCAGCTCGGTCGAGGGCCCCTCGGTGTACGGCTCGCTGGCGGCGCCGGTGGCCGTCCTGCTGTGGATCTTCGTGGTGGCGCTCGCGGTGCTCATCGGCGCCGCGATGAACGCCGCGATAGACCGCCGCTGGCCCACCCTGGAGACCGCCGACGCGCGCGCCGAGAACGAGCGCGCGCAGGAGGAGGCGGCCGCGGCCGTGGTCCGCGAGGTCGCCGCCCGGCGGGCCGTCGAACGGGCCCGGCGCGCCCGCGAACTCGGGCTCGCCGAGGGTGTCGAGGAGGAGTGGGGAGAGGACGAGGGCGAGGACGTCGACGCGCCCTCCGAGTACCCGGAGCGGTGGGCCGACGTGCTGGCCGCCGACAACGTGCGCGGCCGGCTCACCAGCCGCGGCGGGCCGCACCACCGGCCCGCCCCGCCGCCGCCGGACAGCGACCGGCCGACCGGGCAGCCGCCGGCGGCTCGGCCGGGGCCGCAGTCGGGGCCGCAGTCGGGGCCGCCGCCGGGACCTGTCGCGGGGCCTGTGCCCGGGCCGCCGCCGGGCCCGCCCGGGCAGCAGGTGCCGGGGTACCCGCCCCGGCCGCCCCGCCCGCCGTGGGAACAGCGGTAGCGGGGCGGACGGCAGGACACGGACAGGGCCTCTCCCGCGGGTGCGGGGGAGGCCCTGTCGCGTCGGTGCCGGCAGGTCAGGGGGCGGCCGGGTTCGGCGGATGGCCGTACGCCGGGCGCAGCTGGGTCGGGGCGGAGGGGTCGGCCGCGCCGGGGGTGGCGAGGGCCGGGTTCGATGGGTTCGGTCCCGTCGGGTCCGGGGCTGACGGGTCGTACGGCCCGTACGGGTCGTACGGGCCGGAGGGCAACGGGCCGGCCGCGGACGGATCGGCCTGCCCCGGCCGTTCGACCGGGCCGGCCTGGGTCGGGAGCGGCTCGGGGGAGGGCTGGACCGGGTCCAGGGCGGTGCGCCCGGAGGAGTCGCTCAGCTTGATCAGCAGCGCCACCATCAGCCAGTTCGCCAGCAGCGACGAACCGCCGGCGGCCAGGAACGGCAGCGCCTTGCCGGTCAGCGGGACCAGCCCGCTCACCCCGCCGACCACCACGAAGACCTGGAGCGCCAGCGCCGCCGACAGACCGGTGGCCAGCAGCTTGCCGAACGGGTCGGTCAGGCCGATCGCGGTGCGCAGGCCGCGCTGGATCAGCAGCACGTAGACCAGCAGGATCGCGGTCACCCCGGCCAGGCCCAGCTCCTCGCCGATGGTGGTGAAGATGAAGTCGCTGCGCCCGGCGAAGCCGATCAGCCAGGGCCGTCCCGAGCCCAGGCCGGTCCCGGTCAGGTGCCCGGTGCCCAGGCTGAACAGGGCCTCGGCGGGCTGCTCGGAGATCGCCTTGTCGTGCACCGGCTTGTAGTAGTCGAGCGGGTGCAGCCAGGCCTCGACCCGGCCGTGCACGTGGGGCTCCACGGTGCCGACCACCGCCGCGCCGCCGACCGCCATCAGCAGGCCGAGCACCACCCAGCTGGTGCGCTCGGTCGCCACGTACAGCATCACGATGAAGACGCCGAAGAAGATGAGCGAGGTGCCCAGGTCGCGTTCGAAGATCAGCACCAGCAGGCTGACCACCCAGATCGCCAGCACCGGGCCGGCGTGCCGCCCGCGCGGCAGGGTCAGCCCCCAGACCTTCCGCCCGGCCAGCGCCAGGGCGTCCCGGGAGGCCATCAGGTACCCCGCGAAGAAGATCGTGATCGCGACCTTCACGAACTCGTCCGGCTCGAAGGAGAGCCCGAACAGCCGGATCCAGCGCTTGGCGCCGAAGCTGTCGCCCGGGGAGAGCACCGGCGCGGCCAGCAGGATCAGCGCACCCGCCATCAGCAGGTAGACGTAGCGCTGGAAGAAGCGGTGGTGCTTGACGAGGACGATCAGCGCGAGCGCCACCGCCACCGAGATGAACACCCACATCAGCTGGGAGGGCGCGGCCGGGATCTTCTGGTAGTCGCCCTTGGCGGTGTGCGCGGCCTTGTAGCTGAAGTCCAGCCGGTCCAGCAGCACCAGCCCGAAGCCGGTCAGGAAGGCGCCCAGCGGCAGGATCAGCGGATCGGCGTACGGGGCGAACCGGCGCACCGCCAGGTGGGCCGCCCCGGCCAGCGCGCCCAGCGACAGACCGTGCACCAGCAGCCCGGGCGGCATCCTGCCGGTGAGCGCCAGACTGGCGTCGACGTGTCCCGCCAGACAGACGGCCACCGCGAGGGCCAGCAGGCCCAGTTCGATGTTGCGGTGGCGCGCCGCGAGCCGACGGCCGTCGCCGCGTGCAGTGGTTCGCACCTCTTGTCATCCCCTTGTCGCCCACGTGGCGGTGTCGCCGACGGTGCATCCTGCCAGACGTTTGTGTCTTCGCCGCGGTTGCGAGAAGAAGGGGACGGAGGGCGGAACTTTGCCTGGGCAAAGCTTTGTTGGGGCCCGGTAAAGCTTTGTTCAGGTCCGGGTATAGAGCTGGGCCCCGGGTGCGGCGGGGCCGTCGTGGAGGGACATCATGGCCGGGCGCCGGGGCGTCCCGGCGGCGGGGTTCCCGACCGGTGGGGGCCGCCGGAACGAGCGAGGTGAGCGGGCGGATGGACGCAGCGGTGGACGGTGTGGTGGGCGGCCCCGCCTCGGTGCTCGCCTACGGCGGGCCGCCGCCGTGGCAGTGGTCCGACCTGGCGACCTCCTGGACGGCTGAACCGCTGGTGCTCGTGCTGTCGGTGCTGCTCGGTGCCTGGTACCTGGTGGCGGTGCGCAGCGTCAACCGGGCGGCCGGGGAGCGGGCGGGCGGCGGTGGCGGGCACCCGGGGGCCGGGTCCGGTGGGGTGCGGCCGGGGGCCGGGTCCGGCGAAGGGTGCTGGCAGCCCACCCGGACCGCCGCGTTCCTCGGCGGGCTGCTGCTGTGGATCTGGTGCACCTGCTCCGGCCTCGGGGTGTACGAGCGGATCCTCTTCACCGACCGGGCGGTGCAGGTCGTGCTGCTGCTGATGGTCGTCCCGCTGCTGCTCGCACTCGGCGCGCCGGTCTCGCTGCTGGTCGAGGCGGCGCCGGCGGCCCGGCGGGAGCGCGTCCTGCGGGCGCTGCGCAGCCGTCCGTCCAAGGTGCTGATGTTCCCGGCGGTCTCCACCGCGCTGCTGATGGCGCCGCCGTGGCTGCTCTACTTCACGCCCTGGTACGAGTGGTCGGTGTCCAGCGGGCTCGGGAACGTGGTGCTGCACCTGGCGCTGGTGCTGCTGGGCCTCGCCTACTTCTGGCCGCGGTTGCAGCTTGACCCGGTCGGGCACGAGTACCCGCACCTGGTCGGGCTGTTCATCACCTTCGCCGAGGTGATCTTCGACGCGGGGCTCGGGATCGTGCTGATCTACGGCGGGCACCTGGTCGCCGAGCACTACTACGTGGCGCTCGGCCGGCCGTGGGGGCCGAGCCTGGCGCAGGACCAGACCTGGGGCGGCAACGCGTTCTGGGTGCTGGGGGACCTGGTCGGGCTGCCGTTCCTGGCCGCGCTGGTGCGGCGGATGGTGGTGCAGGGACGGGAGGAGAACGAGGCGGTGGACGCCGAGCTGGACGCCCGCTTCGCGGCGGCTGCCGCGCAGGCCCGGGCGGCGGGGCGGCCGGAGGAGGAGGAGTCCGGGATGCGGCCGTGGTGGCTGGACGACCCGAACCTCAAGCACCGATTCGGGGGTTAGGCCCTGGGGCGCACCGTGGCCGGGTGGCCGGGTGGCCGGGTGGCCGGGTGGCCAGGTGGCCGAGTGACCGTTTGTGGCGGGCCAATTGTGGTCCGGCAAAGCCTTCCTGGCGACCTCTGTGCCGAATTTCCGCAGGTCAGAAATAGGTTGGCCAGGATTCCCCGGTCCGCTAGCGTGTGACACGTCCGGTTCGGGGGCCATTGGGCCGCCCGAGGAGTAGAGAGCAGGAGGTGACCCCCGTGGTCGTTGTCGCCCCGATAGCTGCCCAGGGCAGCACTCGCGTTCACCTCCTCTTCCCGGCCGCCGGCTGAGCCCTTCGCGCCAGCCGTAGCCCGCCGGGACCATCTCCTCCCGAAGGGCCACCGCGTTGTTCAACGCTGCCTCCGTTCCGTCGTTCTCTTCCTCCTCTTCTTCGTTCTCCGCTGAGGCCTCCGCGCTGACCGGCTACGGCTGGACGGCCGAGCTCGCGGAGCTGTTCACCCCGTTCGGCGAGGCCGGGCTGCTCCCGGCCCGGATCGTCCGGGTCGACCGCGGCCAGTGCGACGCCGTGATCGCCGACCCGGAGACGGGCGAGCCGCGCACCGTCCGGTTCGACACCCGGCCGGTGGGCGACGCCGACATGATCAACTGCCCGTGCACGGGCGACTGGGCGGCGGTCGACCTGTACGCCCAGCCGATGGCCTCCGTGGCCGCGCTGCTGCCGCGATCCACCGCGATCATCCGCAAGGTGGCCGGCAAGCGTTCCGACGGCCAGGTGCTGGCCGCCAACGTCGACACCGTGCTGGTCGCCTCCTCCCTCGCGACCGATCCCGACCTCGGGCGGATCGAGCGCTTCCTCGCCCTGGCCTGGGAGTCCGGCGCCGATCCGCTGGTCGTCCTCACCAAGGCCGACCTGGTCGACGACGCCGACTTCATCCGGGCCGACGTCGAGGCCATAGCGCCCGGGGTCACGGTGCTGGCGGTGAGCGCCGAGACCGGCGAGGGCATGGACGTGCTCCGGGCCTGCACCCCCGGTACCACCGCGGTGATCGGGCAGTCCGGCGTCGGCAAGTCCACGCTCACCAACGCGCTGGTCGGCTCCCAGGCGATGGCCGTCCAGGAGGCCCGCGCGGTCGACCAGAAGGGCCGCCACACCACGACCACCCGCGAGCTGATCCCGCTGCCCGGCGGGGGCGTGCTGATCGACACCCCCGGGCTGCGCGAGGTCGGCCTCTACGGTGGCGAGGGCGTGGACCTGGCCTTCGCCGACATAGCCGAGCTGGCCGAGGAGTGCCGCTTCCACGACTGCGGCCACCACACCGAGCCCGGCTGCGCGGTGCAGGAGGCCCTGGCCGACGGCACCCTGCCGCAGCGCCGGATGGACAGCTACCTCAAGCTCCAGCGCGAGAACGAGTGGATCGCCTCGCGTTCGGACGCCCGGGTGGCCAAGGCGCGGCTGAAGAAGTGGAAGACGATCAGCAAGTCGATGCGAGCCGCGGGAGGTCCGGTGAAGCACTGAGCCCCGGCACCGGCCGGCCGCCGGGCAACGGCCGCCGGCCGGCCTCCGCCGGGCCCGCCCGGCTCAGCGGAGGTCGGCCACCAGACGGAAGCGTTGCAGGACCACCGGAGTGCTGTCGTCCACGGTGAAACCCGGGTCATCGAGGGCGTCGAGCATCTCCGGGCTGCGCCAGAACCGCTCGTGCACCTCGCGCCACTCGGCCACGCTGGTGCACCCCTCGCCCTCGTCCAGGGCGTGCTGGAGGTCGACCTCCGCGAGCGGGACCACCCGGACGTCCGTGGTCTCGATCACGGCGACCCTGCGGCCGTCCGAGTCGAGGACCGCGGAGCGCTCACCGGCCAGCGGCAGGGGCTCGCCCTCGTGCTCGTAGTCGGCGACCAGGCCGGTGGTGCTGGTCTTGGCGCCGTCGAGGATCGCGGCGACCAGCTGGTCCCGCAGGGGGCCGGGGAACGCGAACTCGGTCGGAGGCAGGGCGAGGACACGCGCGTCGTCCGGGCCGGTGTAGGACGGCTGATCACTCATGCGGCGAGGGTAACGGCGGGGCGGCCGGCGGGCTCGCGAATTTCCGGCCCGGGGCTCGGTGGGTGCCTGTGGGGTGCTCTCGGGCGCGGGCGGGCTGGCGGGCCGGGCTCCGGGGGCTCCGGGCGCTCAGCGGCCCGACGGGCTCGATGGGCTCGCAGCCCGGTGGGCTCTATGGGCTCGATGCGCTCGTGGTCCGGTGGGCCTACGGGCCAAGGGCCGATGGGCCATGGGGTGAGGCGGTGGGTGGGCGGCGGGGGAGGGGTGGGGCGGGGGAGGGGGAGGGCCCCCGAAGCGGCGATCAACGGTGATGTCCGATTCCCGCCAGTCACCCCCCCGCCCAGTGCCTCAAACTGGACAGCGTGATCGACGACGACATCCGGTACCGAGCCGTGGACAGCCGCGACTCCCGCTTCGACGGGGTCTTCTTCACGGCGGTCACCTCCACCGGCATCTACTGCCGTCCGAGCTGCCCCGCCGTGACGCCCAAGCGCGTCAACTGCGTCTTCTACCCCAGCGCCGCGGCCGCCCAGGGGGCCGGTTTCCGCGCCTGCCGCCGCTGCCGCCCCGACTCCGTTCCGGGCTCGCCCGAGTGGAACCACCGCGCCGACCTGGTCGGCCGGGCGATGCGCCTGATCGGCGACGGCGTGGTGGACCGCGAGGGTGTCGCCGGGCTGGCCGGCCGCCTCGGCTACAGCGCCCGCCAACTGCAGCGCCAGTTGACCGCCGAGCTGGGCGCCGGCCCGATCGCGCTGGCCCGCGCCCGCCGTGCGCAGACTGCCCGGCTGCTCCTCCAGACCACCGAACTGCCCGTCACCGACGTCGCGTTCGCGGCCGGCTTCGCCTCCGTCCGCCAGTTCAACGACACCGTGCGCGAGGTCTACGACCGCACCCCCAGCGGCCTGCGCTCCGAAGTCTCCGCCGGCCGCCGCACCGCGACCCCGGCCGGCGGCCTCACCCTGCGCCTCGCCTACCGCGGTGCGCTCGACAGCGAGCACCTGATCGACTTCCTCGCCCTGCGCGCCGTCCCCGGCGTGGAGGAGGTCGTCTCCGGCGCGCGCCCCGGCGTGCGCGTGTACCGTCGCACCCTCGCGCTCCCGTACGGCCACGGCATCGCCGAGGTCGACGGCCTGGCGCCGGGCGAGCCGCCCACCCGCGGCTGGCTCGACTGCCGCCTCCTGCTCGCCGACCTCCGCGACCTGCCGACCGCCGTCCAGCGCCTGCGCATCCTCTTCGACCTGGACGCCGACCCGCTCGCGGTCGACGAGCAGCTCGGCGCCGACCCGCTGCTCGGCCCGCTGGTCCGCGAGCGCCCCGGCCTGCGCTCGCCCGGCCACGTGGACCCGCACGAGCTCGCCGTCCGCGCCGTCCTCGGCCAGCAGATCAGCGTCGCCGCCGCCCGTACCCTGGCGGGACGGCTCGCCGAGAAGTACGGCACCGCGCTGCCCGAGCCCAGCGGTGGCCTGCGCCTGCTCTTCCCGACCGCGGCGGCCCTGGCCACCGCCGACCCGGAGGACTTCGCGATGCCCGTCGCCCGCCGCCGCGCGCTCACCGGCCTGTGCGCCGCGCTCGCCGAGGGCGTGGTCCGGCTCGACAGCGGAGCCGACCGGGAGGAGGCCGCGGCCGCCCTGCTGGACCTGCCCGGCATCGGCCCCTGGACGGTCGGCTATCTGCGGATGCGGGCCCTGGCCGACCCCGACGTCTTCCTCCCGAGTGACGTGGGCGTCAAGCACGGCCTGCTCCGTCTCGGCGCCGCAGGCGACCCGAAGTCCGCCGCCCGCGCCGCCGAGGCCTGGGCCCCGTGGCGCTCGTACGCCGTCCACCGGCTGTGGGCCGGCCCCGCGAGCACCGGAACCGGAATCGACACCGGCAATGACACCGGCATCAGCAAGACCAGCAGCACCAGCACCACCAGCAGCACCAGCACCGGAACGGAGAACGAACGAGCATGAGCACCACCGTCTACACCACCATGGAGAGCCCCTTCGGCCGGCTGCTGCTCAGCGGGGTGCTGCCCGAGGACGGCGGACCGGCCGCGCTGGCCACCGTCACCGCGCCCGGCCAGAAGTACGCACTGGCCGAGCCCGCCGACGAGTGGGTGCAGGACCCGGAGGCGCTCGCCGAGCCGGTGGCCCAGCTGACCGCCTACTTCGCCGGCAAGCGCACCGGCTTCGACCTCCCGCTCGCGCCCGAGGGCACCGAGTTCCGCCGCAGGATCTGGGCCGCGCTGGACGAGATCCCGTACGGCACGACCGTCACCTACGGCGAACTCGCCGAGCTGGCCGGGCAGGAGCCGCGCATGGTCCGGGCGGTCGGCGGCGCGGTCGGCGCCAACCCGCTGCTGATCGTCCGCCCCTGCCACCGGGTGCTCGGCGCCAGCGGCGCGCTCACCGGCTTCGCCGCCGGCGTGGACCGCAAGCGCTGGCTGCTGGACCTGGAGAGCGGCACCCTGTTCTGA
Source organism: Kitasatospora sp. NPDC093102 (assembly GCF_040683915.1). Lineage (NCBI taxonomy): Bacteria > Bacillati > Actinomycetota > Actinomycetes > Kitasatosporales > Streptomycetaceae > Kitasatospora > Kitasatospora sp. NPDC093102. The sequence goes on along the minus strand of NZ_JBFBFA010000078.1, from coordinate 3,603 downwards.
CCGCCGAGGCCGCGCGGCCGCTCACCCCGTGCACACCCGACCCCTGAACACGCCCTCCCGGAGCGCCCGACCCCCGGCCGGGTCACCCCCTGAGCGGTCATGCGCCGGACGCTCGGCTCCGCAGGTCCACCCGCCAGTTGTTGCTGCGCATGAACCGCCCGGGCGGGAACTCGAAGTCCGTCTCGCCGAGCAGCGCGAACCCGGCCTTCGCGCAGACCGCGTTGGAGGCGGGGTTGTCCACGGAGGGGAAGGCGTGCAGGTGGGGGTGTGCGGCCTCGCGGCGGGCGGCCGCGACCGCCGCACGGGTGGCGGCGACGGCGACGCCCCGGCCCTGGAACCCGGGCAGCACGTTCCACCCCATCTCGTGGACGGTCCGGCCCTCCCAGGTCCGGGTGCCGTAGCCGACCGTCCCGACCGCCTCGCCCTCGGGCAGCAGCACGATCCGGTACATGCAGCCGAGCCCGGACGGGACGAAGTCCAGATAGCGTCGGTGCCGTACGAGCAGCTGCTCCTCGCTCTCCGGCCCGCCGACGTGCTTCTTCATCTCCGGCGTGTTGACCCGGCGCAGCAGCGCGAGGTCTTCGTCCGTCCAGGGCTCGATCCGTACCTCTGCGGTGGTCATGCCGGGGACGGTAACGCCGGGCGGGCCCCGGCGACCAGTGCTTTTCAGTCGGCCGTGGACTCCTGCGCAGGCGTCTGGCCGGTCCCCTGCTCGGGTCCCGGTCCCGGTCCCGGCCCCGGGCTCGGCTGGGCGAGGGCGCGGGCGAGCTGTTCCAGTGCCGGCAGGGCGTCGACGACCGCCGCACGGTCGGCCGGGTCGAGGGTGGCGAGCGCAGTGGCGATCCGGCGCTCGTGGGCGTGCTGCCAGTCGTCCAGCTGCCGCCGGCCGGCCGGGGTGAGCGCGATCCGGGCGGTGCGGCGGTCGCCGGGGTCGGCCTGGCGGTCCACGAAGCCGGCGTCGAGGAGTTTCCCGACCAGCCCGCTGACGGTGTTGGGCGCGAGCCGCTGCCGCGCGGCCAGCTCCCCGACCCGCAGCGGGGCGGCGGCCAGCGTCTGGAGGAGCTCGACCTGCGCCATCGGCAGGGACTCCCACGGGTAGTCGGTGCGGATGCTGCTGCGCAGCGCGCGGCGCAGCCGGGTGACGGTGTCGGTCAGCCGCCGGGCGTGCTCGACCGCCGGGTCGGGGCTTGCGGTGGCGGGGTCGGGAACGTGTGGTGACGACGGCATGGCGGACAGCGTATCGCCTGGTACGGGGCGGTTCGGCGGCCGGTTCGGGGCCCGGGGCCCCGCTGTGTTGCGGCTCTGTTGCGGGCCTCGCGGCAGGTGTCCGTCCGGCACCGTCCGCACCGTGGGACGCATCCTGTCGCAGAGCGATCAGCTCGTAGAGAGAACATCTCTGTATCCGATATATTCGGAGACATGAACGCCACCGCTCTTGCCTCGCGGCTGCTCACCGAGCGGCCCCGGCCGCGCGGCATTTCCGGCTGGCGCCACGCCCACTGGCTGGCCGTCGGCACGGTCTGCCTCGGCGCCTTCCTCGGCCAGCTCGACGCCAGCGTCATCGCCCTGGTCTTCCCCGCCCTCGGCCGCCACTTCGACGCGGGCTTCGCCGCCGTCGAGTGGGTCGCCCTCGCGTACCTGCTGGTCCTGGTCGCCCTGCTGGCCCCGATCGGCTGGCTGTCCGACCTGATCGGCCGCAAGACGATGTACATCGGCGGCTTCGCGGTCTTCGGCCTCTCCTCGCTCGGCGCCGGATTCGCCGGCAGCCTCTGGGCCCTGGTCGGCTGCCGCGCCGTCCAGGCGGTGGGCGCCGCGATGATGCAGGCCAACAGCGTCGCCCTGGTCGCGCGCGGCGTCCCGGATCACGCGATGCGGCGCGCGCTCGGCATCCAGGCCTCCGCCCAGGGCCTCGGCCTGGCGCTCGGGCCCAGCCTCGGCGGGCTGCTGGTCGAACACGCCTCGTGGCGCTGGGTGTTCTGGGTCAACGTGCCCATCGCGGTGTTCGGCATCCTGGCCGGCTGGTACCTGCTGCCCCGCACCCGGACGGCGGGCACTCCGGCCGCCGCACCGGGCCCCCGCCGACGCGCCGCGGCCGGGCGGACGGGTGCCCGCCGGACCGGGGCCAGCGAGGACGCCCGCTTCGACCTGCCCGGCATGCTGCTGCTCACCGGGGCGACCACCGCCCTGCTGCTCGCCCTGTCCACCGCCTCCGGGCTGCCCCTGCCCGGCTGGGCGGTGGCCGCCCTGCTGCTCACCTCCGCCGCCCTGACCGTGGCGCTGGTGCACCAGGAACGGAGGACCGCCCGGCCGATCCTGGCACCCGGACTGGTCAACACACCGGGCGTGCGCTCCGGCCTGGTGGTGGCGCTGATCGGCTACCTGCTGCTGTTCTGTCCGCTGGTGCTGGGCCCGGTGCTGCTCACCGGCGCGGGCGTGTCGACGGCCCACGCGGGCCTGGTGGTCACCCTGCTGCCCGCCGCGTTCGCGTTCGCCGCGACGGTCGGCGCCGGGCTGCTGCCCCGGGGCTGGTCGGACGTGACCAGGTGCCGCTTCGGTGCGCTGCTCGCCGCCGGCGGACTGCTGCTGTTCGCCCTGCTGCCGGCCTCGGACGCGGCGGCGGCCCCGCTGCTGACCGCCGGGTACGGGCTGGGCCTGCTGCTGCCCGCCAACAACGCGCTGGTGATGCGGGCGATACCGGCGCAGTGCTCGGCGGTCGGCGGCGGCATGGTGAACATGGCGCGCAGCCTCGGCACGGCGCTCGGCATGGCGCTGTCCGTCCTCGGCGTCCACCTGGCGGGCGCCGCGTCCGGTGGGCGGACGGTGCTGTTCGTCCTCGCCGCCGTCGCGGCGGCCGCCGCCCTGCTCACCCGGCCCGTCCGGGCCTGAGGCCCATGGCCCTCCTCGGCCCCCGGCTAGGCGTCCGTGCGGGCGTTGAGGGCGTCCTGGGCGCGGTTCAGGCCGCGCCGCACCAGTGTCTCCACGGCGTCCGCGCACCGGTCCAACTCGTCGGGCATGGCGGCCAGTTCCTGCTCCGAGAACTTCTTCAGCACGAAGTCCCCGACGCTCTGGCCCTTCGGCGGCCGTCCGATGCCGAACCGCAGCCGGACGAAGTCCCGGGTGCCGAGCACCTCGCCCACCGAGCGCACCCCGTTGTGGCCGCCGGGGCCGCCGCCGCGCTTGAGCCGGGCGGAGCCGAACGCGAAGTCCAGGTCGTCCTGCACCACCACCAGCCGCTCGACCGGGACGCCGTGGCGGCGCAGCAGTGCGGCCACCGGGCGTCCGGACAGGTTGATGGACCACAGCGGCTTGGCCAGCAGCACCCGGTGACCGTCGACGGCGATCTCGGCCACCAGGGTGGCGATCCCGCGCCGGCGGAACCGGGCGCCGTGCCGTTCGGCCAGCCGGTCCACGGCCAGGAAGCCCGCGTTGTGCCGGGTGAGCCGGAACCACGGGCCGGGGTTGCCCAGTCCGGCGATCAGCCAGGGGGTGTCGGGGGTCATACGGGGTTCTCCGGAGGGGTGGGGAAGGAGGACGGACGGCCGGGGCGCCGGCAGGGACGGTACGGGACCGTCCCTGCCGGGGAAGGGAATAGCGTCGGGGTGG
>NZ_JBFBFA010000077.1:0-16137 GCF_040683915.1 Kitasatospora sp. NPDC093102 | reverse complement strand
CGACCTCGGGCTCACGCACTTCGCGGTCATGTCCGACGGCCGGAAGATCGACTCCCCGAAGTTCCTGCGCCGCGCGGAGAAGAAGCTCAAGAAGGCGCAGCAGGCCCTCGGCCGAAAGGTGAAGGGGTCCAGGAACCGGGACAAGGCCCGGGTCAAGGTCGCCCGTGCGCATGGCCGGGTGGCCGACGCGCGGCGCGAGTTCCACCACCGGCTCTCCACCGAGTTGATCCGCGAGAACCAAGCGGTCGCTGTGGAGGACCTGGCGGTGAAGGGACTCGCCCGCACGCGCCTGGCCAAGTCCGTGCACGACGCCGGGTGGTCGCAGTTCGTGACCATGCTGGAGTACAAGGCCGTGCGATACGGGCGTGCCTTCCACCGGATAGGCCGCTTCGAGCCGACCTCACAGGTGTGCTCGACCTGCGGCGTCAAGGACGGCCCCAAACCCCTCAACGTCCGCGAGTGGACCTGTGGGGCGTGCGGGACCGTCCTGGACCGCGACACCAACGCGGCGGTCAACATCGCCAAGGCCGCCGGACTGGCGGTATCAGCCTGTGGAGCGCAGGTAAGACCGGTACTCGTACCGGCACAGCGCAAAGAAGCAGGAACCCACCCGGAGCCCCGCCCGACAACGGCAGGCCAGACGGGAATCGCCCTCCCTTAGGTGGGCGAGGATGTCAACAGGCAACCGTCTTCGCCGGGTTCTCCGCGGTCTGGACCTGCCTGGCGCTCCTGCTCGCCGGACCCGACTACGGGCTGGGCGCCCGGGCGGTGGGAATGATCGCCCTGGTCGGCGCGGCGCCGATGGTCTGCACCCCGTTCGCCGGCCGTCTGGTGGACCGCTACGGCCCCGACCCGGTGAACCTCGTCTGCATGCTCGGCGTCCTCGTCTCGGCCGCGATCCTCGCCATCGGTGCCCGGGGCGGCACACTGGGCCTGGCCGCCCTGACACTCGGCACGCTGCTCCTCGACACCGCGATGCAGTCCGGCATGGTCGCCAACCAGGTCCGCGTCTACGCCTTGCGCATCGAGGCCCGCAGCAGGCTCAACACCGCCTACATGACCTGCGCCTACCTGGGCGGCAGCGCAGGTTCCTGGCTCGGGGTACGCGTCTGGAACCGGGCCGGCTGGTGGGGCGTCTGCGTGCTCGTCGCGCTGCTTGCCGCACTCGCCCTGGTGCGCCACCTACGGGCGCTGTACAGGTCCGAGGAAAGCCCGGCCGGGACCCGTGCGGCGGACGCGGATGGCCACGGCCACCACCCTGGTGCCGGTGGAGGTGATCGGGCCTCGTGCGGTACCCCCGTCACCCGGCCTTGCCGTCGTCCGACTCGTCGTGGGTGTGGGGGACACGCAGCGGGCGCAGGCCGAGCGCCGCAGTCGTAGGCACGTCAGTGCGCGCCTGAACCGGCTCCACTCCTCAGGCCCCCTCGGAATCGACCGTCCGGGCAACCGGGAGGCGCTCTACCGGCGGACCGCCGAGATCAGCCCGCCGGGCCGCTCCTCGCGCTGCGGCGGGGTGCTGATCGGGCGGCCGTAGGCGGCAGCGCGCTCGCGCAGGGTGTGGCTCTCGGCCTCCCAGCCGTGCCCGGCCAGCCAGCTCACCGGGTCGTCGGGCATCTCCGAGACCCACATGGACGCTGCCGACCCCGGCGCGGCGTCCACGCCGAAGCGCTCGATCACGCCGCGCGAGGCCAGTGTCAGACCCATCCGACTGCCTGCCGCCGACTGCGCGCTGATCCGGTCCAGCAGCAGCTCCACCGCGTCCCCGGGCAGGTAGATCAGCAGTCCTTCGGCGATCCACGCGGTCGGCACGGCCGGGTCGTGCCCTGCGGCAGCCAGCGCAGCCGGCCAGTCCTCGCGCAGATCCGCCGCGACGGTGATCCGCTCGCAGCGTGCGACGGCCCGCTCCCGGCGCAGCACCGAAGCCTTGAAGTCCAGTGGCGCGGCGGTGTCGACCTCGAACAGCCGGGTGCCCTCGGGCCAGTCCGTCCGGAAGGCCCGGCTGTCCATGCCGGCACCGAGCAGCACGACCTGCCGGACCCCGGACGCGGCGGCCTGCTGCAACAGGTCGTCGAGGAACTTCGTCCTGATGACGATGGAGAACGACACGGCCAGCCGGCGGCGTCGCGCGGCCTCGTCACCGGGGGGCGGCGAGGAGGGCCACAGGCCGCCGGCGGTGGCGAAGGCCTGCGCCAGTGGGTCGCGGAACAGCGCGTCCTCCCGCTCGGTCTCCAGCGCCCGCACCCTGGCCACACCCACCGCCGTCGCCCACACCCCCGACGGCTGCACCCGCTCCTGCTCATCAGTCACCGTGCCAGCCTATAGACGATCGATTCCAAGGGGGCCTGATGAGGGGAGCCGGGTTCATTCGCGGCGGGCCGGCCATGCGGGCACTGACCGTCCACGACCTTGTTGCCGCTCCGCGCTCCCGGTGGAGCCGAACGCCCCCGCGCCCGCCATGGCGAACACCCGTCCCGGCCCGCGTCAGTGCGACTCCTCCGACAGCACTGCGGCGCCGGCGACGCCTCGACTCAGATGAGGGCGATGACCAGGACGGCGGCCGCCGCCAGGAGGAGAACCGTCAACGCCGGTGCACCGGGGCGCCCGCCGGGTTCGGAGGTGACGGCGACGAACGAGACGGCGGGGAGCGCGAGCGAGAGGACGATCGCCAGCCACCCCACGATGCCGGTGGGAACCCCGGCGACCATGGCCCCCCAGACGGTCGTGAACATCACCGCCAGCCAGGCCGTCGCGGTCAACACCGCCCAGGCCGCGCGCGCGGTCCACCGCTCGACCGGGTCGGCCGCGTGGAAGTTGGTGCGGGTCATCGTCCAGATCCGGGTCAGCTTCGCCACTGGAACATCCTCTCGAACAACACCGTCAGGCACCAGGGACGGACGCGCGTCGAGCGCGGCTGGACGACCACCAGGTCCGCCGCCGCCAAGGCCGGTACCGGCACACGCCCGTCGGGGGCCGGGCCGACGCGATCAGCCGGCTACCGCTACAGCACCGCGGTGACGACGAAGAGGATGACGGCGAAGACGACGGTGCCCACCACTGCGACCTTCGTGGGTGTGATCCGGTCCCGGACCTGCTTCTCCGGCCGGACGCGCTGGCTCGGACCGGTGCGAGTCGACGGGCCGTCATGGTGACGACGTGCTGCGGGATCCCGCTCCGCCCGGAGGCTGCGGCAGTCGGGAGATGGGTACCGTCAGGCCCGGCCTCCTGGGACGGGGCAGGAGGAACCGCACGGTTCGGACAGGCCGTTGTGCTTCGGCGGCACTCCGGCCGGCGCCGGGACCAGCGGAACAACCGGAGCAACCGGGATCGCCGGCCGCCCGTGGCCCGGCCGGGCTCCCCCGGCCGGGCCACGGGCGGTACGGAGGGGCTACGGCTTCCAGACCATGGCCGTGTGCCGGGGCCCTCCGGCCTGGTCCCGGCCGATCGCGACGCCCGCGACGAGGCCGTTGTTGCTGATGAACAGCGCGGCGGTGTTCGTGACGTTCTGCGGCCGTGGCAGCTGGGTGCTGGTCCTGTCCGGGTTCCAGCGTGTCGCGTACCGGTACTCGCCGGCGTCCGGCTGCCCCCAGAAGTAGCCGACGACGGTGCCGCCGTCGTTGATCGCGGTGGCGACGCTGTTGGGCGCGGGCGGCCCGCCCACCGGGGAGAGGGCTTCGCCCGAGCCGTTCGGACGCCACCTGACGGCGACCCCCTGCGGCGCCAGGTACAGGCTCCACCGGCCGACCGCCGTACCCGTGCTGTTCACGGCCTTCGGTTCCTTGCCCGAGAAGTCCGAGACGGAGCCGTCGGTGTTCCAGGTGAGGGAGGTGTACACCGTGCCGGTGCGGGCGTCTCCCGCGGTTCCGAACACGGCGCCGGTGTCACTGATCAGTGCGGCTTGGGTCGACGGGTAGGGCTCCGTGCCGGGGAGGGCGACGGCGCTGCCGTCCGGGCCCCAGATCACGGCGCGGGACTCGGTGCTGCCGTCGGCGCCGGGGCGGTAGGAGTAGCCGACGGCCGTGCCGGAGCCGTTGACCCCGAGGGCCCTGCTGCCGCTGTCGCCGGGCAGCGGCAGCAGGGAAGTGGCCGTGCCGTCCGGGGCCCAGGACACCGCGTGGTCCGGGCCCTGGGCGCTGCCCGTGTATCCGACGACGGTGCCGGTGCGGCTGACGGCGGTGGGGGTGGCGTTGCGGTCTCCGGGCAGCGGGGCGAGGGCGGTGGCGGTGCCGTCGGGCGCCCAGCGCACCGCGTGCACGGGGGCGCCGCTGCCCGTCGCCCACGACGTGCCCACGGCCGTGCCGGCACCGTCGACGCCGATCGCCCGGTCCTCGCTGTCACCGGGCAGCGGGTCGAGCAGGGTGTCCGTGAGGTCCGCGTCCCAGCGGACGGCGTGGCGGGTGAGGGCCTGCCCGGTGGACGGGTCGCCCAGGGTCACGTCGCCGACGACGATGCCGCCGGCGTTCACCCCGGTCGGCTCGCTCTGGTAGGTGCCGTCCGGGGTCGGTAGCAATACGGGCGTGGGGCCTGCGGTGGTGTCGGCCGCCGCCGACGGCGCCACCCCCGCGGCCAGGGTGGCGGCCATGGCCACGGCGGTGGCCAGGGTGGCTGTGCGGGACGTACGCATGCTCATGATGTGCAGCTCCTGCCTCGTGAACTCGACGTGCAGATAAGTGAACTGATTGAGCATTAGTCTTCACATATCATTACCAGATGCCAGGATGGCCCCGCAGCCCGATCGCTGGTCTACTCGGCCTGCGGCCCGGGCGCGAGCCCGATTTCGTGCCCGGGCCGCAGGCCGCCGGATGCTACCGGGGCACGTGGGGCCGGTGCGGCCGGCCGCCGGGTTCCTGGGTGGGGAACTGCCGGCCCGCAGAAGGCACGAGACCTGGAGCGGCGAGAGACGAACACGAGGCAGGACGAGGCGCCCGCGCTGCACGAGCGCAGCACGGACATGCAGCTCCTCCTGCAGAACCTGAGGGCCGAGATGGTGAGGCGGCTCCCGTCGTTCACCACTCTGGTGGATACCTGCGACGACTTCGCCCGGTACGACTCCCGCCGACGCGCAGAGGTGGCGGCGATGGTCGACCTCGACGGACTCGCCGTCAGGGTCATGAACTGCCCGATCACCGACGCGGACGGACGGCTGACCGAGGAGTCGGGACGGGTCGTCGCCGACGCCGAGACCCGACTGCGGGAGATGGAAGCCGAGTCCTGAGCTCCGTTACTGCCGTCGGCCCTTGGTGGCGGTGCCCGGCCCGGCGGGTGGGCGGCTACAGGGCCGTGATCCAGGGATGCCCCGGGTGTACGCGGGCGAGTAGTTCGGCCAGGGTGTCGCGCTGGGCCGAGGTCATGAGCGGGACGGTCGTGTCGAAGTCCGTCTGATCCTTTCGGCGGACGTGTTCGGCCTTGAACAGCAGGGCCGGTTCGGGTGCCAGATCCGACGACGTCGAGCACCACCCGTGCCCCCGCTGCCGGGCCCAGCCCGGCTCGCCCTGCCGTTCGCGCTCGGGCACCGCTCAGGCGACCTCCGCCCCGTAGCGCACCCGGTCGAAGCGGCCGGCGGCGAGGTCCTCGTCGGTGATCCAGACCGAGACGTTGACGAGTTCGCCCCAGCTCGCGTCCGCTGCCGAGCCCTCGACCTGCAGCAGTGGCCGGTGCCCGTCGGGCCGGGTGGTGTTGTGGCTGTCGCACCATCCGAGGAGCCGGATGTCGGCGCCGCCCAGGTGCTCGTGGCAGGCGTCCGAGACGCCCATGGCGTCCAGGTAGTCGCCTGCGAAGACCTGGCTGAGCTCCTCATCCAGGTACGAGGGCGCCGACAGGGCCCAGCGCGCCCGGACCGGTCGGCCGGGCAGCGGCTCCAGGCCGTCCGGGTCCGGCGGGGCGGGACGCTCCGGTGTGCCGGACGGGACGTGCAGCACGACGCAGCTCTCCGCGTCGGGATCGGCGGGGAACAAGTCGTGGAAGAACAGCAGCAGCCCGTCGGTCGGCAGTGGCCAGGGCCCGCCGCTCCTTCCCGCCCGGAAGGCCTCCGCCAGCCGGGCGCAGTCGAGTTGGGCGAGCAGCTCCATCGGGTAGCGGCTGCCTTCGGGCCAGTCGACGTCCTCGGGCAGTGCGGCGGGTCCGCCCGTCCGGCCGACCGGCGTCCAGCCGGGCGCGTCCTCGGGGACGTCCGGGCGCAGCTCGAGCGAGGGCCGCAGCAGTTCGGCGACGCGTGCGGTGTGTTCCCCGCCCACCTGCTCGCGCAGGGCGGCGTAGAGCCCGTACGGCACCGGCAAGCCAGGCAGGCCTGGCAGGTCGGGGTGCTTCTCGGTGGCGTACGGCGTCCGTGCGTGGGTGTCAGACATGCGCCGATCCTGCCACCCGGCTCCGACACGTACGGAAGGCCGTCGGGTGCCGGCACCTCGGTCGGCTTTGTCCACGACTCGTGGTTCTGGTCAGGCGGGTTGAGCCGCGCGCCACACCACCCTGGCCGAACAGCAGGCCACCACCGGCTGATCACGAACTTCACGACGGCTCCCGGGAATCTCGATCACGGGCGACGGGGCGAGCGCGGGCCTGATTGACTCGCAGTCCGTTTGAACCGCTGATACCGTCCCCGCTGCCACCAGGGCGCCCCGCAGGCCCCGGACGAGTCGGTCGCTTCGGTCGCTGCGCCCCGCCACGCCGTCCGTGCGGACGTCGCACCGGCTGCGGTCGGCGCGGCCCGCCGTCCCGCCGACGGTCAGGCATCGCGGACGCCATCTCCGCCTGGCCAGATGCTGGGTCGACGTCCTGTTGGCCTCCGCCTCCCCGTCATGCCTCGCCGGTCGGCCCGAGGGGGCGCAGCAGCTGGTCGAGGCCGAACTCGAAGCGTTCGTCGAACGCCGTGTCCTCCAGGTGTGGCACCACCCGGTCGAGCGCGGGGTAGCTTCCGGCGGCGAGAGCGGGGCCGAGGGTGTGTTCCTCGCCGGAGGCGGTGAGGGCCTGCTCCTCCTGCGTCAGGCCGAGCGTCAGGTACTGGATGCTCCAGAACGTCCAGGCGGAGCGGCGTTCGTCGAGTCCGGCGCCGAGCAGGGCCGCCACGACGTGCTCGGCGAAGGCGAGGGTCGCGGGTTCGGCGGCGTAGGTGCCCGCGACGACGGCCGCGCCGTCGCGGTGGGCGAGCAGGCTGCGGCGGTATCGGCGGGCCAGTTCGCGCACGCGCTCGTCCGGGGCCGCGGGCAGGTCGGTGAGCGGGACCTCGGCGACGATCGCCTCGGCCATCAGCTCCAGTAGCCGGGCCTTGGTCTTGGCGTGCCACAGCACGGTGTTCATCCGTACGCCGAGGCGTTCGGCCGTGCCGCGCAGGGAGACGGCGTCGGCGCCTCTCTCGTCGAGCAGTTCGAGTGCTGCGCGCACGACGGCGGCCGGGTCGAGCCGGGTCCGCGGGGCGGCCGGGGTTTGCTTCTTGGTCACTGACCTAGTCTACTGGAGGCATCGCTATTGGTCATTGACCAAGAAAAGGAGCTTCGCCATGCCCGAAGGAGCGCGCACCGCCGCACGCACCACCACCGCACACGCCACTACCGCGCACGCCACCGCACCGGACACCGCGCACGGGGTCGTCATCGCCGGAGGCGGGCCGGTCGGGCTCTGGCTCGCCTGCGAGCTGCGGCTCCACGGCGTCGACGTGACCGTGCTGGAGACCCGGGCCGAGCCCGACCCGCACTCCCGCGCCCTCACCGTCCACCCGCGCACCCTCGAACTGCTCGCCGCCCGGGGGCTGGTGGAGCCCTTCCTCGCCGAAGGACTGCGGGTGCCCAGCGGACACTTCGCCGCGCTCACCACCCGGATGGACTTCTCCCGGCTGGACACGCCCTACCCGTTCACCCTCGTCCTGCCGCAGGTCCGCACCGAGGAACTCATCGCCGCCCATGCCGAGGCCGTCGGCGTCCGCCTGCTGCGCGAGCACCGGGTGACCGGTCTGACCCAGCACGACGGCGCGGTGGCCGTCGAGGTCGACACCCCCGCCGGGCACCGGCGACTGCGCGCGGCCTACCTGGTCGGCTGCGACGGCAGCCGCAGCACCGTACGCACCGCCGCAGGCATCGGCTTCCCCGGCACGGCCGCCACCCGATGGGCCTGGATGGCCGACGTCACGCTCGACGCACCGCCCGCCGCGCACTCCACCTCCAACGAGCACGGCACCGTCATGGTCTTCTCCCTGCCCGACGGCCAACACCGGGTGGTCGGCAACGACGCGCACAGCGTCCAGGAACCGCCCGAGGCCCCCACCATCGAGGAACTCCGCACCCGGGTGCGCCGGATCGCCGGCACCGACCTCGGCATGCGCGACCCGCGCTGGATCTCCGTCTTCGGCAACGCCACCCGCCAGGCCGAGCACTACCGCCACGGCCGCGTCCTGCTCGCCGGCGACGCCGCACACACCCACTTCCCCGCCGGCGGCCCCGGCCTCAACGTCGGTCTCCAGGACGCCGGCAACCTCGGCTGGAAGCTCGCCCAGACCCTCGCCGGCACCGCCCCCGACGGCCTGCTCGACAGCTACCACACCGAACGCCACCCGGTCGGCGCCGAACTGCTGCGCAGCACCAGCGCGCAGAGCGGCCTGATGACCAGCTACACCCCGGAGAGCCTCGCCATGCGAGAACTGCTGGGCGAACTCATCGGCGGGGTACCGGAGTTCTCCGACGCCCTGGCCCTGCGCGCCGCCGGACTCGCCGTCGACTACCCGACCGCCGAACCGTCCGGCGCCCACCCGCTCACCGGAACCCGCGCCCCCGACCTCGCCGTCCACGGCGGCGGCACGCTGCTGCCCCTGCTGCGCCCCGGCCGCTACGTCCTGCTCGACCTGACCGCAGCCCCCGACGCTCCGTCGCCGCTCGCGCCGCTGGCCCACGACGTGACGCCCGGCCTCGACGTCCACACCGCCCCTCCCGCCGGCCACCGCCCCGCCTGGTCCGGGGTCACCGCCGCCCTCGTCCGCCCCGACGGCCACCTTGCCTGGCTGTCCACCGACGCAGACCCCCGCGAAGCCGCCCGCGCCGCGGTCGCGGCGACGCTCGCCCGCCGGTAGGAGCGGGCGCCGTTGATCTCCCCGGGGCGTCGGACCGGACAGGGGCACTGACGCGGGCGGAGTTCGGCCGGGCGGCGCCCCGCCAGCTCCGGGAAGCTGACTGTGCGTGCCGGCAGTGTTACTCTCCCACTAAGAGAGAGCTGACTCTCACTTGCTGGCCGGAACGCCACGTCGTCCGTCCTGGCCCGGACTTGCAGGGGAGAGCGGTTCCGCCAAGCGTTCGCTGCTCTTGTGGCCCTTCGGCCGGTGAGGAGAGACCATGTCTGCACCCGCACCCGCACCGCAGTTACCCTTCGAGCGCCCCAATGCCCTGGACCTGGCGCCGCTGCTCGCGCGCCTGCGCGAGGAAGGCCCGATCGCGCGGGTGACGACACCCGCCGGCGACCCGGCCTGGCTGGTGACCCGCTACGAGGAAGCCCGGGAGATCCTGAGCGACCCCCGGTTCTCCCGGCTGCGCCCCGACGTCGAGGACGCTCCGCGGATCTCCGCCTCGGCGCTGCACACCCGCCCCGCCCCCACGCCCGAGGAGGAGGACCGCGAGCACACGCGGATGCGCCGGATGCTGGCGCCCGCGTTCAGCGCGCCGCGGATGCGTCGGATGGGCGAGAGGATCTCGGAACTCGCCGCATCCTGCCTGGACGCGATGGAGGAGGAGCGTTCCCGGGGTCCGCAACGCGCCGTCGACCTGCACGACCACCTGTCGTTCCCGCTGCCGGTGATGGTGATCTGCGAGCTGCTGGGCGTGCCGGTGGAGGACCGGGACCTGCTGCGCGGCTGGTCGGAGCGGATCGCCGCGCTGTACGGCGGGGCCGACGGGGCCGCGGCCATGGCCGAGTTCGAGGCGTACGTGGCCGGCATCGCCGAGGAGAAGCGCAGGCAGCCGGGGCAGGACGTGATCAGTGACATCCTGGCCGTGCAGGCGCAGGACCCCTCGTTCACCGAGGAGGAGATGACCCGCCTGGCGGTGGGGCTGCTGTTCGCGGGCCACGAGACGACGTCGACCCGGATCGACCTGGGCGTCCTGTTCCTGCTGAGCGACACCGGCCGGCGCGACCGCTTCGCCGCCGACCCCGAGGGGTCGGCCCGCGCCACGGTGGAGGAGGTCCTGCGGATGGCCGCGCCGGGCGCCCTGGGCCTGACCCGCTACGCCCGCGAGGACGTCACCGTCGCGGGGGCGGCGATCGCGCGGGGCGAGGCGGTGCTGGTGGCGATCAACGCGGCGAACCGGGACGGGCGGGCGTTCGAGGATCCGGACACCTTCGACCCGTCCCGTTCCCCCAACGCGCACCTCGCCTTCGGGCACGGCGGCCACTACTGCATCGGCAACGCGCTGGCACGCACCGAGATGCAGATCGCACTGACCGCGCTGTTCCGGCGCTTCCCCGGCCTGCGGCTCGCGGTGGACGCGCGCAGCCTGCGCGACCGTTCCGAACGGCTGGCGGGTGGCATCGGCGAGGTGCCGGTCCTGTGGTGAACGGGGAACAGTGGCGCGAGCAGCCCGCCGCGCGGGTGGTGGCGGACACCTCGCGGTGCGTGTCGTCGGGGCAGTGCGCGGTGACCGCGCCGTCGGTGTTCGACCAGGACGAGGCCGGGCAGGTCGTCGTGCTCGCCGCCGAGCCCGTCGGGCGGGTGGCGGAACAGGCCGGCGAGGCGGCCGCCCGGTGCCCGGTCTCGGCGCTCCGGTTGCACCCGGCGCGCTAGCTGCCGGTGGTGGTGTCGGCGGCCCCGCAGGGCCGCCGACATCCGCCTGACGGTCAGGCCGCCTGACGGTCAGGCTGTCCGACCGTCAGGCTGCCCGACCGTCAGGGTGTGCGGGCGCGCAGCGCGGGGGCGGGACAGGGCAGCGGACGGGCCCCGGCGGGGGAGAGGCCGTCGAGGACCAGGGCCAGGTACCGGCGCCAGCCGTCCTCGCTCGGGCCCATCGTCCACAGCACCGAGGCCAGCATGACGACGATGCGGTGCAGGTCGTCGGGCACGAGGTCGGCGCGGATCACGCCCGCGCCCTGACCGCGCACCAGGAGGTCGTCGAGGGCGGCGAAGAACTCCTCGCCGCTCGCCGGGGTCAGGACGCCGGCGGCGCGGGCGGCGGCCAGGACGTTGTAGTCGCCGGCCACCGATTCCAGGGCCGCCGCCAGCACGCGGGCCAGCCCGGACGCGGGGTCGGGGTCGTGGGCGGCGGCCTGGATGACAGGCCGGACGTGTTCGCCGAAACGCTGGTCCAGCACGGCCCGCAGGAGCGCGGCCTTGTCGGGAAAGCGGCGGAAGAGCGTGGCAGCCCCGAGACCGGCCCGGCGGGCCACGTCGTCGAGGTGGGCGTCGGGGCCCTGTTCGGTGAAGACCTCCCGGGCAGCCCGGATGATCTTCTCCGCGTTTCGCGCGGCGTCGGCACGCAGCAGCCGGGGAGCGTCGGGGACCATCCCGGCAGCCTATCCAAGGACGGCCGGATCGCCGCCGGGCCACCGGGCCACCGGGCCGGCGGCCACGGCCACGGCGAAGAGCCCCGGGCTCCCCGGCCGGGCCGGCGATGGCCGGCACACCCGTCACCGAAGCTCTCGCCGGCTCCCGGTCGCCCGACTGCCCGATCGACTGGATCATCCGGTTCGCGCGCCCGTCGGTGACCGGGCACGACGAAACGCCCCCTGGAATTCGCCGCAATGGCCGGGGGCGTTTCGTTCAGGCGCGGAACAGGGCAGTGGCGTGGACGACTACGGCAGCGGGACCTGTGCGGTGCCGGCTACTCGACCGCGCGCAGTGCGTTGACGATGCCGAAGCCGTAGAAGCCGTTGATGTGCTTGCCGCCCGCACAGGTGGCGTCCACGACGCCGTCGCCGTTCCAGTCGTACGGGTCGGCCGGGCACCCCGGGTTGTCCGCCTGGGCCTTGAGCAGTGCCTGCAACTGCTCTGGGGTCGCGTCCGGGTGGGCGGACTTCAGCAGCGCGGCCACACCGGCGGCGTGGGGAGTGGCCATGGACGTGCCCTGCTCGTAGCCGTACTGGTTGTTCGGCATCGTCGACAGGATGCCGCCCGACCCGGACGGCGTGTCCGAGGCCACGTACTGGTCGCCGCCCGGCGCTGCGACGTCGATCACGCCGAGGCCGTAGTTGGAGTAGTACGACTTCGTGTTCCTGGCGCTGGTCGCGCTGACCGTGACGACGCCCGGCAGTTGTGCGGGCAGGTCCCAGCACCTGTGCGGGTCGACCGTCCGGCTCGCCGGGGTGGAGTCGTTGGGGCTGCCGCCGTCGGTGAAGGCGTTGGAGGCCAGGTCGTGCTTGGCGTTACCGGCCCCGGCGACATTGAGGGTGCCCTTGCGCTGCGCGTAGAGCTGGGCGCGGTTGACCGCGTCGACGATGGCCTTCTGGTCGGGGTCGTCCAGGCAGTTGTACTGCCACGGGTCCACGTAGTAGCTGTTGTTGGTGATCTGCACGTCGTGGTCGGCGGCGAACACGAAGGCGCAGACGACGCTCTCGGCGTAGATCAGCTGGCGCGGGGTGGGCTGGGAGACGGTGATGCCGGAGACCCGCACACCGGGTGCCACGCCCGCGACGCCGATGCCGTTGCGGGCCGCGGCTATCGTGCCCGCCACGTGCGTGCCGTGGAAGTAGTCCGGGTCCACTGGCCGCCAGGAGCCGTAGGTGGTGTCGGCCTTGCCGCTGGCGCAGTTCGCGGACTGCGAGGGGGAGAAGTTCGGGGCGAGGTCCGGGTGGGTGTCGTCGACACCGGTGTCTATCACGGCGACCGTGACGTTTCTGCTGCCCGGGTTGATCGTCGCAGCCTTGTCCGCGCCGATCGCCCGCAGGTCCCACTGCTCGGCTTCGAGGGGTTCGGCGCCGTCGCCGGACGCTTTCCCGATCCTCGCGGCCTCGGCCTCGGAGAGGTACCGCACCGCACCCTCGTCGTTCGTCCCCACCGTGCTCAGCGGCGCGGTCCGCGTGGCACCCGCCGACTGCACTCCGCGCACCGCGCGCAGCCGCTTGCCGAAGTCGGGGTTCGCCGAGTGGACGACGATGACCCCGATCCCGTCGTACGTGACGACGATGGTGCCGCCGGCCGCGGTGATGGCCTGCCGTACCGCTGCGATCGTGTGACGGTCGGTCTTGGTGTTGACGACGTACGCCAGGGGGTGGCCGTCCTCGGCCTGTGCGGCGGACCGTGCTGGTGGCGTTGCCGAGGCCGGCGTGGGGAGGGTTCCGAAGGAGGCGGTCAGCGACAGCACGATCGGTGCGGCCAGGCCGAGCCGGAGTAAGGAACGTAGTCGAGCCATGTGGTCTCCACATCATCCGGGTGCAGGACCCGCCCGAAGACAGAGCACTGGCCGGGCGGGTGCATGACGGGTGGTGCCGGAGTGAAGCTATCCCGCCACTTCGCCAACCGGCAATGACTCTGCAGGGCCCGACAACTGACCGGAGATCAGTCGAAAAGCGGAGCAATTCTGACGTTGCCGGCTGCAGCGGTCCGCTCCGCGCCGGGGGGCTTGGGCGTCAAAGGAGTCCTCGGAGACTGGCCAGGGACAAGGCGATGTGGACGGTGTCCTCGGTGCGGATGGGTTGGAGACGTTTCCGGCTGCGGAGATTGTGTCGCCCGGCGTGTCGCTCGCTCCGGACGGTCAGCCGGACGATGTCTCGACTGTCACTCCGACGGAATGGTGTCGGAGCCGGGAGGCTACGAGTTCCATCTCGACGAACGTGCCCACGAGGCCGGTCGTCTTCAACTCGTCCGCCAGGGACCGTGCTTGTGCCAGTGACAGGCCGTGCACCTCTCGAAGAGCGCGAAGGACGGGCACTGCACTCGCCTCGGGCTCCACCAGCCGGAGCCGGGCGGGTCCGTGTTTCGCCAGGAGGGCCTGGCGGATCTCCTCCGGAGTCGCGTCGCCGTAGTCCCGGTCGCACCAGGCCATGGGGCAGGACTGGCAGGCTCCCTCGGTCCCCCACCACAGACGTCCACCTCCGATGGACTGGCCGGTGTCGAGTATCAGCACACCACCGCAGGCCTCGCATCGTGTCGTGATCTCCACGCCCTGGCTTACCACTGTGCTCCTCATCATCGGACCTTGCTCCGGATGGTGCCGTAACAGCGTCCTTTCGTCGACCGCGTATCCTCGCTGGCCTCCGGTTGGCCGAGGGAACAGCTGCGGTCGCGATGCCGGCGCATCGGTTCCTCAGCACGGGCCGATCGCCCCTGCAACTGGTGACGTCGCCGTGGCGCGGGTGCCGCAGACATCCCGAAACAACCAGTCCCCGGGCGTAGTTGATCGCCTGCGCCGTGCTTACGTAGACTCGCTGACCTCGTGCATGGGCGACCGATTGGGCGGATCGACGGTCGGGCAGAGGGCGGAGGGGCAGGGCATGGCCCAGGTGGACAAGGTCCAACAGCGGTTGGCCGGTGAGCTGTTGCCGGGGGAACGGGTGCAGTACGGCATCCTCGGTTTCAGGATCGGCGGAATTCGCAAGACCATGCTCGGTGGGGCCGCGGGAATCGCCGGAGTGGCGGGCACAGCGGCGATGGCTGTGGCCACGAGCGGTACCAAGGCCGACGTTCCCGCCGCGCAGCTTCCATTGCCGGGGCGGTTCATCGTCGGGCTCACCGACCAGCGCCTGATGGTGTTCTCGATCGGGGGAGTCTTCGTCGCCAAACCGAAGAAGCTGCTGCATGCCCACGCCCTGGACCAGCTTGCATGGATATCTGAGCCCGAACTGATCGCAGGCGTGGCGCAGGCGCTCAGGGTCTTCATCGGCGTGGCGGGTGCAGGGGTGTTGAGCTTCGAGTTTGCGCGGTTGCAGGTCGCCGAAGCCCGCAGCATGGTCAGACGGATCGACAGGGGCATGCCCACTCCTCAAGCGTAGGCCCGTCAGGCCGGCCGTCACGCTCCCGCCGCCTGGCACAGTCATCCAGGTCCACAAGAACAGGACGGTCGGAGCACAGGACCAGCCGAAGGCCGTGTCCACGTCCCGCGAACTCTCGGATGGGTGATCCCGTTCGAGGCATCCTTCGACGTCAGACCGTGACGAACAAGCTAATTCGGATGCGGCCGTTCCGGCGGGCCGCTAGCCTGGACCGCATGTCTACGCCCCGAATTTCCTAGCCGACGGACCCACCGCACCGGGCCGGTCGGCTACCTCCCCCAGGACTCCCGCGCTGCCGACCCGGCCGTCACCGTCACCGACCGCATCCTGTCCGCCCGCGGTCTGGACACCGCCGTCCGCGCGCTGCGCGCCGCCGAGGAGGCGATGGCCCGGGCCGGTTCCCCGGTGGAGGAGCGGCGGGCGATGGACGCCTACATCCGGGCCGAGACCCGGTTCCAGTCCCGGGGCGGCTACGCCGCCGAGGCCGAGGCCGCCCGGGTCGCGGCCGGATTCGGGCTGCCCGCCCGGGTCATGGACTCCTCCGTCGGCACGCTCTCCGGCGGCCAGCGGCGTCGGGTCGAGCTGGCCCGCATCCTGTTCGCCGAGCACGGCACCCTGCTGCTGGACGAGCCCACCAACCACCTGGACGCCGACTCGGTCGGCTGGCTGCGCGGTTTCCTCGCCACCCACCAGGGCGGGCTGGTACTGATCAGCCACGACCTGGAGCTGGTGGAGGAGACCGTCAACCGGGTCTTCCACCTGGACCCGACCCGCGCCACCGTCGACATCCACAACACCGGCTGGCAGGCCTATCTCACCCAGCGCGCGGCCGACGAACGCCGCCGCGCCCGCGAGCGGGCCAATGCCGAACGCAAGGCCGCCGCCCTGCACGCCCAGGCCGACCGGATGCGCGCCAGCGTCGCCACCGCGACGACAGCCCGCAGCATGGCCCGCCGCGCCGACCGGATGCTGGCCGAGCTCGAACCCGTCCGGCAGGCCGAGCGCACCGCCCGGATCCGGCTGCCCGAACCCGCGCCCTGGGGCCGGATGCCGCTCGGCGCGATCAGCCTCGCCAAGGCCTACGGTGACCGGCTGGTGCTGACCGGGCTGGACCTCGCCGTCGACCGCGGCAGCCGGCTGGTCGTCCTCGGGCCTGAGGTGACCCCTGGAACGTGGACACAGGGGTTCATGCTGCGAGTGAGAGTCTAGCGTGCATGTGGTGTTGCTGTTCGAACTCGATCGGTGAGA
>NZ_JBFBFA010000076.1:0-16290 GCF_040683915.1 Kitasatospora sp. NPDC093102 | reverse complement strand
TACTTACGGGGTGCTGGCACTGCTCGTGGTTCTCCTTACGCCTGGATCGTAACAAACCCAGACATCGGGGACTCCATGAAAGCCAGAGCAGCTCAAGGTGACGCTTCCAAGCGGGGCAGTACGAACCCGTGGACCTGCGACGGTTGGCCCGGATCCGTCACGTCCGGAGGACCGATAGATGCCGCGACATTACCGGCGCCCTCGCTCGTGCCTGCGTTCATGTCCGCACCGTCGTCGGCGCTGTTGGAATCGAGCATCTCCTCGGACTGAGCCAGCAGTGGTGTGTTGCTCGACTCCCGCTGGTGACGTGTCGGCGGGCCGGGAGCCCTGGTGTGTTCTCGCTCGGATGTCTCGGGGCCGGGCCGGGCGGTACGGGTCGTGCCGGTGCCCGGGTGGGTGGTGGTGAGGGGTTCTCGGGTGGGTGTGGATGGGCTGGTGGTGGGGCGGGAGGAGGAGCCTTCGTCGTGGGTGTGGCCGGAGGGTTGTTGCGGGGTGTCCTCGTGCGGGCCCTTTCTGCGCAGGGTTCGGGTGAGTGTGGTCAGGGCGGGGGTGACGGTCCGCGGTGCGGCCGAGGGCTTTCCAGGGGCGGGTGCCCTGGACGGCCTGGTGACGGTCGGCTCGGCCACGGTCCGTGGGAGTTTGGGATTGGTCCAGCGGGGCCGGGTGGTGGAGCGCGCTGCCGAGGCGGGCACGGACCTTTCGGGCCGGGTCCCTGGGGCGCTCCCGGCTGCGGTGGTGGTGGGGCGGGTGGAGGATCCCTCGCCGCCGCCGGCCGCGGCGCCGCGGCCGGGGGTGTGTGTGGTGAATCGTCCGTCGCGCGTGGTGGGGGCGCCGGCGGGGAGGTGGCCGGCTCTGCGGTCGGCGGCGGTGGCCTGGCGGCCGGCGGCGCGGAGGAATGCCTCTCGGGCGGTGCCATCGGTTCCCGTGGCGGTGTCGGTTGTGGTGGCCGGGTGGTCCGCCGGGCGTGAACGCGCGTGGGTGAGGAGGCCGTCGGTGGTGGTGTGGTGGTCGCTGAGGCGGTGGAGGGCGAGTTCGCCGGCGAACGCGGCGCGCAGTTTGACGAGTTCGGCGCTCTCGGGGGTGTTGGCGGCGGGTGTGGGGCGGTCGGCGGGGGCCAGGACGGTGTTCACTTCCACGCGCAGGTGCTGCCGGTGGGTTTCGGGCAGCGCCTGCCACCAGGCGTCCAGCCGGGCCGGGGCGATGTCCTGGACCTCACGTACCAGTGGGTGTGCCTGGGCGTTTGCGACGGCTGCGGGCCAGTTCGGCTCGCGGCTGCGCCAGTCGTCGCGCCCGTACGAAGGGCTGTGCGCGGGAGTGTGCGCGGGGGGGGGAGGAGGGAGACAGGGGCTCGCCGTCACCAGTGCCGGCGGTGCCGGTGGTGTTCGTGGTGGTGGCGTGCTGGTCCGGTGTGGTGTGTGGTGTGCTGCCCGGCCTCTCGGTGGGATGGTCCGTGGGGTGTTGGGGTGTGGTGGTGTCCGTGTCGGGATGGGCATGCGTGGGAGCGGGGGGTGTGGGTTGGTGGGCGGGTTGGGGTGTGGGGGTGTGCCGGCTGGTGGGCTCTGTCTCGAAGGCGGACTGGTGGTGGGTCGGGGCGGGTGCCGTGGGGGCCGGTGTGTTGTGCGGCGACAACGGGGACGGGGCGGCTTCGGATACTTCGGTGGAAGACGTTGCGGGGGCGGGTAGGGGCTCCGGGGCCGGTTCACCCGCCTGGTGGTCGCCGGCGACCGGTACCGGGTCCTGTCCCCGCCCTGTCTCCTCCCCGGCGCCCACCGTGCCCCGTCGCGGGGTGTTCCCGGCGGCCGGGTGCTCGCCGGGGTGGGCCTGTCCCGTGTCCGCGTTCGTCGCGGTGTTCGTCGCGGTGTTCGTCGTGGGGCTTTCCTCGGTGTTCGTCTCGGTGTGGGGGGTGGGGGTTTCCGGTGTCGCGTGCGGCGGCAATGCGCTGTGGTGTTTGGTTTGGGTGTAGTGGTGGGTGGCGCCGCCGATCGCGCCGGTGCCACCGCCTGCGGCGGCGGCGAGGGCGAATGCGGTGGGGTCCCATGGGCCGCCTTGCCAGGCGGTGGAGATCACCGTCCCGGCTTCGCCGCCGATCGCGCCGCCGAGGGCCCCGCCGGCGGTCTTGCGCAGGAGGTCGGGGCCGATGAGGTGCTCGCCGAGTCCGCGTCCGGCCACGTCCCCGATGCCGCCGGCGAGCCCGCCGACGGCGGAGATGAGCAGGGAGGTGGCGTCGAGTCCCTGCCGGTACTTCGCCGCCTCGATGCCCTGGACGAACGCGTCCTGGCCGAGGCCGAAGAGTGCGCCCGAGCGCATCGCGACCAACAACTCCGCCACGATCTCGCTGACGGATCGGCGGCCACCGGCCATCACCGTGGGTACCAGGGCCGCCGAGGTCCCGCCGGTCGCGGCGATCGCCCAGGCCAGCTGGGCGACGGTCCACAGGGTGATCGCCGCGGTGAAGCCCATCATCAACTGTGCCCGGTCGATCTCCCGGGCCTGTTCCTCCAGTGCGGTGGCGCCCTCGTCCAGGGTTTGGGCGCCGTCGCGGGCATTTGCTCCGACACCGGTGAGGGTGGAGGCCGTCATCGCTCCCGCCCCTGGCATCACCACCCCGGCGCCCGCCGTGGCCCGCTCCACCGCCAGTACCCGGTCGTTGACGAACCCTGCGGCCTGCCGCAGCGCTCCCGCGCCCGCCAGCAGGCCCGCCGGGTCCGCTTTCGGGTAGGAGGTGCCGGAGATCGCGCCCATTAGCCACGCCCACCACGACGGGGTCTGCTTGCCCGAGCTGCCCAGATTGATCAGACCCGACAGCAGGTCGCCTGCGGGGGACTTCGACACTAGGAAACCTTCCAAACGCCAAGGGGGGAACCGCGACCACGCCCGCCCGCGACCGAGACCGCCCGTGACCGGGGTCGGATCGGATCGGCGGGAACATGGCCGTGAAGCAGAACGTGACACACCGGCAGAGGCGTTCAAGCAGGGCGACGCACTGTCGCCCCCGTCACATCAAGGGGCAGGGCTGCGGCCGAGGCCTTGCGCGGGTGTCAACGGTCTTTCTCAGTTTCGGGGTCGGCCTCGAGCGTGACCGCCTCGAGCGTGACCGCCTCGGGCGGGCAATGGTGTGCGGCCTGGGATGCCGCCGGCTGGTCATCTCATCGCCAGGGGGCCGTCAGTGTCGGCCCCCTGGCGGGTGAATCGCTTGTCGGCTCCCGTGTGGTCGGCCCCGATCTCAGGTCTGTTGTTCCTGTTGCGGCAGAACTCGGTCCGGTCCAGGGGGCGGCCGCGGAGCTGTGCGGGGTTGGCCAGGCCACCGTCTCGTGGTGGTGCCTGGCTTCGTCGTCGGGGTTTGGTTATGGGGTGGGTCAGGCTGCTTGTCGGAGTGTGTCGAGGGTGTGGGGTGGGTGGTTGTCGAAGAGGTCGTTCACTTCGTTGAGGATGGTGGTGATGTCGAGGAGGTGTTGGATGTCGGTGGTGTCGGGGTGGGGGGTGTTGAGGACGAGGTTGGTGAGGTTGGGGAGGTTGGTGGTGAGGGTGGTGGGGGTGGTGGGGGTGGTGGGTCCGGGGGTGAGGAGGGGGGTGAGGGTGTGGAGGGCGTGGAGGTTGTCGGGGGTGATGCGCAGGGTGGTGTTGTAGAGGGTGGTGGTGATGTGGAGGAGGTGTTGGATGTCGGTGTTGGTGGGGTTTTGGGTGTTGAGGACGAGGTTGGTGAGGTTGCGGAGGTTGGTGGTGAGGGTGGTGGGGGTGGTGGGTCCGGGGGTGAGGAGAGGGGTGAGGGTGTGGAGGGCGTGGAGATTGTCGGGGGTGATGCGCAGGGTGGTGTTGATGAGGGTGTGGGCGAGGGTGTGGAGGTGGTTGTCGGTGATGGGGGTGGTGGGGGAGAGGTGGTGGCGGAGGGGGGCGAGGGGGTCGTGGGGGTCGGGGTGGGTGGTGAGGCCCGTGGCGGCTTGGGTGAGGCGGGTGGTGAGGTGGTGGTTGAAGCGTGTGGCGGCAGGTCCGGGGGTGGTGGGTGTGTCGGGGGTGGGCCGGCTGCCCGCGGGTGCGGGTGCGGGTGCGGGTGCGGGTGCGGGTGCGGCGGGTGCGGGTGCGGGTTGGGGGGTTCGGGTGGTTTGCGGGGCGGTTCGGGTGGTGGGCCGGGTGGTGGGGGTTGCGGGGCGGCGGGTTGCGGTGGTGGTGCCGGGGCGGGTGGTTCGGGTGTCGGGGGTGGTGGGGGTGTCGGGGGTGGTGGGGAGGGTGATGGTGGGTAGGTGGAGGGCCCGGGGGGTGCCGGTGCCGGTGGTCGTGCCGTTGGCGGGTGGGGCGCCCATGCGGCGGGGTGTGCGGGTGGCCGGTGTCGTGGTGACGGGCTGACGGCTTGTGGCCGGGTTCGCGGTGATGGTGGGGTGGCTCGGGCCGGGCACTGGTGGGCGGGCGGTGGTGGCCCGGCTGCGGGGCGGGGGCGGGGTGTTCAGTGCGGCGGGCGTCGAGGGCGTCGCGGGTGTGGCGGGGGTGGGGGGTTCGTGGCGCAGGGGGCCGCGCTGGTAGTGGAGGACGGTGCGGGTCACGGCGTCAACGACCTTGTCGGGCAGGGGACGCCCGAGGGGGGTGCGGGCGGCGTGGATGCTCAGCAGGCGCGCCTCCGGGCCCGGCAGCGGCAGAGGCCCGGCCGGATCGTAGGTGCGCAGATCGACGTTCGACACGTGCCGGCGCAGGTAGACGGCGATCTTCTGCCGGTAGGCGCGGATGACCGCCGGCGACGCGAACACATGCGCGCCGGCAGCGGAGTGGTCGGCGCCCGTCACCGAGTCGAGCACCCTCTGCGCCAACTCCAGCTGACCGGCCGACAACCCGGCCGCGCTGTCCCGCAGAAACTCCCGGGCCTGCTCCCGCAGATGACCGGGCCACGGATCCGTCGACACCCGCTGCGCCGGGATGCCAGGGGTGGCGGGAGTGTCGGGTCCGGCCGGTGCGGGTGTGGTGCGGGTGGACGGGGTGGACGGCGGTGTCGTGTCGGTGTCCATCCGGGTGCTGGTGTCCACCGGTGTGTCGGTGGGGTGGAGCGTGAGGCGGGCGACGGAACGGGTGGCGGCCACGACGGACGGCTCGGCCCCCGTCACGTCACCGCCATCGGGCCGCTCCCCGGCGGGCTGCGTTCCTTCGCGGTCGTCTGTGGTGGGGGTTGTGGCGGGCGGGGAGGCCACGTCCATGCCCACGTCCGTGTCCGTGTGCGGGCCGGTGTCGGCGGGCAGGTGATGGGTGTTCTGCGTGTCGAGTCTGTGTTTCAGTTCTCGCCACAGTGCGGGGAAGTCGTCCTCCAGGTCCTGACTGTATGCCAAGTCGTAGAGGTGGGCGGCGCGGAGCCTTTCCTCGCGACCTGCGGGTGGGGGTGAGCCGTTCTCGGCCAGTTTGTCCAGCTCTTGCTCGAGGTATTCCTTGATCGACTCGTGCCCGCCGTCCCACCAGCGTTCCAGCACGGCGGGGGTGGAGCCCAGGGCCGCCTCGAGGAGGGCCTGGTGGTCGGGGGTGAGGACGATCTGGGTGGGGGGTGGTGTGTCGGAGCGGGTGGGGTCGATGGCGTCGGTGGTGGTGCGGGTGGTGGGTGCGTCGGGCATCGGCACGTCACCGCGCGTCGACGGTTCGCCGGCCGGTGTCGGCTGCTTGTTGTCGTTGCGGGTGGTGCCGGCCGTGCCGGATGCCGAGCTCGAGTCGGGGCCCAGGTCGGTGTGCCGGCCGGTGTCGGGGAGGTGATGAGTGTTCTCCGCCTCAGTGCCGCGGTTCAGTTCTTGCCACAGGGTGGGGAGGTCGTCTTCCAGGTCCGCTCGGACTGCTGTGCGGCGGAGGTAGGCGAAGCGCTGGAGGGCCTGGGTGTCCGCGGGTGTGTGTACCTGGTTGCCGGTCAGCTCGGTGAAGAGTTCCCGGGCGAGGTCCCTCAGTGCCGGGGTGCGCCGGTTCCACCAGGTGTGGAGTTCGGTGGGGGGGATGTTGCGGGCCTGGTCGAGGACGGTGTGGTGGGCGGGGGTGAGGGTGGTCGGTGCGGGGTCGGTGTGCAGGGTGGGTGGGTGGGGGGTGGGGTTGGGTGTGTTCGTGTCGGTGGGGTGGGGGTGTGTCCGGCCCCAAGGATCGGTGGTTTCGGTGGCGAAGGCGGTGCGGTGGATGTGGGTGATGGTGCGGGTGACGGCTTCGGCGATCGGCTCGGGCACGGGCCCGTAACCGAGTCCGGGCCCGAGCCCGACGGTGAATTCGTGGATGCGCAGGAGGCGGTATTCGGCGCCGGGCAGGGGGAGGGGGGTGTCGGGGTCGTGGTGGTGGAGGCCGAGGATGCGGGCGGTCTTCTCCCGGTAGGCGCGGATGGTGTCGGGTGCCTTGTGGTGGGCGGCCAGTGTCGAGCGGCCGGCGCCGGTGATGTTGTCGAGGAGTCGGGTGGCGAGGTCGAGGTCGCGAGGGCCGAGGGCGGGCTTGGTGGAGTGTCGTAGGTGGTGGCGGGCGTCGGCGCGTTGCTGTTCGGGCCAGGGGTCGGTGGGCAGGCGGTGCAGGCCGAAGGTGTCGGGGCGGGTGAGCGCGTGGGCGGTGGTCAGGTCCTCGGGGGTGGGGGTGTGCCGGCCGGGGGGGAGGAGGACGGCCCGGGTGGCCTTCTTGTCCTTGAGCCACCAGCCGTCCTGGTCGCCGATCAGGGACGGTGCGTCGTGCAGCGTGTGCACGAACCGGGAGGTGAGGTCGGGGTACTCGAAGCGCCTCGGCCGGTAGTTGTAGCCGGCCGGGGTGCGGACGGCTTTGAGGTGGTGGTCGAGGATGCCGGTGACCTGGGTGCGGAGGTCTTCGCGGGAGGCGATGTAGGTCAGGGCGGCGGTGAGGGCGGCTTCGGGGTCGGGCAGGTCGGCGGCGGCTTCCTGGGCGTCGATGAGGTCGAGGTGGCCGCGTTTGTTGGCGAGGTCGTCGATCAGGGACATGGCGAGATCGGCGACCCGGTCACGGACCTGCGAGCCGGAGATGCGGTAGTGCGTCGGCTCGGTTTCGGCGAACCAACTGCCCTCGGACGGGTTCTCGTAGTCCAGGTGGTGGTGTCGGGGGTCGCCGTCGCGGCCGCGCGGGAGGTTCTCGCCGCCCCAGTACCAGCCGGCCTCGGCCAGGGATTCGGCCATGGTCATGGGGCTGGCGCGTTCCATGGTGGAGTACCTGCGGCTCGTGCTGCGGGCCTCGTCCTTGCCCTGGTACAGGACGCCGTCGCGGAACAGGGTGGTCTGGTCCTTGGTGTAGTTGGCCGCGATGCGCCCCAGGATGCGGCGGGTGAGGGGATGGCTGCGGTGGGTGAGCAGGCCGGCGTTGTTGCCGAGGGTGTAGCCGAAACCGGTGGGACTGTCGGCGACACGCTGGAAATGATCCATGGCCCGGCCGGTGGCGGGGTCGACGGTGTCCTTGAGGAGCTTGTTGCCGTCGAGGTAGAGGCCGCCGAAGCGGTGCAGCACCTCCTGACGCAGGATGTCGCTGGCCTGCGCGCTGCCTGCGCCGGTGCGGCGGCGCAGCCGGGAGAGGAACGCTTCGTGGGCGGTCAATGGTTGTTGTTCGTTGAACAGTTCGTGGACGTTGACGAGGCGGATGCGGTGGGCTCGGGCCCACCGGACCAGGTCGCGGATGTGGCGTTGTGCGTCGTCGTCGGGAATGTGGTGCTGTTCCAGGGCGGTGCGGACCTGTTCGCGGGTGAGTTCCGTGAGGTGGACGTGGGTGGTGCCCAGGTCCTGGTCGGCTCGTTCGGCGAGCCGTTCCCAGAACAGCTTGCTCTTGCCCTCGGGGCGCAGGACGGAGCCGAACCAGATGGAGTAGGAGACCTTGGGGATGCCCTGGCGGGCGGCTTCGGGCAGCGGCTCGTGCTCGTGGCCGGCGGGTGCCCAGCCGGTCAAGGGGCGGTTCGGGTCGGTGGGGCGGGCGACCTTGTCGCGGTAGGGGGTCAGGTCCCAGTGGGCCGGGTCCATGTCGGCGTGCGACGGTGTCGGCTTCAGCAGGTCGATTCGGTCGAACAGGTGCAGCGACTGTTCGGGCGACAGGTCGCGGTAGTCATGACCGGCCAGGAACTCGCGAGCGGGCTCCGGCGTGCGCCGCCCGAGCAGGTTCGGGCCCATCCCGCCGGCGGCCACCGCCACCCCGCCGGCGCCACCGTGGTCCCGTGCCCGCTGGTGCAGGTCGGTCACCAGGTCGCCGACCGTCACCGCCGCCCCGTCGCCACCGTCGACGCCACCGACCTCGCCAGACGGGGAATCCGCCTCCATGTCCATCCGCCCGAGGGTGTCGGCGGGCACGCCACCGGGCTTCTCCGCGTCGGATCTGCGCTTCAGTTCCCGCCACAGTGCGGGGAAGTCGTCCTCGAGGTCCTCGACGAACGCGAGTTTGTAGAGGTGGGCTGCGCGGAGCCCGTCCTCGGGGTCGGAGCGGGGGGTGCCGTTCGCGGCCAGCGTGTCGAGCTCGCGCTCGATGAATTCCCTGACGGACCCCTGCTCGCCGTTCCACCAGGTTTCCCGCATTGCGGGGGTGGCGTTCCGGGCCTCGTTGAGGACGGCGTGGTGGTCGGGCGTGAACTCGATCAGGGTGGGGTCGGTGGTGGGGGGTGGTGTGTCGGAGCGGGCGGGGTCGATGACGTCGGGGGTGCTGCGCGGGGAGGCGTCGAGCATGGGCACGTCACGGTCGGCCGGTGATTCCTCGGCCGGCGCTGCGCGGCCGCCGTCGTGCGTGACGCTGGCCGGACCGGGTGCCGGATCCGAACCCCGCGACCGGGCGAAGCTTGTCGGAGTGTCGTGGGTGCCGGCCGCGTTGCCTGTGCGGTTCAGCTCTCGCCAGAGTGCGGGAATGTCGTCTGCGAGGCCTTGCGTGAGTGCTTCGTGGTGTAGGTAGGCGTAGCGGTGCAGAACCTCGATGGCCACCGGCTTGCGTGTGTCCGTGTCGCTCAGTTTCTGGAACTGGAGCCAGGCGTGGCTGGCCCGGGCCGGGTTCTCGCTCCGCCGGGCCTCGAGTTCGGTTGGGGTGATGTTCCGGGCCTCGTCGAGGACGGCGTGGTGGGCGGGGGTGAGGGCGGTCGCGGTGGAGTTGGTGGGGGGTGGTGTGTCGGAGCGGGTGAGGTCGACGTCGGTGGTACTGGGCGCGGTGGGTGCTTCGGCCATCGGCACGTCGTGGTCTGTCGATGGCCTTTGGTCGTCGCCGCGCGCGATGTCGACCGCATCGGGCGTTGAGTCCGGGCCCGGGTCGGTCGACCGGGTGGCGTCCGTCGGAGCACCGTGGGCGCTTCCCGCGCCGCTGTCACGGTTCAGTTCCCGCCACAGCGTGGGGAAGTCGTTCTCCAGGTTTTCGCGGAACGCCAACGTGTAGAGGTGGGCGGTGCGGAGTCCTCCCTCGGTGTCGATGGACAGGGGGGAACCGTTCTCGGCGAGCTTTTTCAGTTGGAGCTGGGCGATGGCCTTCATGTAGTCGCGCTCTTGGTTCCACCAGGTCGCGAGTTCGGTGGGAGAGATGTTCCGGGCCTTGTCGAGGACGGCGTGGTGGGCGGGGGCGTGGTGGTCGGGGGTGGCGGGGTGGAGTTGGCCGTCGACGCTGATGAAGCGGGGGGTGCGGTGGGGGCGGGTGGAGATGCGTACCCATTCTCCCCAGTAGTGGTCGGTGCCCTCGGCGGTGAAGTCCTTCTCATGCTCCTGGGCGCCGGCGTGTTTGGCGGGGCTGAGGGTGAGGTCGGGGGCGAGGGCGCCGACGGTGTGGATGTCCACGCCGTCGGGGTGGGGGTGCTCCTGGTCGAGGGTGTGGGCGGCGCGGCGCAGGTAGGCGGTGTAGGCGGGGTGGTCGTAGCCGTCGGTGGCGTCGGGGTGGAGGGCGGCGAAGACCACGCGCAGGGCCTGGCCGGGTTCCCAGCCGGCGGCCCGGGCGAGGTTGGTGAAGTCCTCCTGGGTGAGGGGGCCGGTGCTGCTGTGGGGTGTGCCGTCGCCGCCGAGGTAGGGGACGAGGACGGTGCGCAGGTTCTCGTGGACGGGCAGGTTGTCCAGGACGGGCTTCCACAGGGCGGCGGTGACGGGGTCGACGGCCGCCGCACTGCCGGCGAAGACGAACGGTACCGGGTGCGGGGCACCACCGTGCGGGGTCGGGGGTGGGCCGGGTGGCAGGCCGGGGACGGGGGCGCGTTCGATGCGGGGTATCTCGGCGTTGGCCGTGTCCGGGGGTGTGAGGGAGGGGTTCAGGGTGCGGGCGAACGCGTGGGTGAGTGAGCGGAACAGCGCGTCGGAGTGGGCGGGCAGCGGCGTCCCGTCGATGTGTATGCGATGGAGTTTGAGGAGACGCCCTTCCTCGGGCACGGGCAGGGGTGTGGTGGGGTCGTGGTCCGGTAGGCCGAGGATGCGGGCGGTTTCGGTGCGGTAGGCGCGCAGGTCCTGCGGGTGCCAGTCCTGGACCCTGACGCCCGCCCCGTCGCTCTGGGCGACCGTGTCGATGATTCGTCCGGCCAGGCTCGTGTCGTAGCGGGGGAGTCCGGCGTGTTCCTTCACCACGTTCGCGCGGTCGTCGGGCCAGGGTTCGGTGGGGGTGAGTTTCAGGCCGATGGTGTCGGGCCTGGCGGTGGTGTGGGCGCGGGCCAGGTCCTGCGGGGTGGGGACGCTGGTGCCGGGGGCGAGCAGAACGGCGCGGGTGGCGGTGCGGTCGCGCAGCCATGTGCCGTTCTCGTCGCCGATCAGCGCCGGCTCGTGCACGGTGTGCAGGAAACGTCTGGCCTCGTGCAGCAGGCCGAAGGTTTCGGGCAGGAATGTGGTGCCCACGTGCTCGTCGTGGTGGCCGAAGTAGCCGGTGACGCGGGTGCGCAGGTCCTCGCGGGAGGCGAGGTAGGTGAGGGCGGCTTCGAGGGCGGCGGTGGGGTCGGGCAGTTCCTTCAGGGCGGCCTCGATGCCGATGAGGTCGAGGGTGCCGCGGTTGTTGGCGATGCTGTCGACGAGGGTCTGGGTGATGTCGGTGACCCGGTCCAGGACCTCTGCCGGTCCCAGCACGGAACGGGCCGGTTCGGCGCCCTTCTTCCAGCTCCCCTCATTGGGGTCGTCGTAGTTCAGGCGCTGGATCTGCGGATCACCCTCACGGGCCGCCGGGTGACCGGTGCCGTCGAGGTACCACCCCTGCTCGATCAGTGCTTTGCGCACGGCGGCGGGACCGCTGCGTTCCATGATGGAGTTGCGGAAGTTGACGCGCACGTGTTTCGAGTGTCGGCGCTGGTAGGTGGCGGCGTTGTGGAAGAGGGCGGGCTGGTCCTTGGTGTAGTTGGTGGTGGTGTTGTCGAGCAGGGTTCGGAAGAAGGGGTGGCCGGGGAGGGTGAGGAAGCCGCCGTTGCCGGCTTGCAGGGTGTAGGCGAAGCCGGCCTGGCTGTCGGCGGTCTTGCGGAAGGCGTCGGGGTCGTTGAGGAGCTTGTTGCCGTCGAGGTAGAGGCCGCCGCCCTCGAGGAGGTTGAGGCGCAGGATGTCGGAGGCGGCGGCGCGTCCGAAGCCGTTGCGGCGGTTGAGTCGGGCGTGGAAGGCGTCGTGGGCGGCCATGGGCTGGCCCTCGTGGTAGCGCTCGTGGACGTTGACGAGGCGGATCCGGTTGTCGCGGGCCCAGCGGACCATGTGCCAGATGTCGCTCTGCCGTGGGTCGGCGGGCGGGGTGTGCTGGTCGAGGGCGGTGCGGACCTCCGTGCGGGTGAGCTCGGTCAGGTGGACGAAGGTCAGATCGCTGTGTTGGCGGGTGCTCTGGGCGAGGCGGTTCCAGAACAGTTTGCTCTTGCCCTCGGGGCGAAGGACGGAGCCGAACCAGATCGAGTAGGCGATCTTGGGGATGCCCTGGCGGGCCTTCTCCGGCATGGGGGCGGTGGCCTCGGGGGCCCAGCCGGTCAGGGGGCGGTTCGCATCGGTGGGACGCACGACCTTGTCACGGTAGGCCTTCAGGTCCCAGCGGGCGGGGTCCATCTCGGCGTGCGACGGCGTCGGCCGCAGCATGTCGAGCCGGTCGTACAGGTACAGGGTCTGCTCGGGAGACAGGCCGCGGTAGTCGTGCCCGGCCATGAACTCCGGGGCCGGTGCCAACACGCGTCGCCCGAACATGTCCGGGCCCATCCCACCCGCAGTGACTTCTACACCACCGGCTGTGCCTGCCGACTGCGCCCGCCGCCGCAGGTGCGCCACCATGTCCGCGGCCGTCACCTTCCCGCCGTCGTCACCGTATTCCACGGCGGCCGCAACGGACGGGTTGTGCGGGGCCACGCTCGACCCGTTGCCGGCCTCGGTGGGGGTGAGGACCATCGCCTCCAGGCCGTTTTCGTGGCCGAGGAGGTATTCGAAGTATGTGGCGTGTTCGCCGAAGGCGCGTCGCAGGTCGTCCTGGAGGCCGCGGAAGTACCGGTCGGAGTAGCCGTCCTCGAGGTTGGACACCTCCGTTACCCGGTGTCGCAGGCCGCGTAGGAGGGTGTTCAGCCGTCGCGCGTCCTTGCCCTGGATGGCATCGCGTACGGCCATGACCCGCTCCAGGGGCTGGAGGTCACGGGCCTCGGCCGCATCGGGGCGCAGGATCTCACGGGCCAGCTTGTGGCTTCCGTTATCGAGTCGGCCGTCCTCGTAAGCCCGGGCGAGGGCGTCGACGATCGACTGGCCGCCGGAGTGCTCACGGAACCGCCCGCTGATCGCGGTGTGCTGTTCGGGGTCCGTGGTGAGGTGGTGGAGCAGCACGAGGACCTCGACGCCGTTCACGTTCGGCCGGGACAGGGCCCGGTGCAGGTCGTCCACCCGCCGGACGGTCACCGGATCCGGCGGCACGCTCTCCACGCGGGCACCGCTCTCGACAGCCGTGTTTTCGATGTGCGGGCTCTCGTCGTGGGACGGGCCGGGAGTTGCGGCGTGCTCGCGCTCCGGCGCCTCGGTGGTGGTGCGGGTGCGCTTGGCCGGGAGTTCGCGGGGCTGGGGGGTGGAGCCGGGTGTGGATCCGGCGGCGGGGCGTTTGCCCGCCCGCGAGCTCGGCCCGGCCTCCCCGTCCCCGGCCGGGAACCCGGAGGATGCGGCCGTTTCCCGGGCCTTGGCGGGCCCGGCGGCGGTGGCCTCGCGGGTACGCCGCGCCGGACGGGCGGCCTCCGCCCCACCGTCCCGTGACCCACCCACGACGCTCCCAGTGGCGGTGGTGGTGGGGCGGGGGGAGGATCCTTCGTTGTGGGTGTGGCTGGTGGGCTGTTGCGGGGTGTCCTCGCGCGGGCCCTTCCCGCGCAGGGTTCGGGTGAGTGCGGTCAGGGCGGAGGTGACGGTCCGCGGTGCGGCCGAGGGCCTTCCAGGGGCGGATGCCCCGGACGGCCTGGTGACGGTCGGCTCGGCCACGGTCCGTGGGAGTTTGGGATTGGTCCAGCGGGGCCGGGTGGTGGAGCGCGCTGCCGAGGCGGGCACGGATTCCTCGGGCCGGGCCCCTGGCGTGCTCCCGGCTGCGGTGGTGGTGGGGCGGGAGGACGGGCCCGTGGTACTGCCCTCGCCGGGGGTGTGGCCGGGGGTGTGTGTGGTGTCTCGTCCGCTGCGCGTGGTGGGGGTGCCGGCGGGTAGGTGGCCGGCTCTGCGGTCGGCGGCGGTGGCCTGGCGGCCGGCGGCGTGGAGGAAGGCTTCTCGGGCGGTGCCATCGGTTCCCGTGGCGGTGTCGGTTGTGGTGGCCGGGTGGTCCGCGAGGCGTGAACGCGTGTGGGTGAGGAGGTCGTTGGTGGTGGTGTGGTGGTCGGTGTGGCGGTGGAGGGCGAGTTCGCCGGCGAACGCGGCGCGCAGTTTGACGAGTTCGGCGTCCTCGGGGGTGTTGGCGGCGGGTGCGGGGCGGTCGGCGGGGGCCAGGACGGTGTTCACTTCCACGCGCAGGTGCTGCCGGTGGGTTTCGGGAAGCGCCTCCCACCAGGCCCGCAGGTCCTTGGGGTCGAGTGCCTGGACCTCACGTACCAGTGGGTGTGTCTGGGCGTTTGCGACGGCTGCGGGCCAGTTCGGCTCGCGGCTGCGCCAGTCGTCGCGCCCGTACGAGGGGACGCGCGCGGGAGTGTGCGCGGGGGGCGAGGAGGGAGACAGGGGCTCGCCGTCACCAGTGCCGGCGGTGCCGGCGGTGCCGGCGGTGTTCGTGGTGGTGGCGTGCTGGTCCGGTGTGGTGTGTGGTGTGGTGCCCGGCCTCTCGGTGGGATGGTCCGTGGGGTGTTGGGGTGTGGTGGTGTCCGTGTCGGGATGGGCATGTGTGGGAGCGGGGGGTGTGGGTTGGTGGGCGGGTTGGGGTGTGGGGGTGTGCCGGCTGGTGGGCTCTGTCTCGAAGGCGGTGTGGTGGTCGGTCGGGGCGGGTGCCGTGGGGGCCGGTGTGTTGTGCGGTGACAACGGAGACGGGGCGGCTTCGGACACTTCGGTGGAAGACGTTGCGGGGGCGGGTACGGGTTCCGGGGCCGGTTCACCCGCCTGGTGGTCGCCGGCGACCGGTACCGGGTCCTGTCCCCGCCCTGTCTCCTCCCCGGCGCCCACCGTGCCCCGTCGCGGGGTGTTCCCGGTGGCCGGGTGTTCGCCGGGGTGGGCCTGTCCCGTGTCCGCGTTCGTCGCGGTGTTTGTCGCGGTGTTCGTCGTGGGGCTTTCCTCCGTGTTCGTCTCGGTGTGGGGGGTGGGGCTTTTCTTGGTGTGGTCGGGGTGTGGTTCCTGGCCCGGGCTGTTCTCGGTGTGGGGCGCGGGGGTTTCCGGTGTCGCGTGCGGCGGCAATGCGCTGTGGTGTTTGGTCTGCTGGTAGTGGTGGGTGGCGCCGCCGATCGCACCGGTGCCGGCGCCTGCGGCGGCGGCGAGGGCGAATGCGGTGGGGTCCCATGGGCCGCCTTGCCAGGCGGTGGAGATCACCATGCCGGCTTCGCCGCCGATCGTCCCGCCCAGGGCCCCGCCCGCCACCTTGCGCAGGAGGTCGGGGCCGGCGAGGTGGTCGCCGAGTCCGCGTCCGGCCACGTCCCCGATGCCGCCGGCGAGCCCGCCGACGGCGGAGATGAGCAGGGAGGTTACGTCAAGTCCCTGCCGGTACTTCGCCGCCTCGACGCCCTGGACGAAGGCATCCTGCCCCACCCCGAACAGCGCACCCGAACGCATCGCGACCAGCAGCTCCGCCACGATCTCCTGGACGGACCGACGACCCCCCGCCATCACCGCGGGCACCGCGGCGGCCGACGCCCCGCCGGTCGCCGCCACCGCCCACACCAGCTGGGCGACCGTCCACAACGTGATCGCCGCGGTGAAGCCCATCATCAACTGTGCCCGGTCCACCTCCCGGGCCTGTTCCTCCAGTGCGGTGGCGCCCTCGTCCAGGGTTTGGGCGCCATCGCGCGCGCTCGACCCCACACCGACCAGGGTGGAGGCCATCATCGCTCCCGCCCCGGGCATGGCGACACCCGCGCCCGCCACGGCCCGCTGCACCGCCAGCGCCCGGTCGTTGACGAACCCCGCCGCCCGCCGCAACGCCCCCGCGCCCGCCAGCAGCCCCGCCACGTCCGCCTTCGGATACGACGACCCGGAGATCGCCCCCATCAGCCACGCCCACCACGACGGCGTCTGTTTCCCCGAGCTGCCCAGATTGACCAGGCCGGACAACACGTCACCCACAGAGAACCTCGACACCACGAATCCTTCCAGCACCAGGGGGGAACCACACCCACGACCGGACCGGATTGGAGCGGACCGGTGGGAACACAACCAGGAAGACACAACGCGACACACCGACAGGGGCGTTCAACCAACGGAGGGCAGACGTGCCACCCCCGCCACCCCTGCCGGGTCCGGCGCAGGACCGTCGTCCAGGTCTTGCCGTCCGCTGCCGTGGCAGGCGTGCCACCCCTGCCGTCCCAGCACGGGGCCACCGTCCAGGAACTTCAGCAGGGTGGCCGGCCGGTCGGCTGGATCGAGGAGTACGACGTCCAGCACGGCACCTGGACCGCCCTGATCGACAGCAGCATCGTCGCCAACGCCGCCAGCGGCGAACCCCTGCGCTGCCCCGACGCCGAAGGCGCCCTCGCCCTGCTGCGCCGGACGCTGGGGGAGCACCTCACCCGCTGGTATGAGGTTCCCCCGGGATGCGGAGGGTGGTGACAGCGGTTCAGATGGGTCTCATGAGAGGACCTGTGGCTATGGCCGCCCCGAAGAAGTATCCGCAGGATTGCGGCTCTCCTGTTGCTTCCGTGGGTGGGTTCATGCAGCTTGACGGCCTGGTAGGTGGGGTCGGTGGCCGTCGAGGCTGAGCATGGCGAGGGCGATCAGGGCGGCGGCGTCCTTGAAGCCGAAGGCCATGCGGGTGATCAGCCGGATCTTGGTATTCATGCTCTCG
>NZ_JBFBFA010000075.1:0-16815 GCF_040683915.1 Kitasatospora sp. NPDC093102 | reverse complement strand
CCCTCCCGGGCCCGGCTGCACGTCCGCGAGGAGGTGCCGTTCTTCACCGGCCGCCGCAAGCCGGTCAGCGAGCTGCTGAACGGCCTGGTCTGAGCCGTGTCCGCACGAAGGCCGGATCCCGCTGCCCACACCAGCGGGATCCGGCCTTCAGCGCCTTCCAGGGGGCTCAGCCCGGCAGGAACTCCCGGTACTCCACCCCGTCCTCCCAGCGCGGTTCACCGTGGTCCAGCCACAGCTCCGAGCGGTGCTCGGTGGCCAGCCGCCGCCGGAACCGGGCCGTGGCGCCCTGCGGCAGCGTCGGGCTGTGCAGGAGCCGGACCGGCCTGCGCACGACCTGGGCGAGCCGCTCGGCGAGCGGGCCGGAGTGCTCCAGGCCGCCGCGCGGCACGGTGAGCAGCACCGGCCGGCCGAGCAGCAGGTACCGGCCGAGGTACTCGGCGATCTGCTCGGCGGACAGGTTCAGCTCGCCCAGCCACCCGCCGCCCGCGCGGCTGCCGAGGTGCACGGCGGCATGGCCCGGGGGCAGACAGTGGAAGCGGGCCGCGTTGGCGTGCGGGTCGCAGGACTCCGGAGGCCGGAACCACAGGCCCAGCGGGGCGCCCCACCCGTCCCTCAGGAGCTCCACGTAGGGCTGCTCGCGGTGCTCCTCGGGCCCGGCCGAGGGGTGCGCACGGCCCGGCATCGACGCCGGGACGACGGCCTCGTCGAGGAGCCAGGCCGGCCGGCCCGGCCGGCCCTGGTGGGTGTCGCCGAGCCAGCGGCCGGGCCTGCTCCAGCGGACGAGCAGCCGGTTCGCCTCCGGTGGCAGCGCGACCTGTTCCAGCACGCCGTCGTCGTTGCGCCGCAGGTCGGTGACCGAGGTGACCCGGCGTCCGACGCCCAGTTCGTCGATCGCGCGCAGCAGGGCGACCCAGGCGGCCTCCGGGTCGGGCAGGCCCCGGATCACCGGGTCCGCCGCCGACAGGTAGAGGTTTCCGTCCCGGGCCGTCAGCTGCCATTCCAAGAAGGCCAGGAGCCTGCGGAGCACCTGCGGCGTGGGGTCCGCCCCGGCCGCCCGGGGTGCGACGGCCGGCTCGCCCGTCCGGGGCGGGATCCAGCTGCACTCGCTGCCGTGGCGGATCGCGGAGGAGGTGAGCGTCAGCTCCGCCGGATCGATCCCCGCGTACCGCAGCGCCGCGTGGTGCACCCGGCCGGAGCGACTGGGGGCGATGTAGCGCAGGCCGGCGTGGACCTGGCCGACGTACTCCCGGGCCATCTTGTCCAGGCCGCCGAAGATCTCGGGCTGGCTGCGGAAGTAGTTGAGCCGGGCGCACTCCACCCACAGCGAGGCGAACGGGTGCCGTGCCGGTGCGATGAAGATGTCGTTGGCGATGCCCACACCGGGCAGCGGATTGAGGGTGAAGGCGTGCGGCGAGCCGGCGACGGAGCGGGCCAGTTCGGGCAGCGAGCCGGCCGGTTCGGGCCCGTCCTCGGGGGCGACGAACGCGTTGTCGCCGTCCAGGTAGATGCCCCCGAAGCGCTCGATCAGCTCCACCCGCAGGTGGTCGGAGGCGGCGGCGAAGCCGCGGGGCACCTGCTTGCACATCTCCAGCACGATGCTGGCGTGCAGCTTCGGCGGGTGCCCCGCGTGGAAGACCTCGTGCAGGTTGACCAGGGCGATGCCGTTCGCCTCGGCCCACTCCAACTGCTCGCGGACGTCCTGGTAGGGGTCGGGGCCGGAGTCGGGGCGCGGGGTGGCGCGGGCGCCGTCGAAGCGCTCGCGCGGGATGTCCAGCCACAGGACGAACTGCGCTTCGCCGCGGTACCGGCGGGCGCCGTCGCCGAAGTTCCGCCAGAAGCCGGTGGTCGCGGGCATCGGCTTGCCCAGCCACACGCCGTGGGCGATCAGCGGGATCTCCACGGACTCCGGCAGTGGGGGAGCCTCGGGCGCGGTGCGCCGGCCCCAGCGGCGCTGTTCGGGCGTGCGCCGCGCGCGGGCGACCTGCCCGGCCTCCGTCGCGAGCACCTCGGGCGCGAGGTCGGCGGCCTCGGGCGCCGGCCGGGTCATGCTCAGCCGGCGGAACAGCGGCGCGAGCTGCTCCGGGGGGACGGCGGCGATGTCGAGTTCCGCCAAGTAGGGCGGTGGTGGTGGGAGTTCACGCAGACCGAAGCGGTCGGGGCCGAGCCACTCGGCGCGCGGCCGCTCGAACTCGGCGGTGTGGAGGTCCGGATGGAGCACGGTACGGAACCAGGCCAGCAGCTCCGGTGCGGGGGGCCGGGGGAGAACCGGTTCGGTGCGGTCCCCGGTGCGGGCGGCGCCGACGAGTGCGGCCGTCAGCGCATCGGCCCGGTTGCGACCGCCGGAAGCGGTCAGCCGGTGGCGCAGCCGTCGGGCCTCGGCCTCGCCGATCGCCTCGGCGGCCGACCCCTCGGCCAACCGTACGGCCAGCCGCAGGAGTTCGCCGCCGCGTGCGTCGCGGTGCCGCTCCAGCGCGGAGACGGCGGCGCGCACCCTGGCCGCCGTCCGGGCCCGGGGCCGGGCCCGCTCGACCAGCTCCAGACGGTGGGCGAGCCGTGGCAGACGGCCGTCGGCGACGCCGGCCAGGAGCTCGGCCGCCGGCCTGCCGGCGGTCCCGCCCCCTTCGACCACGCTGCCCAGCCGCCGGAGCGCCGCTTCGACGCCGGCCAGGTGCTCCGGCGCGGCCAGCGCCCCGGCGAGGTGCCGCATCCAGGCGACGGCACCCGCCGCCGCGGCCGCTTCGGCCGGTGCCGCTCCGCGTAGCCAGCGCGGAGCGGCCTTCGCGGCGAGCTCCACCTCGCGGACGGCCCGGTCGCGGGCCGTGGCCGGCCCCTCGGTCGCCAGGGCCCGGGTGAGCGTCTCCGCGTCGCCCAGCAGGGCGGCCAGGGCGTGGTCGTCCAGGGCGACCGAGACGGCTCCGGGCCCGGCCAGGGCACGCTCCACGGCTTCGGCGGCCTCGGTCCCGGCCTGCTTGAGGCCGGGCAACTCGCGGGCCAGCAGCAACGCTTCGGCCAGCCCGAGCAACTCCCGCGCGGCCGGACCGTCCGTGCCCGCGGTGGCGTCGAGCCCGGTGGCGAAGGCCCGTGCGTCCCGCCGCTCCCTCCGGGTGGCGGGCCGGCTGGCCAGGTAGCCGCCGTCGAGTTCGACCAGGACGACCGGGGCGCCGGGCCGCCGCGGTGCCGCGCGCAGCGTTCCGTCACGACCGAGCAGGCCGAGGACGACTCCCACCTGATCGGACAGCAGGTCGGGCTCGGACTGCCCGGCCGCGGGAGCCGTCTCGGGCACCGTCCGGCCGAGCGCCGCGTACGCGGCCGCCCGCACGTCGCAGTGCGCGGGCCAGAGCGGCTCCAGCCCCAGCTCCGCCAGGGCCCGCAACTGTGCCAACGCCGGTACGGCGTCCGACGGGCACGCGGAGCCGGTGCTCCGTACTGCGGGATCCACGGTCACATCCATCATCCTTTCGCCCCCGGTTGGTGGGGGCCGGGTGTGACGGCACCCGGACCCCGGATTGGGAACGGCCCGTGCCGGGCGGACGGTTCGCCCGCCGCGGAAGCCCGTCCCGACCGGGGGCGGCCCTGCGGATCCGTCGGCGCCGAGCTGAACCGTCCACCTCGTGGAGGCCGTACTGCGGGCAAGAGTGCAAGCCCGGTGTGACGAGAAAGCGAAGGTACGGCCATGACGACACCGCAGGAGGACCACGCCGGAGGAGCCGTGGAGGACCGGCGGCGGGACGCGACCGCGCAGCCGCTGGTGTCGGTCCGCGGGGTCAACAAGCACTTCGGGCACCTCCACGTGCTGCAGGACGTCGACCTGGACATCCACCGCGGCGAGGTCGTGGTGCTGCTCGGTCCGTCCGGTTCGGGCAAGTCCACGCTCTGCCGGACGATCAACCGGCTGGAGACGACCGACTCCGGGACGATCACCGTCGACGGCGAACCGCTGCCCGTCGAGGGCAGGGCGCTCGCCCGGCTGCGGGCCGAGGTCGGCATGGTGTTCCAGAGCTTCAACCTGTTCGCGCACAAGACCGTGCTGCAGAACGTCGTCCTCGGCCAGGTCAAGGTCCGGGGGATCGCCCGCCCGCAGGCCGAGCAGACCGCCCGGGAGCTGCTGGAGCGCGTCGGCGTCGGCGCGCAGGCGGACAAGTACCCGGCCCAGCTCTCCGGCGGGCAGCAGCAGCGCGTGGCGATCGCCCGGGCGCTGGCGATGAAGCCCAAGGTGATGCTCTTCGACGAGCCGACCTCGGCGCTGGACCCGGAGATGGTCAACGAGGTGCTGGAGGTCATGCGCCAGCTCGCGAGCGAGGGCATGACGATGGTCGTGGTCACCCACGAGATGGGCTTCGCCCGCTCCGCCGCCAGCCGGGTGCTGTTCATGGCCGACGGCCGGATCGTCGAGGAGAACACCCCCGACGCCTTCTTCACCGAGCCGCGCACCGAGCGGGCCAGGGACTTCCTCTCCAAGATCCTGCACCACTGAACGCCATTTTCCCCCAACCCCCTTACCACACGGCCCGGTTGAACCGCCGGCCGCAACCCAGGAGACCAGATCCCATGAGAGTTCGCCGTTCCATCGCAGTGGCCGTATCCGTCCTGGCCCTCGCCGCCGCCTCCGCCTGCGGCAAGAGCGGCTCGCCCGACGCGGCCCCGGCCGGCGGCGCCGCCGCCGCCAAGGCCCCGGCCTACACCGTGAAGTCCGGCGTCAAGCTGGACAGTTCCCCGACGTGGTCCAAGGCCAAGCAGAAGGGCAAGCTGACCATCGGCGCCAAGGCCGACCAGCCGTTCCTCGGCTTCGAGGACCTCACCAGCAACACCCGCACCGGCTTCGACATCGAGATCGCCAAGATGGTCGCGGCCGACCTGGGCTTCTCCGCCGACCAGATCGAGTGGAAGACCATCAACTCCAGCAACCGCGAGACCGCCATCGCCGGGGGCCAGGTCGACCTCTACGTCGGCACCTACACCATCAACGACGGCCGCAAGCAGCAGATCTCCTTCGGCGGCCCGTACTACATCGCCGGCCAGGACCTCCTGGTGAAGAAGGACAACACCACGATCACCGGCCCCGAGAGCGTCAGCGGCAAGAACGTCTGCACCGCGACCGGGTCGACCTCGGCGAAGAACATCACCAAGTACGGTCCGAAGGTCACCACCTACGACACCTACTCGCAGTGCGTGGACAAGCTGCTGAACGGCGAGGTCGACGCGGTGACCACCGATGACGCCATCCTCAAGGGCTACGGGGCCAAGAACGCCGGCAAGCTCAAGGTGGTCGGCAAGCCCTTCACCTCCGAGCCGTACGGCGTCGGCCTCGGCCACGACGACCAGGCGCTGCGCGACGCCGTCAACGAGGCCCTCAAGGCGCACGAGGACAACGGCGACTGGAAGAAGGCCTACGACGCCACCCTCGGCCTCTCCGGTGCCGCGGCCCCCGAGGTCCCGCCGCTGCAGGCGTACTGATCCGGACCCCGACAGCCCCATAGCAACGAAAGGAGGGCCGCCGGCATGGGCTTCCTGTTCGAGGACGACAACGTCGCACTGCTGCGCGACGGTTTCCTCAACACGCTCGCGCTGAGTGCCGTCAGTGCCCTGCTCGCCCTGTTGATCGGCACCGTGCTGGCGGCCTTCCGGGTCTCCCCGGTCCCGGTGCTGCGCGCGTTCGGCGCCGCCTGGGTCACGGTGTTCCGCAACACCCCGCTGACCCTGCTGTTCTTCGCGGTCTTCTTCGGGCTCCCCGCCCTGGACGTCCACCTCTCGGCCTTCACCTTCGCGGTGCTCGCCCTCGGCGCCTACACCGGCAGCTTCGTCTGCGAGGTGCTGCGCTCCGGCATCAACACCGTCTCCCTCGGCCAGGCCGAGGCGGCCCGCAGCCTGGGCATGACCTTCGGCCAGACCCTGGGCCTGATCGTGCTGCCGCAGGCGGCCCGTTCGGTGCTCGCGCCGATGAGCAGCGTCTTCATCGCGCTGCCGAGGAACTCCGCGATCGCCGGCGCCTTCAGCGTCGGCGAGCTGTACTCGGCCCAGGCGGCCCTGAGCGAGAAGGGCTACGCCATCTTCGCGATCTTCTTCTGGGTGGCGCTGGCCTACCTGTTCACCTCCACCTGCGTCGCCCTGGCCTTCCGCTTCCTGGAGAACCGGCTGGCGGTGGCCCGATGAGCGACACCCGTACCGCGACGGTGCTCTACGACGCGCCCGGCCCCCGCAGCCGGGCCCGGAACCTGCTCCTCGGCGCCCTGGGCGCCCTCGGCGTCGCGGGACTGCTCGGCTACGCCGTCGGCGCGCTGGCCGACGCGGGCCAGTTCGACGCCGCGCTGTGGGCCCCCTTCCAGTACCAGGCGATCCAGCAGCGCATCCTGGACGGCGTGGTGGCCACCCTCCAGGCCTTCGGCCTCGCCGCGGTGCTCTCGGTCGTCCTCGGGGTGCTGCTCGCGGCCGGCCGGCTCTCGGACCACAGGCCGGTCCGCGCGGTGGCCACGGCGGTCGTCCAGTTCTTCCGGGCGATGCCGCTGCTGATCATGATCTTCGCGCTCTACCGGAGCGTCTTCACCGCCGAGCCGTTCTGGGCCCTGGTGCTCGGCCTCGCCCTCTACAACGGCGCGGTCCAGGCCGAGATCATCCGCTCGGGCATCGACGCGCTGCCGCGCGGCCAGGCCGAGGCGGCCTTCGCCCTCGGCCTGCGCAAGACCCAGGTGATGCTCACGATCCTCGCCCCGCAGGC
This sequence comes from Kitasatospora sp. NPDC093102, assembly GCF_040683915.1. Classification (NCBI taxonomy): domain Bacteria; kingdom Bacillati; phylum Actinomycetota; class Actinomycetes; order Kitasatosporales; family Streptomycetaceae; genus Kitasatospora; species Kitasatospora sp. NPDC093102. The sequence continues at coordinate 10,103 of NZ_JBFBFA010000075.1, read as the reverse complement.
GGTCCGCGCGATGCTCCCGGCGATCATCGGCCAGCTGGTGGTCACCCTCAAGGACACCTCGCTGGGCTTCGTCATCACGTACCCCGAGCTGCTGTACGCGGGCAAGCTGATCGCCAGCAACTCCGACGGCTACCCGTACGTCCCGGTGGTCCTGGTGATCGGTCCGCTCTACATCGGCCTGTGCCTGGTGCTCACGGCCCTCGCCCGGTGGATCGAGTCGACGGGGCGCCGACCGACCGGGCGCCGAGGCGCCAGACGTTCCGCGCCGGCCCCGGCCTGACGCGGGAGCGGAGGGCTGGAGTGCGTCATCTCCAGCCCTCCGCAAGGCAGTTGACAGTTCATGGGCTACATCGGCTACGGAATCCCGTAGCGCTTTCCGGATCGCACTGAGATTGACTTGTCGACAAGTCGACAGTCGGGAGAGGGGTTGGTTGGGATGAGCGAGCTGCAGACGTTCCACGTGCCGGAGAACATCGCCGGATCCGCCGAGGACATCGCCCTGGGCGAGGAGATGGTCCGCGCCTGGCAGCGCGACGGGATCTTCCAGGTCGCCACCGACCAGGAGCGGACCAACACGACGAAGCTGGCCTACGAGGCCAGCCGAAGGTTCTTCGAGCAGCCGCTCGAACAGAAGTCGAGGCACGTCAGCGACCTCACCTACAGCGGTTACATCGCCTCCGGCGAGGAGATCACCGCCGGAGAGGCCGACTACTCGGAGATCTTCACGGTCTGCAAGGACGTCCCCGAGAACGACCCCCGCGTCCGGGAATCCTGGCCCTGCCACGGGCCGACACCCTGGCCGGACGCGGACTACCGGCAGCGCATGACCGACTTCATGGCCGACCTCGGCTCCCTCGGCGACCGGCTGCTGCGGCTCACCGCCCTCGGCCTCGGCCTGCCGCTCGCCGCCCTGACCGACCTCGCCGAGGACGGCTGGCACCACATGCGGGTGCTGCGCTTCCCCGCCGCCTCGGCGACCAGCTCGCGCGGGATCGGCGCGCACACCGACTACGGCATGCTGGTCATCGCCACCCAGGACGAGGTCGGCGGCCTCTTCGTCCGCCCGCCGGTCGAGGGCGAGCCCCGCAACCGCAACTGGCTGGAGAGCGAGAGCACAGCCGGCATGTACGAGAACCAGGGGCCCTGGAACCTCGTCACCCCGGTACCGGACGTGCTCACGGTGTTCCCCGGCGACATCCTGCAGTACCTCACCGGCAGCACCCTGCTCTCCACCCCGCACAAGGTCCGTCTCGGCATGCGCAGGCGGTTCGCCATGGCCTACTTCCACGAGCCCAACTTCCAGGCGGTCGCCCGCCCCCTGATCGGTCCCGTCGACGCCGACGACCAGGGCATCCACTACGGCACCCACTTCACCACCATGTTCATGCGCTGCTACCCGGAGCGCGTCACCACCCGGCGGATCGAGCAGGAGAACCGCCTGGAGGTGCTGACCGAGCTGCGGGAGAAGGCCCAGGCGGGCTGACCGGCGGCCGGTGCGGCGGTCGTCGGCCGCGAGCGGATCCGGTCCGCTCCGGCCGCACGACCGCCGCACCGTGCTGTCCCGGGCCGCACCGGGAAGCGGCCGGGACCGCCGCGCCCGACGGCCGGCCCCGGCTCAGGCCGGCCAGGGCCACTCGCCCTCCTCGGTCGGGAGGTCCACCAGGGGGAAGGGGGCGTCGAAGGCAGTGGTCCAGTCCATTTCGGTGATGTCCGGACCGTCGGCGGGAACGTCGGCCATGACGAAGGCGAGGAGCTCGTCCGGGTCGTACGGGCCGACGCCCGGTGAGGTGAACTCCGATCCGGTGAACTCCTCGACCGTGCGGTGGGGTTGCGCGGTGTCTTCGGCCTCCAGATTCAGCCACTCGTTCAGCAGGGCGTCGTCGTGCCGGCCCTCCTCCGCAGCATCCGACATGATCACGTCCGGGTCCGGGTTCGGGTCCGGGTTCGGGTCCGGGTCCGGGGCGGGCGGGTGAACCTCACTCCCCTCCCCATCGTCGGGTTCGTCGTCTCCGAAGAGGCTGCGGAACAGCTCCGCGAGATCCCGGGGAGTCGGATCGGCGGCCGTCGCGGGTGCGGCTTCCGCTCTTTCCTGCGCACCGGGGAGTTCGGCCGGCGAAGGCCGGTCGGACGATTCCAGGGGCAGGACCCCTGGGATGCCGCCGCCGGGAAGCGCCAGTCCACCCGAAGCCTCGCCGACGGGCGCATCAATGGTGGGGGTGCCGCGGAAGACCGAATCGGGCGCAGGCTCGGCCGCGGGTACAGGCGCGGGCTCGGCCGTGGGTGCGGCCGCGGGTGCGGGCACGGGCTCGGTCGCGGGTTCGGTCGCGGGTGCGGGCACGGGTGCGGCCACGGGTACGGGCGCAGGCTCGGCCGCGGGTTGGGCGTCTGCCGGGTGAGCTTTCGAGGAGGGCCGTACGCCGGGCCGCTTCAGCTTGCCGAGGTCCCTGCCCAGAGACTCCTGGATCGCAGCCCAGGCGGTCTTTCCATGCGGGTTCGGAGTCGTCCAACTCCGTTGATACCCGAGCAGCATCGTCATGTGGGCCCTCGACCCGCCCGCCTGGTCGGTGATTCCGTGCCTCCTGAGCTGCGCCCGGTTGGCCAACTGCTCGACCACCTGTCTCATGCCCATGGGGACTTTTGACTGGAGTCCTTTCTCCACCGTCCCGTTCCAGATCTTCAGTGCCGCGTGGGCTTTGCGGCCCTCCGCGTCCGTCAGGGTTATGCGGGGTGCGTTCGGAGGCGGGGGTACGGCCTCCGGCCGGTCGGCGGTCGGCGGGCCGGCCGGCTCGTCCTGGCGCGCGCTGCCGGCGGGCTCCTCGGCCGCTTCGTCGGGCTGGTCCAGCGGCGCGTCATCGGCTCCGGCGCGTGCCGGTTCGTATTCGATGAACAGGGGGTGCTCGGCGGGCGCCGCTGACGGGGCGGCCGCCTGATCGGCGGCGGGCCGCGGGTCCGCCTCGGGTCGCTCCGGCCTGGCCGGGGGTTCGGGCTCCGTCAACTCGCCGAGGTTCATGCCCAAGGCGTCCCGGATCTCCTGCCAGGCGGTCCTCCCGTGCCGGTTCGGGACCGACCAGCTCCGCCGGTACTCGACCAGGCGGCTCTCAAGGAACACCGGTCCGCCCGCCTGGCCGGCCGGTCGGTCCTTCGGGTGAAGAGCCCAGTTGGCCAGTTGCTCGACCACCGGCCCCATGTCCGGGGGCACCTTCGACCGCTGTCCCTTGTCGACCGACCCGTTCCAGATCTTCAGCGCCGCATGGGCGGTGAAGCCCGCTCTCTCGGTCAGCCTCACGTGTGGCGGAGCGGGAGACGGGGTTGTGCCTTCCGAAGTCCGGGACGTCCTGGCAGGGCCTCCCGCCGGGCCGTCGGGCCCCGCCGCCGGTCGGGGCTTCCCATGCGAAGCGGCGGCCCGGTTCTCCCAGTTGACGAGGTTCCTGGCGGGAACGTCCAGAAGGTTCGCGACGTCGGCTCCGCTCAGCCGGGCGTTGGCGCGACGGAGGGCGTCACGGGCGGCGAGGAACACGGGATGGATGCGGTGGTCGTCCTTGGACGTTGCCGGGGTCGAGTACGCGGTGTAGCCGGTCTCCTTCTGCAGGTACTCCCGGAAGGTGAGAGTCACGCGGGCCCGTGCACTCGTGGCCTTCGGCTCGGTTCTGAGCCACTTGGCGACGAGGTCGGCGGTTCGTTCGGGGGAGAAGGGGAGCCGGGAGTCGAGGCGGGGGATGAGGGCGTCGACGCGGGCGCGGGCAGCCTCCTTGGCGATGCCCACGCCGTCCGAACCCGCGGGGAGCTGCCCCTCCGTGGCCTTGAAGGAGTGGTAGTAGTGGGCGGCGACATCCAGCACCCTGGGGTCCTGCTGGTGCGGGATTCCGGCCGCGAAGACCAGGCCCCTGTTCGTCATCAGCTCGACGGCGTAGGCGATCGCATCGGCCCGGGTGGTGTCCGGCGCGGTGTCCCGACCGTCGGTGGGGGGACCGTCGGCCGGCGCGGGAGCGGCGGCGTGACCGCCGCCGGGAGCAGGTCCTTCCCGTGTCGGCTCCGCTCCGGACCCGGTCGCCTCGGCGTGCTCGGCGCGTGGGGTGAGTTCGGCGAGGGAGGCGAGGGTGAGCGGTCGGGGCAGGGCGGTGGCCTTGGCGACGAAGCGGGCGCGGTCGACTCCCGTCGGCTGGGTGACGGAGGGTCTGGTGGCGGTGATGAGGGCGTCGACGTGGGTGCGGATGTTGGCGTCGGGGCCGGTGCCGTCCGCCCGGGGGTTGATCCCGTGCAGGACGTGGAGGACGTCGAGGTACTCGGCGGTGACGGGGAGCAGGTAGAAGCTGAGGAAGTTGAGGTAGTGCGCGGCCTGGGGCCGCCACGGCGCGTGGGCGTGGACGGGGTCGGCGAGGAACCCGTTCAGCGTGTGGGCGAGCTTGACGCGGTGGACGGTCAGCTCCTGCCCGGGGCGGTGGGTCAACACCGTTGCGGCAGCACGGTGGAGATCGTCGAGCGTGGCGCCTGCGGGCAGCGCGTGCCGGAGGAGCTCGTACGGGGTGCCGACCGGCAGGGCTTCGTTGCCGCTCATCCGCAGCGAGGTCGCCAGGTCCGTCAGTGCTTTGATCGTGGCGGGGGTGGCACTCTCGACCGCTCGAACACGAGCAGCCGAGCGGGGCCGGACGGTCTGCTCGTCGCTCACGGGCCGGGCCGACGCGGCCTCCAGGGCAGGCGCCTTGGCCCGGGCCTCCGCGTCCTGCCGCTCGTCCCACACCCAGGCCGGTTCGTCGTACGGGAACTCACTGTGGAGTCTTCCGTCGGGCCACAGCGCCTGGACCCGGCGCTCGAAGGGGTGGCCGGTCACGCGCAGGGTCCACTCGAAGTCCACGGGCTGTCCCGGTGGCCGTTTCGGCACCGAGAAGCGCACGTTCGGCGCGAACTCCAGAATTCCCTGGCCGGGCTTGGCGGTTCGTTCGCTCCGTTCCTCCAGCGGGAAGTCGAGCTTGTAGCCCTCCTCGTCGGTGAACTCGACCGTGTGCATCCCCCCTTCTCCGGGAATCAGCCGGCCCGTCGCCTTCGCGTTCGGCAGGAACGGCTCCTGGTCGCTCTTGAGGACGAACCGCGCCGTCCGGGGAGCGACGACGGCGTTCCCTTCCATCGTGGCCCGGAACGGCCGGTTCGCCGGTATCCGCTGGATGAATCGGGTCCGGGAGATGTTCGAGCTGCTCGCCGCTTCGCGGTCCTGACGGGCCAGGTACGCCCACAGCGGTTCGTCGTAGGGCTTGCGGTGCAGGACGGTCCCGTCCGGGGTGGAGAACAGGGCCATTCGGCGGCCCGGCGCGGCCTTGTCCACGGTGACCGTCCACCTGAAGTTCTTCGCCGCCTCGGGCGGTGCCTTCGGGACGGGCATGTCGACCCCGAACACGGGCCCGGAGCTGCCAGGCTGGTAGGTCCTCTTCGTGCCGGTGTCCGGCAGGTTCCAGTCGAAGGACCTGCCGTCGGAGCGTCTGCTGAACCGGACCGCGTGGGCCCTGCCGTCGGCGTCGTACTGCAGGCGGCCCATCAACTGTTCGTTCCGGAAGTCCGCCAGTCGGCGTTTGGGAATCGTGATCTTCATGCCGTTGACGAGAATGACCTCGGAGGCGGTTGAGGCCTCGAAGGTGTAGTCCGGGATGCGGCCGATGAATTCGGTCGGCCTCTGGTCGAGGCCGCTTTCGGCGGGCCCGGCGGCGATGACCGTCGGCACTTCGCTGATGGGCTCGGCGAATCGGACCCGCTTGTGCTGGGTGCTGCCGTCCGGGGTCTTGGGAGCGGTGTGCTCCTCCATCGTGACGCTGACCGACGGACGCTTGCGGCCGGCCGGGCCCGGTGGCGTCTCGTGGTGTGCGGTCGCTGAGGCGGGTCCGGAAGAGGGCCCGGAGGAGGCCCAGTCCATGCCTGATGGCACGGGGGCCCGAACGGTGTCGGGTACGCGGCTCAGCATGCCGGCGGGCAGACCGAAGAGACGCCGGTCGGCGGCGGTGGCTTGGAGGCCGGCTGCGTGGAGGAAGGCTTTTCGGGTGGTGTCGTCGTTGGTCGGGGGGTGGTTGCGGGGGTGGGGGTGGGGGTTGTCGAGGAGGTGGTCGGGGGTGGTGTGGGGGGTGGTGAGTCGGTGTCGGGCGAGTTCGCCGGCGAAGGCGGCGCGGACTTTGACGAGTTCGGCGGGTTCGGGGAAGCGTGCGGCCGGTGCGGGGCGGTGGGCCGGGGCCAGGACGGTGTTGACGTCGAGGTCGAGGTGCTGTCGGTGGGTTTCGGGCAGGGCGTTCCACCAGGTGTGCAGCCGGTCCGGGGGCAGGTGCTGGACCTCCCTCACCAGTGGGTGGTTCTGGGCGTTGGCCACGGCCTGGGGCCAGTTCGGCTCACGGCTGCGCCAGTCGCCTCTCTCGTACACCGGGGCGGTCCGCTCGGATGGGCCGTGCGCGGCGGGCACGGAACCCGCCCCCTCGGCGGCACCGTCGACGGTCGGTGGCGGACCGGTCCTCGGACGATCGCCGTCCACCCGTGGGGCCGGGTGGTCGAGTGCGTACGAAGCCGGGGCGGCGTCGCCGGGTGTGTGCTGGAGGGCGGCGTGTTTGAGCTGGACGTAGTGGTGCAGAGCCCCACCGAGGACTCCCGTGCCCGCGCCCGCCGCCGCCGCGAACGCGAACGCCGACGCATCCCAGGGACCGCCCTGCCAGGCGGTGGAGACCACCGTGCCCGCCTCGCCACCGATCACCCCGCCCACCGTCCCGCCCGCCACCCTGCGCAGCAGCGCCGGCGTGGGAAGCCTGTCGGTCAGCGAGTGCCCGGCGACGTCGCCCAGCCCGCCCGCCGCGCCGCCGACCCCGGCCAGCAGCAGCGACGCGACATCCAGACCCTCACGGTAACGACCCAACTGCGACAACTGGACCGCCAGGTCCTGGACCGCACCGAACACCGCTCCCGAACGCAGCGCCGCCGCCAGCTCGCCCAGCAGCTCACCGACCGAACGCCGCCCACCCGCCAGCACCCCGGGGACCAGCGCCGCCGACACCCCACCCGTCGAGGCGACCGCCCACACCAGCTGCGCCACCGTCCACAGCGTCACCAGAGCGGTGACCTCCATCGACTTCTGCGCGTAGTCGACCTGCGTCGCCTGCTCCCGCAGCGCCTCCGAGCCCTCGCGCAGACTCCGCGCGCTCTCCCGGGTGTCCTGCCCGACACCGACCAGGGTCGCGGACATCATCGCCCCCGCCCCCGGCATGTTCGCGGCCACCCCGATCGCCAGCCGCTGGAACTCCACCGCCCGCCCCTCCAGACGCCCCGCCGTGCGCCCCAGCGCCCCCGCCCCCGCCACCAGGCCCTCCGCATCCACCTTCGGATACGACGACCCCGACATCCCCCCCATCACCACCGCCCACCACGTCGGCAGGCCCTTGCCCGATGAGCCGAACCTGAGCAGGTTCGAGAGCCAGCTGCGGACGTCGGATGTCATGGTTTCCTCGCCGGTCGATCACAGGATGAGGCACCCGTGCGGCAACCGCCCGGGCTTTGGTGGGGAGCAGATTTCCTGATCACCAACGGTCTGTCGTCCGCCACTGGTTCAGTCGCGTTCGGGCGGGCACTCGGCACCCGCTGAACGGGGCGGTGGGGCACGGTGGTTCAGTGGTGATCAGTCTGCCGCTCACTTGAAGACGCCGAGGTTGAGGACCGGCAGGGTGACGGGTTCGACGTCCACGTCCATGTCCTCCGGTTCGGTCGGCCGGGGCGCCGTCGCCTCGGCCGGAGGTTCGAAGAGCTGCCAGTGGTCGGCCTTCGGGTCGTACGCAGCGGCGTCGGGGACTTCGACCCCGAGTTCGGTGTCGAAGTCCGCTTCGAAGGCGGTGGCATACACCTTGAGTGGCATCCGGTGCTCCTCGATGAGGCGGGCATGGAAGTCCCTGGCCGCCACCAGTTGCCGGGGGGAACGGGTCGCACCGGGCGTGGCGGGTCCGTCGGTGAGGACCTCGGCCGCGTGGCACTGGTTCAGGACGATGTTCAGCGCGGTGCCGTGCCGCTCCCACATCTCCAGGAAGGAGGGCTGTGCGACGACCAGATCGGCGAGGTGGGCACCCGTGGTGGCGGCCACCGGATTGTGCTTCATCTCCGGTTCCACGACGCCTGGGAGACCGTGGACGTCGATGTAGAGGGTCGGCCCGGTCCACGGCAGGGGGTGCCAGCCGAGCTCCCCTTCGCCGGGCTTCATGGACCGAACCGCGTACACCGCTCCGGGTCCGTCGTCCAGTCGGCTCAAGGTTCCTGAGTCGAACTGTTCTTCCCGCGAGACGAGTTGGATGAAGTGTGAGTGCTCGGTGCCGCCGGGGAAGGAGCGGATCAGGAACTGTCCGGCGTCGGCCGAGCCGATCACGGTCCGGGTGGGCTCGGGCTCGGGGGGTGCTCCGGGCAGGTCGTTCCGGAGCCGGCGCTCCAGTTCCACCAGGCCGGAAGCACCGTGCCGGTCGAAGAGGTCCAGGGCCTTCAGGGCCGCGGTGCCCTCGATGGTGGTCGCGTCGAGGAACGCATTCGCATCGGTGAGCCAGTCCGGTGAGACCCCGAGCTGCAGGAGCTGGTCCTGGAGTTCTTTGAGGATGAAGTTCAAGGTGTCCTCGGCTCCCTCCATGCCTTCTTGCTGCACCGCCTCTTCGATGCGGGCGATCTCCGCAGGGGTGCGTTTCAGCCGCTTGGCCAGTGCCTTGTTCCACCCGTCGGCGTAGTGTCCGAGACGGTCGAAGGTCTCCATGGAGGCGGTGTTCAGCTCGGACCTGTCCAGGCCGAACTTTTGGAGCGTCCGGTTGCTGATCACCGCGAGCGGAACGCCTTCTACGACCCGTGAGTGGAGTCCGTCCTCTAGTTGCTCGCGGAGTGCAGGCCCGCTCAGGTCGGGCGTGCGCTGCTCGGCCGGCTCTCGGGGGTGCCAGTCCTGGATGATGCTGCGGACGGTGGCGGTCACGTGTTCGGGGGTGAGTGACTCCCAGGTGTGGTCGACCTGGGGCTCCGCCCTCGGTGGCCAGAGCACCTTCCCCTGCGGGTCGGTCCACAGGTGCATGCCCTGGAACCGGTGGTCGGGAGGCAGGATCATCCGCCATCGTCCCGCTGCCCGGCCTTCCAGTGAGCCGGCGCGGATCATCCCGTCGTGGACGGCGGAGGCGTCCCAGGCCGATTCGGAGTCAGGGACGATCAGCGGGCGTTCGATCTTCCTGGCAAGCTCCTTCAGAACCTTCCCGGAGGGTCGCACGGAGCTGTCGATCAGTAGTTGAAGCGGTCGGTTCGGCCCGACCCCGCCCCGTCGCAGTGTGGCTCGGAGAGAAGAGTCGGTAATCCATCCGGCATCGTTGACTTTCTTGAAGGGGACCAGAACCTTGCCGGTGGCGTTGAAGCGGCAGCTGATCGCGAAGATGTCCCTGTGGGAGGGTTCGAGGGATTGCCAGGCGGCTTCCCATTGCTCACCGCCGGTGAAGCCGAGGCCGGCCGGACCACGGAGGAGGGCCGGCTGTCTGTGAATGGACAACCGGCCGGAGCGGTCCGTGAACAGCTCCTGGGGAAGGCCGGGCAGTTTGCGCTGATGGAGGCCGTCCAGACCGCCGACCCAGGAGGTGCCGCCGGTGACCTGGAGTTCGCCGGTTGCCGTCCTGGAGATGCGGCTGCCGGGTGGTGCCGTCAGCAGCGTGATCCCGAGATGTTGCTCCAGTGTCCGGCGGGTGGTGTCCAGCAGCTGTTTGACGGTGGGTTGGGTGGGTTCGTGGACCGGCAGCTGGAGCGCATAGAGGCTGATGGGCTTGGGGTGGAGGAGTTCCCGCCACCGCGCTCGTCCTGATGCGCTGTCCTTCAGGTGCCAGCCGTGTTCGGTGGGGACCAGGATGGTTCCTCTGCCGGCCTTCTGCGCCAGGGCACCGGGAATCTCGATGAGCGGTACGTCGAGTGACGCGATCCCCGGTCGGGCGAACACCCGGCCCAGTGTGCCGAAGGTGTGCTGGTCCGGTTCCAGGGCCCACGTCACCGCACGGTCGTGGGTGTCGGTCGCCTTGAGGAGGTTGGTGGCAGCCTCCCTGGCGGCGGCCTTGCGTTCGGCCGGGTCCGTCATGGAGTCGGGAAGGGCCTCCTTG
>NZ_JBFBFA010000074.1:0-17293 GCF_040683915.1 Kitasatospora sp. NPDC093102 | reverse complement strand
GGCGTAACCGGAGGGCCCTCGGCGGCAGTTGAGTTTGGTGTGAAGAAAAACAACAGTCTCGCCGAGAGCCCCGACGGTCTTGTCTACACCGCCCGTCTGCCGCTGTCGAGTGCCACCTTGAACTGGCTCGCCGACCTGATACGCGGCCACTGCAAGAAGATCGGATCGCGGTGGCGGGCCCTGTCGGCAGGGAGGATCGCCGGCATCGTGCTGGCCGTGCTGCGCTGTGACCAGCGGCCCGGCGACCTGGCCGGCGGGAACGGGGTGCACCGCACCACCGTCACCCGGTGGGTGCGCGAGGTCGTCGGCCTGCTGGCCGCCCGCGCCCCGCGCCTGGACCGCGCACTCAAGAAGATCGCCCGATCGGGTGGCGGGGTGGTCCTGCTGGACGGTTCTCTGATACGCACCCGCCGCCGCACCGGGACCGAGAACCGGAAGAACTACTCCGGCAAGCACAAATGCCACGGCCTGCTCGTGATCGCGCTCACCGATGACAAGGGCCGCCTGGTCTGGGTGAGCGCGGTCCGGCCCGGACGCACCTCGGAGATCACCGCGTGCCGCCACGACAAACTGACTGCCCATCTGCGCGCGGCCGGCCTCGGCGCGATCGCCGATCTGGGCTTCGTCGGTCTCGACGACAGCGGCCCGGACGCCGACCCGGCGGTGATCACCGGCTACAAGGCGGCCCGCAACCGGCCCCTTACCCGGGGGCAGAAGCTGTCCAACAAGGCGCTGGCCGCGGTCCGGGCCCCGGCCGAGCACGGCTTCGCGCACCTGAAGAACTGGCGCGTGCTCGGCAAGGTCCGCACCGACCCGAAGTGGGCGACCGCGCTGGTGCGGGCCCTGCTGGTCCTGACGAACCGGGAAGTCGCCCGCTGACCGACGATCTTCACCGAAGTCATCCGCCCGCAACCAGCGTGAGCACCCCGACGCCGACGCACACCAGGCCCGTGACCTGCCACTTCACGATGCACACCACTCATTGCCGGGGTGCGGGAGGTCGTGGTGGCGCAGCGACGGCATGGGCGGCTCCTGCGCAACCGCCCGCATGCCGAGCGGGCGTTCGTCATCGCGCGGGCCGCCGTCACGTCGTGGTGGGCACAGCAGTGGCCGCGTGAGGAGACGTGGCCGCGGCGCGGGGAGGCGCTCACACCGGTGGGGGCTGACCCGGGGTGGTGGCGCATCGCCACCCGCGACGCTGTCGTCTACCCGGAGGCGGTGGCGGTGGCGTCGGTCCTCACCGACCCGTATGTGCAACGGCGGGTTCTGCAGGATGTCGGAGGGCACCTGCCGCATGTGCTGGCGGACGCCTCGTATCTGGTCGCGGAGTTGGTCCGGGTCCTGGGGAGGCCGTGGCTGGGCGAGGAGATCGCCTCCGAGGCCGCCGGTCCTTTGTTCGCGTGGCTGCGTGGCTGTGTGAAGAGCCGGGGCGACACGGACGGCTGCGGGCTGATGTGGAAGAGCCATTCTGCTCACCAGCCGCTACCGCTCGGGCAGGCGCTTAAGGCCTATCAGGACGCTGCGACGGACGCGGATGCCCATGAGGTATCCGGGCTCGTGCCTGGGCAAGGTCCGGTGGACCGTGCCTTCGCCGCAGGGATGGAACAGGCCCGATCCTACGCGGCCCGGCACGGCCACCTCGCCGTGCCCAAGGCGGGCCGCACCCCCGACGGCCACCCCCTGGGCACCTTCCTGAGCAACCAGCGCAACCGCACCACCATGCCGCTGGCGCACGCCCAGCAGCTCGAAGCGCTCGACCCCTGGTGGAACGCGCCATGGCCCGTCAGCTGGCAACGCACCTACTACCGGGCACGCGACATCGCCCGGACCCGAGGGCTACGCCCCGAAGCCGGGTTCCCGAACACCCCCATCAGCCTCGGGGAATGGCTGCACGCCCAATGCCGGCAGTTCGACCGGCTCCATCCACAGCAGCAGCGTCTGCTGGCCGACATCGGCATCACCCGCGACGGCGCTCGCGCGGCCAGACCCCGCCGCCGCAAACTCCAAGCCAACTTCGAGACCGGCCTGGAACACGCCCGCGCCTACGCCGCCGAACACGGCCACCTGTGCGTACCCGCAGGCGGACGGCAGGGCGACTTCCCGCTGGGCATCTGGCTGGCAGGACACCGGCAGAGGAACCGCCGCACCACCGAACCCTCACCCAACGCACACGCCCTTTCCACTATCGACCCGTGGTGGAACCCGCCCTGGGGCATCCCCTGGCAACGCCGCTACCACGAGGTCCGCACGCAGGCATCGGCGGCCGGCCTTGTCCTGGACGCCCGTGCCGGCTTCCCGGGAACCACCGACCAGAGCGCCATGTGGCTGTACACCCAGTGCGCGGCGTACCGGGAACTCCACCCACAGCAGCGCGAGTTGCTCACTGCTATCGGCATCACCGCCGATGACGCGGCCGCGGCGCAGCAGCGCTACGACGGGACGACGACCGACTTCCCCACGGGCCTGCCCTACGCCCGCTCCTACGCCGCGGAGCACGGGCATCTGGCGCTGCTGTACGGCCACACCCATCACGGGTTCCCGCTCGGGCGATGGCTCAGCCAGCACCGGGCCGCAGCGACCGCCCAGATGCGGCTGACCGGTCGCCCCGCGCGGAGCACGGCGGTGCTGTCCGAGCTCGACCCGTGGTGGAACCCGCCCTGGTCGATCACCTGGCAGCACCACTGGCAGCAGGCACGCATCCGTCTCGCCGTCGGCCAGTTGCGCGCGGATGACGACTTCACCGAGATCGACGAGCCGCTGCGGACGTGGCTGGAACAGCAATGCGCCGACTACGACAGCCTGCTGCCCGAACAGCGCAAGCTACTGGCGGACATCGGGATCGCCGAAGAACAGGCCCGCACCTGGACGAAGGCCCCCACCACCCGACCGCACCATCCTGTGACCGACACTGCCCTCAGCCATGCCCGCGCCTACACCGCCGCCCACGGCCACCTCGCCCTCCACCGCGACGAACCGCACGACGGCTTCCCACTCGGCGCATGGCTCAACGACCAGCGTGCCCGAGCCGGCCGCAGGACCTACATCACCCCGCTGCACCAGGAACTCGCCGACCTCGACTGGCGGTGGAACCCGCCCTGGCCGTTCCGATGGCAGCGCACCTACCAGCAGGCCCGCACCGCCCACGCCCAGGGCCGGCCCCTCCCCCGGCTCGTCGAGGCCTGGGCCCTGGACCAGCAACGTGCTTGGACCGGCCTGCACCCCCAGCAGCAGCAACTCCTGGCCGCCATCGGCGTCACCCCCGCCCACCCGGGCCCCCGGCCGGTACGGGCGGTCAAGCTCAGCCCCGGCCTGGAGCACGCCCGCGCCTACGCCGCCGAACACGGCCACCTCGTCCCCAGCAAGACCACCGAGCACAACGGTTTCCCCCTCGGCCGCTGGCTCGGCCAGCAACGCGTCCACGCCCGCCAAGGCCGCCTCTCAGAAGCGATCCGCAAACCCGTCACCGGACTTGGGATTCGCACGAGTGTTCTCGGGTTCCCAAATCGGGTGATCTCGGTGTTGTCGCCGCATGAAGACAGGGCCCCTGTGCAGTTTGGAGGTTGTCGAGACCGAAAAACTGCGAGGAGGCCCTGTTGTCGCTTTTGTACGCCGTCGCCGTGGTCGGCGGCAACTCGGTACCCCCAAGGTGTGACTGTTTCGCGCACCGGTACGGCAACGCGGGCGACCATGGCGAGCGTGTTCGACGCTACAACAGCGACATGACCGACGCCGAGTGGGCGGCGGTGCGGGACCTGCTGCCGGTGCCGGCGTGGATGAGCGGCCGGGGCGGGCGGCCGGAGGGCTACTGCCACCGCCAGATACTCGACGCTATCCGCTACCTCGTCGACAACGGCGTCAAATGGGCCGCGCTGCCCGCCGACTTCCCGCCGCACAAGCGGGTCCACGCCTTCTTCACCCGCTGGCGCGACACCGGCCTGCTGAGCGAGTTCCACGACCGGATGCGCGCCGCCGTCCGCACCGCGCAGGGCCGGGGCCCCGAGCCGACCGCGGCGATCATCGACTCCCAGTCGGTCAAAGCCGCCGCCAACGTGCACAGTGCGACGCGCGGCTACGACGGCGCGAAGAACATCAACGGCCGAAAGCGGCACCTGGTCGTCGACACCCTCGGCCTGCTCCTGATGATCCTGGTCACGCCCGCCGACGCCGGCGACCGCGCCACCGCCGCCGACATGCTCCCCGCGCTGAAGGCCAAGTGCCGCCTCCTGCAGAGGATCTGGGCCGACAGCGGCTACACCGGCGACCTCGTCACCTGGGCGAAGACCAAGCTCGCCCTGGTCGTGGAGATCGTCAAACGCACCGACGACCTGTCCGGGTTCCGCGTCGTCCCGCGCCGCTGGGTAGCGGAGAGGACGTTCGGCTGGCTCATGCGCTCACGCCGCCTCGCCCGCGACTACGAGACCCGTACTGACAGCGCCCAGGCCATGATCCTGTGGTCCATGACCATGATCATGAGCCGCCGTCTCGCCCGCCACCGCCGGGCCCAGGCCGTCACCCTGCGGCCTGGGGCCGCCGCCGCGGCATGAACCGGCTCCCGGACCCGTCGACCTCCAGCCAGCCCCGCTCCACCAGCCGCCTCGCCTTCTGCCGCAGGTTCTCCGTCACCGCGCTGACCGGCTCCCGACCGACCGCGACCGCCACCTCCCGCATGGTCAGACCCACACCGCCCCGCCCGCCCAACTCCACCGCCTCCACCAGCCGCCGGTAGTCCAGCGCCAGCGCGTCCACCGGATCCAGACCCTCCCGCCACACCGGCACCACCGCTCCCTTCGGCGGCACCCGCACCCCCGCCGCCGCCGGACCCGAGGCATCCTCGGCCGGGGTAAGCGCCTCAGCCAGTTCCTCCACCGCCACCACCCGACGCTCCAACACCGCCCTCGCCGACTTCAGCTCACCCTCAAGGCGCTCCAACTCGGCCTCCAGATCCTCCACCCGCGCCCAGGCAGCCTCCCGACGCTCCTCCAGCAACCCCAGCGGCGACGGCGGCATCACACACTCCGTTCCGACCTCGACAACCCGACGCCGAAACCCTGCCGCTCAACCCCACGCACCATGCCTGAACAGCGAAAAGTCATACGCCGCAAGCGGATTGCGGATGGCTTCTCACCCCAAGCCCAGCAGACCCTGGACGCGATCGACCCCTGGTGGAGTCCACCCTGGCCCATCCGCTGGCAACGCATCTGGCACCACACCCGCCTCGCCGGGACCCGCGCCGACCGGCCCGATCAACTCCAGCACTGGGCGACACGACAGATCGCGAACTGGCACCACCTCCACCCCCAACAACAACACCTCCTCACCACCATCGGCATACGACCCACGCCATAGGTCTGAGTCTGGCGGCGAAAGGGCGAGGTTCAGATACGGGCCCGGATCTCCCTGTACACCTCGATGACCTCGGCCGGGATGTTCGGATGGGTCGCCGCAAAAGCAGCTCCTACGCGCGGCTTACTGCCGTTCAACTCCCTCTGGGTCTTGGCTAGCAGGGCTGCATCGAGCCGTTCGAGATACGCCTCGAACTCTCCCGCTTTGTCCTGACCGTTGCCAAACTGGTCCGCGAAAGAGAAGACTCCGGCGGCGCGCCAGGCCCTACGACAGGCGTCAAAGCCATCCCCAGACGATGGCTCATCCGCGGCAAGCAGTTTCGCCTTGCGCAGTTGCTTCGCTAGGTTGCTGGTCGGTTGCAGGGCTGGACCGTCGGCAATAACTGCCCATGGGATCCCGAATGCTTCGAGGTAGCTGATGTAACTGCCGAAGGCTGCGTCACCACTGACATCGATCAATGCGATGTTGGAGGCCTCGGGTCCAGGCAACGTCTCGTCGCCGAGGTTGTTCCACCAGTGCCCGAGAGCTCCGACCTCGGTGGCGCCCTCACACAGCACGACGCCCTTGGCGAACAGCAGCCCTCGTACGTCAGCCGCCCCCAGGATCTGCATCAAGCGGTCGCATTGCGGTGTGACGGTGTCATCCAGGCGCAGCGCTCGCGTTCCGCCAGCGCTGGGGGCGAAGCGGACGATAGCCGACAGGGCGGCTGAGCTGGTGACGGGGACAAGGTCTGCACTGTGAGTGATGACGATGTGCTGGCCCCGAGTACTCAGATTCCGGATGAGGCGCCGTTGGATGGTGGGCTCCAGGTTGACGGCGGGTTCGTCGAGAACGGTGACCCGGCCGGGCTCGTCGATGAGGAGAAGGCAGAGCAGAAGGGCTTCTTGGATGCCGGCGCCTGCGAAGGCGGCCGGCACCTCGTGGCCGTCCTCGATGACCTGAATGTCGATCAGCCATGCGGAGGCGTCCTGGGGGTCGGGGCTCGCCTGAAGATCGAAGGTACGGCCGGTCATGGCGCGGAAATCGTCCTGGACTTGTGTATACCGCTCGCGTAGCTGGCGTTCCCCATTCCTAAGCCGGAACAGTTCAGCGGCGACCGCGCTTCCATCGCGAAGGTCCTGAGGTTCGTGGAGCCGATCGGAGGGGAAGCGCCGTGCCAGGGGCAGGCGCCGATTGTTCGTCAGGAGGATGCCCTTGCGCAGGATCGTCGCCATGACGGCGGTGAAGTCGTAGGTCGCTTGATCCGGCTTGTCTATGTGCAGGGCGCGGGCGAGGGCGAGGACCGGCGCCGGCCGGGGTTCATTGCCTGCCTGCGCAGGCCCCACCCCGAGGGTGACCGAGCATTCGAGGCTGATGAGCCGCGCGCGCAAGTCAACGGGGTCACGGGGCTGGTCAGCCCCCGCTGGTATCGCAGGGACCTCGTCGCGGTCCGATCCCGCCTTGTGTGCGTCCGGCTCTGTGCTTTCCAGGCTCTCAAACTCCTCGAACCCCGCGAACAGACTCAGGTGCTGCTTGACGGGCTTCTGCCCGTCTACGGTGCCCGGGAACAGCTGTCCTTGCTGGGGGCCCACGAGACCGACACACCAGGCCGCACCGTCCTCCCCGCATTCCCAGACGGCTGACCATGGAGCGGACCGTCTTGCGTCGTAGCGAACACGGAGGGTCCCCGAGTACAGGAACGCTGCCGACTGAGCGTCGAACAGGCGCACCGCCGTGTCCTCCCGCGTACGGGAGGTGGATCTACCGGTGGGCGGAGAACAGATGTAGGCAGTTCGCAAAAACGCCACGACCAAGTCGCGTTCCCACGGTTGGTCCAACTCGATCCCGAGAGCGATCTCGAACCTCTCGGATCCGAATCGCCCTGCCTGAGCGAAGAGACCCAGGCGACCGTTGTCGGGCACACCCGTGTAGGAGCCGAGCAGGGTGCAGACCACATCGACGGCCTGCCCCAAGTTGGACTTCCCAGCGCCGTTCGGTCCTGTCACCACCGTCAAATCCGGCCTCACCAGCAGACGCAGATCACCGAACGACAGGAAGTCTCGTGCATCGACCCTCGAAATCTTCACCGCTCGCCGCCCCCAAAGTCAGAGTCGCGATCTTCTCAGATCCGCCTCCCCCACGCACCGGAACGCCCCAGACCCCATAGCCACCCAGCCAACCTGCACGTCAGCCAAACAACCTGCGCACCCCCGTGGTCGGACGGCGAACCCAGAGGTCAACGAACAGCAACCTACCCAGAAGAACTGAGCGACCCGCCCACCAACCTGCGCGCCCCATCAGCTGCCAACCATCCAAACTGCGAAATCCACAGCTAGTGACGAGATGCCTACGCAGAAAAACCGGGCGGCGACAGCGCTCGCTGCGGAGAGGCGACGGGCGTTGGAGGAGATCGACCCCTGGTGGTGCCCCACCTGGCCCATCACCTGGCAGCGCGCCTACGCGACCGCCCGGCTGTGGTGGCTGGACACCGACGGCCTGGTCGACTGGACCCGGCTGCCCGCGGACACCGTCTACGAGGGCGAGCAACTCGGCCGGTGGGTCCATGCCCAACGGGCCGGCTGGCCCGGCCTGGAAGAGGACCAGCAGGACCTGCTGACGGCGATCGGCATCGAGGCCGACCAGGAGCTGGTGGCCGCGAAGCAGGCGGCCGCGGCAAAACCGAAGGTGTCCCGCACTGACCGGTTCGCCCAGGGCCTGGCGGCGTTGGCGCAGTTCGTGGAGCGGGAGCGGCATCCCCGGGTTCCCCGCCCACACAAGGAGCCGCTGGAGACCGTGGAGGCCAGCCCCGGAGGCGAGGAGCAGGTGGTGGTGACGCACTTCGCGCTGGGCACCTGGCTCAACAACCAGAAGGCCCGGCGCGCCAAGCTGACGCCGGGCCAGCTCGCGCAGCTCGCCGAGCACGGCGTCGAGTGGGCGTAGGGCCGGAGGTGGGCTGCCGGGGAGAGTGCTGGGGGCCGTCACCTGCGGGTGGCTGGCTTTGTAGATGAGTAGTGAGAGCACCTGTTGCTCAGCGGCGAGACCACCCAGTGCCACGGAAGAGTGATGTCGGCGAGTTCCGAGAGCACTCAGGTGCTTGCTTCGGGACCACAGTTGTGCTCTGCACGACGAGGGGGCCCGGGTACTGCGGAAGTCCAAGGCCGATCTGTACGCGGCGATCCGTCGTGGCTCGCGCGCCGGCCTGTCGTAGCGTGCCCTGCAGCGTAAGTACGGGGTTGGCTTCCTGACGGTGAAGAAGGCCCTGGAGTCCGTGTGGCCTGGGCTGCAGGTCGGCGGCGTGTGCGTCTGCTGAACCAACGGCCGGGTCCTGGGGGCTACCCCGCTGTCCGGCCGCCCGAGGCGTGCCCCCTGGGCGGCCGTCAGAGGCCGGCCTCGGCAAGGATGCGGTCCATCCCTGC
Organism: Kitasatospora sp. NPDC093102; assembly: GCF_040683915.1. Taxonomy (NCBI): domain Bacteria; kingdom Bacillati; phylum Actinomycetota; class Actinomycetes; order Kitasatosporales; family Streptomycetaceae; genus Kitasatospora; species Kitasatospora sp. NPDC093102. The sequence continues at coordinate 8,555 of NZ_JBFBFA010000074.1, read as the reverse complement.
CCGCGACAGCGCGGGGTTGGCCGCCGCGTTCTCGGCGACCGTTGGCTCCGGGTCCACCAGCAGCCGCTCCAGCAGGTCCGTGGTGACGTTGGGGTGCCGTGCCGCCCCGCCTCGTAGGTACGATTCCTGGGAGGCCGCGAGGCGCCGCAGCTCCGCAACGGGCAGCTCGGGGTCTTTCAGAGCAAGGAGGCGCAGCCGTGGGTTCGGCTCGTCCACGAAGTCGCGCAGCGCTTGGCGTGGGAAGTTGGGGTGGTCCACCAGGAGCGGTCGGGTGTGGGCTGCCTCGCCGTGGGCGCGGATCAGCCGCAGCAGGAACTGCGGCGGTGTGTCGGGTCGGTGGGCGGCGGCGCGGCGGACGGACACGTCCGGGTCGTTGTCCAGCCTCTGCCAGGCTTCCTCCGGTAGGTCCCGGCCGGTGGCCAGGATCTGTCGGAACACCGTGTGCGGGCAGTCGAGGTAGGTCAGCCGTTCGGCGAGCGGCGCGTCCCGCAGCCAGCTCGGCTGGTAGGGCGTCCAGTGGAGGGCGAGAGCGGCCTCGTCGCTGCCGGCCGCGTCTTCGGCCTCCACCAGTGCGAGCAGCCGGTTCCGGGTCTCGGGGGTGACGTGGCGGCTGTAGGCTACCGCGACGCGCACGGACGGATCCGCGCTGTCCTGCAGGCGTGCCACCATGTCGGCGGTCAGGTGTGGGTTGCCGGCCACCGCATGCAGCACCGTCTCGTCCCCGGTCGCCAGCAGCCGGTCGAACTGGTCGGGCGTCAGCGGGACACGACACGCGGCGTTGGCCCGGACGGCCGGATCAGCGAGGCAGTGCTCGTAGTACTCCGGAGGGACACCGGGGTGCTCGGCCTTGGTGGCCGCGGCACGCACCCCGGGATCCGGATCGGTGAGCAGCCGCAGCTGCACGGCTATCGGCCGGTCCCGCCAGGTCTCCGCGACCATCGCGCGCAGCTTGGGGTCCGAGGCGGCGGCAAGTTCCGCAGGCGGCCGCCCGTAGGCATCGATCAGATCCTCGATGCCCATCGGCACCCCACGTTCCACCATGGTCCGGACGAAGTCCGCATGGGCGTCGCGGATCGCCGGATCCGGGTGCTCGGCGATCCGGCGGCGCATCGCCGTGGAGATCCGATGCCCGTGCAGGAGCACTGCAGAATCCCTGCCGCCGTGCGTCAGCAGGGCCTCGACCACCGCATCCGGCACCTGCCCCCTGCGCAACGTCAGCCCGTGCCGGCCCGCCTCATGCGTGGCCAGACGCACCAAGACATCCAGCGATGCGGCTGGGTTCTGCCCCAGCCCGGACAACTGTGGCTGCTTGAGATGGACCATGCGTCCACGCTAACCGAGCCGCAGCAACGGCCTTCGCCCGGCTGGCTCATGCCGTCGGCCTCCGACACACCGACACAGCCTTCCAGGTGCTCTCGGTTCTCGCCGACATCTCCTGACGCCTCGAACAAGAATCGATGCCAGAACTCGCCGACACCCGCTCTCCGTTTTCAGGCTCTGGCGCGAGTTTTGTGGAGCCGTCACGACGGGCGCTGGCTCTACGGCGGAGGAATCGGGCCCGGGAACGGCCCACAGACCCCGGTGGGGGGCCAGAGCCCCGAGGGGAGGTCCTGGCGAGCTCCGAGGAAGTAGTCCACCCTCTCCTCGAACAGCGCCGTCTCGACGACTGCCCGTAGCGGGCCCTGGGCCTCGACGGGAACCGGGTACCCACCGGCCATCATCCATTCGTCATCGCCGAGATCGAACAGGCCCCTCACCCGCAGGAACTGCTCTCGCGTCACCGTGACGGACGAGCAGAGCCACCCGTCGGGGCCGAATCCTTCCAGCTCCCATGCAAGGTTGCGGCCGTCCTCGAACGGATAGTCCTCACTCATCGGCCGATCGTACAGCGCTCCCGACTCGACCGACCCGAGCAAACCTCTCCTACAGCGGACCGCTACCTCCACCGCAGCCGCGAGCGTCGCTACTCGCTGCTACCGACCACACAACTCGTGCCAGAGCCCGTTTTCACCTACACAGCCAGCCGCGCTTCGCCACGGTGGCGGGAACTTCGTGCTGTTCTTCGGCGGGGCCTTCGCGGTGATCTTTCCGTTTCTAGGTTCAGGTGTTGAGTTCCCGGTGAGCGCCGTATACGGGGCAGGCTTCGGAGCAGCCGTCGGGGCGCTCGTGGACGTGTTCTGGGCTGTGGTCAAGCCGCTTGCGCGGCGTCGGCCAGCGGCGCGGCGCGGCGCGGCGCGGCGCGGCGCGGCGCGGCGCGGCGCGGCGCGGCGCGGCGCGGCGCGGCGCGGCGCGGCGCGGCGCAAGATTCTGCTGAACAACCCGTGGCAGGTGTGGCCGTGCCGGGCGGAGAGCATGTTGGGGCAGGCGAGCAAGCGCTGCTGCTCCTGGCCCCGGACGGAAGCGTCGCTGCGGCATTCAGGTGCGTCATCCCGAACCTGGAACGCGATGACGGACGGGCACGGCATCGTGTGGATCGTCGGCGACCTGCGCTTCCCCGGCATGGCTGCCTCTCCCGACGGGGTGATGTGGTGGGACACCACGCCGATCCGGATCGACCGGGCAGGTGGCGGCCTGTCGGCAACCGTTCAAGCAGGACTCACGCGTTCCGCCGTCGGCTTTCTCTTCGACCAGTGACTCAACTGACCTCCAGTCCGTGCCAAACAAACATCCTGGTCAGCCTGGCGGCGAATACCGGAACCGGCCCGCGGACGAACGGTGGCCAGAGCATGGGCGCAGCGCCCCGACGACCGCACCGAGGCGCCGTTGATTTGCTCGTCCTGGGTGGAAATTCGCTTCATCGGTGTGTGCTTGGCGGGCGCGGTGGTGTGCCGGCCGGTCTGCCGCGGAGCCGGGTTGCGGGGCTCTGGCAGGATCGGGTGGGCGGTGCGCGCTGCATCCCATTGCTCGTGGCGCGCACCACCTTCGGTGCCGGTCGCTTCGGTCGCTGCCGTCCCATGGGGCCTGGTCAACGGTTGGGGTACTCCTTCGCGTGGTGCAGGCGGATGTGCCAGTACGGGTCGTCGAGCCTGCCGGCGGCGGCGCGGCTGCGGTCGCGGTTGGTGGGCAGGGCAAGGATGATCGGCGGGCGGCCGTTGGCGTGGCGGTTGTAGTCGCGGTCGGGGCATTCCAGGCGGCACGGGTCGGCCGGCTTGTGCAGTTCGGCGATCGAGTCCGGTTTGCCTCCAATGGAGCCCTGGCAGGTGTGGCAGGGGTGCATGGCGGCGTTCGCCCGGCGGGCGGCGAGCAGGGCGTTGTGCTCGCGGGTGTCGTCGGCTTCCTTGCGGCAGTCGTGGCAGCGCTCGGTGCCGTCGCCGGCGCCGGGCTTCCAGTCGTACTCGTCCTCGCGGCGGTCGCAGCCCGGGGGCGGCGGGCGCCGTCGCGGTCCTGGACGCTCACGGCGACCACCTGGACCGCGACCAGCAGACCGAGGGTGTCGGTGACCAGGAACCGCTTGCGGCCCTGACCCTCTTGCCGGCATCGAAGCCTCTGGTCGCGGCGGGCACGGTGTCGGCGGTGCGGACGGACTGCGATTCGATCAGCCCGGCTTGGCCCGCCCGTGCCCACCGCGTCGGAGGAACGCGGCGGGCAGGCCCGGCAGAGACGGCCTGACGGTCGTCTGGACGCCCGCGCGCCGCGTCCGGCTGCGGACGCCGGTGGCCCCGGGCCCGCCGGGCCGGCATGCCACCGTGCGGGGCCGGGGTGGGTCAGGGGCGGGTGGCGGAACGGGCCCGTACGGCCAGCAGGGCGAGGTTCCCGGCTGCGGCGGCGGGGCGGAAATCGAAGACGCCGGTGAACGGTCCGGTCACCAGCAGCAGGACTTCGTGCGCGCGCAGCGCCCGCCACCATTCGCGCCCGGCGGTGACCTGTCCGTCGAACCAGGCCCCGCCGTCGGGCCGGCGTACCGTCAGGCCTGGTGCAGCCGCGATCGCGGACCAGCCCGGTGCCGGATCGCGTTCCAGGACGCCCGCGTCGCGGGCCCAGCCCTCCCCTGCCGTCACCGGACGCCCCACGGCGGCGGGCACCACGAGCACCGGGCACTGGCCCGGCATCAGCTCCGGCCACGCCCCGCCCATCAGCCCACCCGCTGTGATCTCCACGCGACGCCCCCTGCCCCATCCCCCGCCCCGGCACACCTCCCTGTGCCAGGCCCCGGCCCATCATCCCCCGCGCCCGTGGACCACGGCGGGGCATCGACCACACCGGTCACCAGGCTCCGCGCACACCGGCACAGTGAGCGGCTCCGGGCGCCGGCTGCGGTCTCGGTGGGCGCGGGGTCCTGGACCGGGTCGGTCGCGGTCTGGTCGGCCAGGCGCGCAAGGCCGGCGGCTTGCGCGCGGCGCAGCCACTTGGTGGGTTCCACGGTGCCGTGCTGGAGCGCCAGCGTCGCGAGGAACCGGATGTACACCTCGTGCTTGGGCGGGCGGGGCTCGGTCGTCCCGGCCTCGCACCGCACGGTGGTCTCCCGTCGGGTCTTCAGCGCCGCGGCCAGTTCGTCCTGGGTGTACTCGCGGGCCTTGCGCAGCCGCTCCCGCTGCGCGGGCAGCGGCAGGTCGTCCACCGAGCCTGGCAACGCCCAGTGGGCATCCCCGGGTGGCTTCGAGTACGACCTGTTCCGGTATGAGGCCCCTCGGCTTCGTCGCGTTCAGGTACCGCGGTGGGGCAGATCCCTCTGCCCTACCGGGGGGGGGGAGGGAGGTCAGCGGCCGTAGGTGCCGCTGGCCCATACCGGGGTGGCGTTACACCTGTTGCTGTCACCCTTGTAAAGGACCAGGTTGCCGTCGCTCTGGAACGCGAAGCACGAGTTGGAGCCGACCCACCAGGTGCCCGTGGACCACAGGGCGGCACCGTTGGTGTCGTAGACGACGAAGTTCCCGTCGTCCTGCATCCGCGCCTTCGCGCCCGGGTGGTTGTACGTGTTGCTGGCCCAGATCGGCGCGCCGCTCCACCTGTTGTACAGCACGAGGTTGCCGTCCGTCTGCATGGCGAGCTCGTACTTGTAGCTGTAGCTGCACCAGGCCGCGCCCGACTCGATGGTGCTGGTGGCCCACCAGTAGACGCCGTTGTTGTTGTCCGGGTTGTGGGCTGTGCAGGGAGGTATGGATCCTGCGAGGGCGGGGCTGGCGGGCGCGCTGGCGCTCGCCGTGGCAGGGGTGAGGTCGGACGGGGCGTGGGCTTGGGCCGCCGTCGGAGAGGAGGTCGCCAGCGCGACCGCTGCGGCCGCGATCGCGGCCCCCTTGGCGAACCTGGTCGTGAACCTGGTCATTTCACCATCCTGACTGTGTCCGGACGTGCCGTATGCGGATCAACTGGCAGTGACTCTATGGTTTCTGACGCTGCGTTTCAGCCCCTTTTTGGGGAAATACCGTCCTCGCCTCCGGCGCCAGCGCCTGGGAGCGCGGACACATCCCGAAACCACCGCGCCGTCGCGACGGATGTGGCGGCATCAGCGAGGCCACCCGTCCGCAGAGCCGGACGAGGCGCACCGTCGGCCGCCCGGGGTGGACGACGCGACCGTCGAGGCGCTGGGGATGCCGGTGAAGGCGCTGGAGTACACCGAGCGGGCCCGTGGCCACCTGTACGCGGTGCACCACATGACCGGCGGCGTCGACCGGATGCTCGCCGAGGCGGTGCGGATGCTGCGCCAGGCCGGGCACGAGGAGCAGGCTGGCCTGGTCGATCGGGAGCTCCTGGGCCGGGACGTCGTTTCGGGCATGTGGACCTACCAGCTGATCGAGGCGTACGACCGCACCTACTACCGCGTGTTCACCGCCGTCGAGGAACAGGTCCGCCAGAACCTCGCCGCCGGCCGCCGACGCCTGGCCGAGGCCGAGATTCAGCAGGCCGCCCGAGCCCGCCGCCGCGGCGCACCGCCCCGTAGGTCGGGATTCGGGGGCTTGGCGTAGGGCGGCGACGACGAGTCGGCGGGCCCGTCCGACAGCCCCGGCAACGACCGGTCCCGTCTCCTGCCCTTCCAGGAAGACAGCGACCGCACCACGATGACGCCCGAAGCCGCATTCCGATGTCCTCTCGCCGAGGACATCCGCTGGCCCTGGGAGAAACCGGCCGAACCGAACAGGCTCACCCCGGCCCGGGTCCGCCGGGGGTTCAGGAACATCCGCCCCGCCATGCTCCGTCCGGCCCGTGCACCGAAACCCACCAGGCCGGGCCCCGGCAGACCGGCCGGCTCGAAGAACAGCCGACCTGCCACCCGCTACGACGTGGGCAAAACCGTCCGACGCCCCATAACCATCATCGAACGCGACCATAAAGAACAAGCTCAGGGGCAGCAGACGAGGTGTGCTACGCCTCGTTGTTGGTCTGCGGATCCAGGGGTTGTGCCGCGGCCCACCGCTGGACCAGCTCCGCGCCGGCAGGGGTGAGCTGGTAGGCCTCCAGAGTGGGGACAGGGCCTAGCTGTATGGACGCGCCCTGCCACTGCACCTGGACCAGGTATCCGTCCTGTATGAGGTACATCAGGTGCAGCCACGAGCCGGTGCTGAGCGGGACGACGGGTGGGTTGGCCGGGTCGGCGGCACCGGTGCGGAAGCTGGCTGCGTAGAGCTCAATCAAGCGCCGCTCCAGACCGCTGTAACGGCTGTTGAGAACAGCGAGGTTCGCCTTGTACTGGCGCAGCGCCTTGCGGTCGATCTGATCGGGCCCGTTCCCCTTTCGTCGGTGACAGGTCGGGCACAGCGCGATGAGGTTCTCGAACTCGTGCTTCTTCACCTTCGCCCAGTCGATGATGTGCTCGATGTCGACGGGGTGCTGGCGGCAAGTGGGAACGGCGCAGCGGTGGCCGGCTTCGACGAGGACTTGGCGGCGGAGCTCAGCGGGTATGGCAGGGCGTCCTTCAGGCATGGCGACAGCCTAGTGCTCTGACCGCATACGTTCGCCGGGTTGGTGGTGGCGACGCATGAACCGGTCGGATGTGGACCGACATCCGATTCGGTGTGGGGAGGCGTGGTGGCGGAGCCGGTCAGAGTTCGGAGGCTGACAGATCAGGAGGGCCAGCAGTTACAGAGGATCGTGCGCCGGGGCAGCACGAGCACGGTGCGCTACCGGCGGGCGATGATGCTGCTGGCCTCGGCCGGCGGCAACCGGGTCCCGGTCATCGCCCGGCTGGTCCAGGCCGACGAGGACACCGTGCGGGACGTGATCCACCGGTTCAACGTGATCGGCCTGGCCTGCCTGGACCCTCGCGGGGCGGGAGGCCGTCCCCGCCATCTCAGTCCTGACGACGAGTACTTCGTCGTCCAGACGGCCACCACCCGCCCGACGAAGCTCGGGCAGCCCTTCACCCGCTGGTCCATCCGCAAACTGCTCGCCTACCTGCGCAAGGTCCACGGCCGTATGATCAGGATCGGCCGTGAGGCCCTGCGATGCCTGCCGGCCCGACGCGGCGTCACCTTCCGGCGCACCAAGACCTGGAAGGAGTCCACCGACCCCGACCACGACGCGAAACTCGACCGGATTGAGCATGTCCTGGACCGCTTCCCGGACCGCACCTTCGCGTTCGACGAGTTCGGGCCGCTCGGCATCCGCCCCACCGCCGGCAACTGCTGGGCCGAACAGGGCAGCCCTGACCGGCTCCCGGCGACCTACACGCGCACCCAAGGCGTCACCTACTTCCACGGTTGCTACTCGGTCGGCGGCGACACGCTGTGGGGCGTCAACCATCGCCGCAAGGGCACCGTGAACACCCTGGCCGCGCTCAGCTCGATCCGGGCCGCCCGCCCGGACGGCGCCCCGGTCTACGTGATCCTGGACAACCTCTCCGCCCACAACGGCAAAAGGATCCTGCGCTGGGCGAAGAACAACAACGTCCATCTCTGCTTCACCCCGACCAACGCCTCCTGGGCGAACCCGATCGAGGCCCACTTCGGACCGCTGAGGCAGTTCACCCTGGCGAACTCGAACCATCCGAACCACACGGTCCAGACCCGCGCGCTGCATGCCTACCTGCGCTGGCGCAACGCCAACGCCCGTCACCCCGACGTCCTCACCGCCCAGCGCCGCGAACGGGCCCGCATCCGCAGCGAGAAAGGCATCCGCTGGGGAGGACGGGTACTGGCTACCGCTGCCTGATCAGCGATTGCCGATACTTCCTCCATGGGAAGCAGAAGGAAGCCGTACTGGCACACGATCGGGACTCCGAAGACACTCGTCCTTTACCGCACGCCAGACCGGTGGCGGTTCGCCGTGTACTTCGAAGCGCCGGGCGGCATTGCCGACGGCTACCTCGATCACCCCGCCCCCACGTGCGAGCCTGAGCCGGCCCAGGCTGCCCTCCACCTCAGGGCCGAAGAGCTGACCCACCGAGAGCTGGAAGTCTCCTGGCAGCCCACCGATCGACCGGATTGGTGGACCGGAGTTGTCACCAAGGCCGGACCACTCGCCGATGCCGATCGCTGAGCCGCCATCGGCGGGAACGCAGCAACCCGGTGAACCTATCCGGTCAGAGCACTAGGTTCTGTCCGGTCGATCATGAGCGGAGCCAGATGGCCAGGGCGGCGACCGTGACCGTGCCGAGGAAGACATAGACACGTTTGTCATAT
>NZ_JBFBFA010000073.1:0-17812 GCF_040683915.1 Kitasatospora sp. NPDC093102 | reverse complement strand
CTACACGGCAGACTGCCGCGCGTGACCAGCACGAGCACCGGGGCACGGAATCACACCAGGCCCGTGACCTGCCACTTCACGATGCACACCACTCATTGGGCCGGCGGGCGCGGGCCGTCAGAGCTGTTAGACGAGGGCGGCGATGCGTTCCCGCAACTCGCGGACCTCGGGTGTGCTGCTCTGGGCCGCCATGCTGGAGCCCAGCGCCCTGAGGGGTTCGACGGCGCGGTGGGAGCTGATCTCGGCGGTGAGGTCGAGTGCCTGGTGGGCGGTGGCACACGCGTGCTCGATGTGGCCCTGTTGCAGCTGTGCGTCGGCCATCCGGACGAAGTAGAGGGCCTGGGTTCGCACCGCGGCGCCGCTGAACGCACGCGACTGCCGGGCGAAGGTCTCCTCGGCCTGGTCGGCGCGGCCCATGGCCAGCTGGGTGGACGCCAGGCAGCCTTCGTACTCGGAGGCGTTGAACCAGTACGCCCAGTCCGGTTCGTCGCCCGGATCGCGTTCGGCGGCTTCCAGCAGCACCAGGGCGGCTTCGAGGTCGTTCCAGCAGCCAGTGTCATCGAGGTGTGAGCGGGCGCGTGCCCGGCGTGCGAGGACCAGAGCCTCCACCCGCGGAGCGGCCTTGCCACGGACAGAGGCCAGCGCTGCGGAGGCCATGGCCTCCGCGTCGGCGGGTCGTCCGCAGTTGTAGGCGGCGGCGGACCAGAACGTGAGAATGTGGGCTCCGAGCGCCGGGTCGCCGGCTGCGTGCGCGGCTTGCAGCGCGGCCTTGAACGTCAGGTCGTCGCAGCGCCCGTGGACATCGAACACCGCCCAGGCCCGGATGCGGGCGAGGTCGGCGCCGGCCGCGTACAGGCGGCTCTCGTGAGCGAGCGAGTGGCTGCGGTTCGACAGGAGGTCGGTCACCGCGGCCAGCGTCGCTGCCGTGTCGCGGATCAGCGTGCCACCGCCGTCCTCGTCGTCGGTCAGGCGCAGTTCCCTGACACAGCGTTCGATGGAGGTGACGGCGCCCTCGCTGAGCCGCCGGCCACTCGTGAGCTGCGCGGCTTCGAGGGGGTCCGCGGTGAGCCAGGACAGCAGGGTCGTGGTCAGCATCGTAGAGCCGATGACGAAGGTCCGCCGCTTCATGCCACTTCCGATCGCATATCTGAGGGCCCCCAGGGCGCCGGGGCCGGTCCACGGGTAGTCGTCGGGCTGCTGGAGCGGATCGAACTCCAGCCACCGCGGCCACGGGTAGGAGTCGATCAGGTCGCTGTCGATGCCGAACAGGTCCGCCATCACCAGCTGCGTGGGGTCGTCGGGAGTACGGCCGCTCTCCCAGCGTAGGACGCCGTCCCGGCCCGTTCCCAGAGGTATGCCGAACTTGGCGCTGTTCTCGCGCAGTTCCCTCGCCAGGTCGGATCGCTCCAGATTGCGAACGGCCCGTGCCCGGGCGAGTGGGTGATCACAAGGATCCTCGGCCAACCGGTTTCCCCTCCCTCAACGTGGTGGTCGATCCGTCTGACGCTACTGCGGCAGGCCGGGCGCCAACAGGTGAACCGGCGGTGCTCTGGCGGTGCTCATGACCGCACCGGTACGGCACCGGGTGCGCCCCTTCCCTCTCGCCCGGTGCCGGCCGCACCGTTGATGTCCCAAGCCCCGCCGCCATACCAGGTCCCGGTGTCCTCCGCACCGGGACGGCACGGGCGATTCCACCCGATGGGAGCGAGCGTTGACGACCGTCACCGGAGCGCAGGACTTCCGCACGCCAGGCCTCGCCCGGCTGGCCCGGCGGGTGATCCCCACCAAGCACGCCGTCCTGACGGCCGAAGACGCCTGCTCCGCCTACTTCACCGACGCCGAGGCCCTGGAGGTCAAGCAGCGCGTCCACGACCGCTACCGCACCAACCCGAAGGCACTGCACGACCATCTCCTGGAAGCCCTCGCCCTGCGCGGGACCGAAGAGCTGCTCGACCTGGGCTGCGGCAACGCGTTCGTCCTGGAGCGGCTGCGCCCGCATCTGGCGGCCGGCCACATCACCGGCCTCGACATCGCCCCGGCCATGCTGGAGGCGGCACGACGGCGGATGGCTGGCGTGGCGACCCCCTGCGACTGGGTCGAGGGCAGCGCCGACAGCCTCCAGGCGTTCACGGACGACGACTTCGACCGGGTGATGTGCGTGTACACCGCGCACTACGTCGCCGACCTCACCACGCTCTTCGCCGAGGCCAGGCGCGTCCTGCGGCCCGGAGGCCGGTTCCTGCTCACCACCGACCAGCCGGACTCCATGGTCGAGATGTACGACGTCCACCTCCGGGCGCTGCGCGCGGCGGGCGGCCCCGCCCACCTGGCCAAGGCCTCGCCCAAGGCCCGGATCTCCCTCGCCAACGGCCGCCGCCTCCTCGCACCGCACTTCGACCGGGTCCGCGTCCTGGAATGGCAGGACCAGCTCCAGTTCGCGAGCGTCGACCCGTTCATGGACTTCTACCGCGCCTCCTACCACTGCTCCGCCTCCGCCGGCCCTGCCGCGGCGCTGCCCGCCCTGCTCGACGCCCTCGAGTCGCACGTCGCGGCCGCAGTACGGCAGGTCATCGGCGAACGCGGCTACTTCGCCGTCACCAAGTTCTCCGGCACCCTCATCTGCTCCTGATCCCTACCCCGACAAGGACAACCCTCATGACCACCACCGACAGTCCGCTGCACGGCGCGCGCGTCCTGGTCACCGGCGGCGCCGGCTTCATCGGCACCGCCGTACGCGACGCCCTGCGGCGCGCCGGCGCCCGGCCCGTCCTGCTCGACAACCTCTCCGCCTACGAGCCCGCCACCGTCGCCCTGCTGGGCACCGGCCGCCACGACCCGGACCTGGTGTTCGGCGACGCCAGCGACAACGACCTCGTGCGCCACCTCGTCCACGACGCCGACTTCGTCGTCCACGCTGCCGCCCACTCCACTGTCCAGGGCTGCCTCGCCGACCCGGACACGGCTTTTCGCTCCAACCTCGCCGCAACCGACACCCTCGTGCGCGCCGTCGCCGACAGCCCCTCGATACGCCGCCTCATACTGCTCTCCACCGCCCAGGTCTACGGCCACGGCGACCCCGACACCGACACGACGCGCCCGCGCCTGTTCACCGAGACCCAGCCCTACCAGCCCCTCAACCCCTACGCCTCCGCGAAGCTGTGGGCCGAACTGCACACCCGTCAGCTTCTCACCGCGGCCGGCCGCGACTTCACGCTGCTGCGCCCCTTCTCGGTCTACGGGCCCGGCCAGGTCCCCAAGCCGGGTGCCGCGTCCTGGGTGGTCGCCCAGTTCACCATGTACGCCGCACTCGGCCAGGAACTGCTCCTCAACGGCGGCGGCCGGCAGGTACGCGACTTCGTGTTCCGCGACGACGCGGCCGACGCCATCGTGCGCGCGCTGACCGCACCGGGCGCGGCCGGTCGGACCCTCAACCTCGGCACCGGAGTACAGACCTCGGTCAGCGAGGTCGCCGAGCACGTGCTCGCCCACTTCCCCGGCACCACGGTGCGCACGGCGCCGCCCGCCGCGGGCGACCCGCTGGGCGGCCGGGCCGACACCGCGCTCATGCACCGCGTCCTGGACTGGGCCCCGGCCGTCACCGTCACCGAGGGCATCGCCCGCTACGTGGACTGGGTGCGCTCCACCCCGGCGGCCATACCGCCGTGGATGCGCGCGGAGACCAGCGATGGCCGCCTGGCCGCGTGGACGGCGCCCGGCCCGGCCGTGACCCGCCCGCCGTACCTCGACCAGCCCGCCTCGTCTTGCAACGGAGCATCGTGATGAAGACCCTGAAGGCCGCCGTGGTCGGCCTCGGCTGGGCCGGCGGCGTCCACGCCCGCACCCTGGCCGCCCTGCCGGGCGTCGACCTCGTCGCCCTGGCCGACCCCGACCCCCGCCGCCGCGCCGACTTCCCCGGCCACCGCACCGTCGCCCGCGTCCAGGACCTGCTGCACCTCGACCTCGACTACTGCGTCGTCGCAGCCCCCACCGCCGCCCACGAGGACATCGCACTCCAGCTCGCCGCCGCAGGCGTCGCCGCGCTCGTGGAAAAACCCCTCGCCGCAAGTGCCGCTGCCGCCTGGCGAATCGAGGACGCCTTCCGCAACGCCGGCGTCCTCGCGGCGGTCGGCCACACCGAACGGCACACCGCCCCGGCCGCCGAACTCGCCCGGCTGCTCCACGCCGGACACTTCGGTGACCTGTGGCACATCACCGCGCGCCGCCAGGGCCCCTACTCGGGCCGGATCCGGGACGTCGGCGTGGCCCTGGACCTCGCCGTGCACGACCTCGACCTCGGCGCGTGGCTCGCCCGCGCCCCCATCCGCTCCGTCACCGCCGACACCGTGCGCCTCGCCGGCCCCCACGAGGACATCGTCACCGCCACCGCCCACCTCGGCGACCACCGGCTCCTGCAACTCCACGCCGACTGGGTCAGTCCCGCCAAAGCGCGCACCCTCCAAGTCCACACCGAGGCGGGCCTGCTGACCGCCGACGCCCTGGCGGGCACCCTCACCCACCACACCAACAGCGCCCGCCGCCGCGAGAACGCCGGCTTCCCCGGGGTGAGCGCCGGCCCGGCGATCCGCCTGCCGCTGGCCGAACGCCCCGCCCCGTTCACCGTCCAGCACGAACTGATGCGCGACGCCCTCCTCGGGTACGGCAGCGACCTGCTCGTCACCCTCACCGACGGCACCGCGGCCATCACCGCCGCCGAAGCGCTCCTCACGGCGGCCACCACCGGCCGCTCCACCCCGGTCACCACCCGCACAGCCGTCCCGGCCTGATAGGGAGACCCCTGCCCGTGCCCGCGCTCCACGAACTCGCCGCTCGAGGACGGCTGCCGGACCACCAGCTGATGGACCGGGTCACCCTCCACTGGGTCGCCCGCAACCGCCCCGACACGGCAAGCGGTCCCGCCGCCCTCACCCCGCAGAGTGCCGTTCTCGTGCCCAGCGAGGACTGGTTCGCCGACCCCGCGCTCACCGACACCCTCCACGGAGTGCGTCACAACGCCCGCGTCGCGCTGCTCGCCACCGTCCTCGCCGCCGAGTACCAGTTGGACGCCGACCAGAGCCGGGCCCTCACGGTGGCCGCGGCCGTCCACGACTGCCGCCGGCACAACGATCGCGCCGACCCCGGCCACGGTCGGCGCGCCGCCACCTGGCTCGACCAGCACCACCATCAGGTCACCGCAACGCTTGGCATCCCTGACCTGCCCGAACACCTGCTGCGGCAGGCCGCCACCGCCATCGCCCTCCACGACGTGCCCTACGGCACCGACACCCGCCACGACCACGCCTACCGCCACGCCCGGCAGCTGACCGACCTCCTCAAAGCCGCCGACGCCCTCGACCGCTACCGCCTGCCCGCCACCCGCTGGTGGCCCGACCCCGCCCACCTGCGCGTCCCCCTCACCACTGCACTGCACTCCCTCGCCTTCGACCTCATGCTCCGCAGCGAACACGCCCGCCTCGACGGCGCCACCCACCACGAAGCGCTCCACCACGCCACCCGCACCCTCACCCACCCCGACCGGGAGCCCCGTTGAACGACGAGTGGCACTACGCCCACACCGACCACACCCGCGACCACGACCGCCCCGCCCCCGCCGGCCTCGCCCACAGCGAGGCCCACTGGCGCCACCACCTCCACCACCAGACCCCCGGCGGCGCCCTGCTGGCCCGCGACAACGCCATGCTCCACACCCTCACCAGCGGCACCCCCCTGCACCTCATGCACACCACCGCCGCCCTCGACGCCATCCGCACCAGCGGCCAGCTCCTCGGCGCAGCCGGCTGCCTCGTCGGCGCCCTGTACTGCGCCCCGCTCACACCCACCCCGGCCGGGCTGCGCCCCCACAACCTCGGCTCCTACCTCCTCGAAACCAAGGGCCACCGCCAGGTCCTCGTCATCGAGATCACCCCCGAGAGGCCCGCCCCCGCGGAGGGCATCGACTACCTGCGCCTGGGCGGAATCCATCTCGCCACCTACCTCCAGCACCGCCACGCCCTGACCCAGGCCGAGGACACCGAGCTGCGGGCCGCCGTCCTGCGCCGCATCCGCACCACGGCCGCCTTCCTCGACCTGCTGCTCGCCAACGCCGCCGGCACCGCCACCGATCCGCGCGCCTTCCTCGACCGCCTCGCCCACGCAATCACCGCCTTCCCATTCCTCGGCTACCTCTACTTCGAGGTCCTCTCCGAGTACCTGATGCTGCACTCCCAATCGCCCGAGACCCGCAAGTACGCGGACCTCGGCGAGATGAACAACCGCCTGTACAAGCGCCTGGCGTTCGCCGCCGCCCCCGGCATGGACCGCCTCTTCGACCTGGCCCGCTTCCGGCCCGACCACGACACGCTCCTCCAGCTCGTCGGCGCCGTCGAACCCGACCTTGCCGAGGCCGCCCCCGACTACGTGCGTCGCCGCCTGTCCCACCTGTTCGCCTGCACCGCCCTGGACCCCGGCCAGGACGTGCGCGAGATGACCTTCCGCGCCGCCGGACTCGACGAGCTCACCGCCGTCGCCCCTCGCCTGCTCGGCCAGCTCCTCTTCCGCGAACTGCGCACCAGCCCCCGCTACCCGCAGCTGTTCGCCCTCATCGAGCAGGCCAAGGCCCACGGCGCCTACGCCTACTGGAACGACCGCCACATCGCGGCCCCGTTCAACGGCTTCCTCCCCAAGGGCGAGATCGGCGTCAACCTCGCCTACCCCACCACCCGCGCCGACGTCTGGACCGCCCGGATCTGCGAGCGCGGACTGCTCCACCCCGTCGACCAGCTCGACGTCACCCTCGTCCCGCGCCTGGCCGACCTGCACGGCACCGCCCTCGGCAAGGCCGCCTTCACCACCCCCAAGCAGCCCACCCTCCAGCCCGTGCACTGACACCCCAGCGGGCCCGGCCACGGGGCCGGGCCCGACCCCAACCACGAAAGGCACCCCTACCCCATGCGCATCGTGCTGCTCGGCGGCGCCGGCTACATCGGCACCGTCGCCGCCCACCACCTCACCCGCCTCGGCCACCACGTCACCGCCGTCGACGGCCTCATCTACCACCGCGGCGACGATCCCACCCGACTCCTGCCCCACGACACCGAGTTCGTCCACGCCGACCTGCGCGACCCCGCCGCGCTGCGCCGCGCCGCCACCGGCGCGGACGCCGTCGTGCACCTCGGCGGCCTGGTCGGCGAGCCCGCCTGCGCCACCGACCCCCAGCTCGCCGTCGAACTCAACTACGCCTCGCCCGTCCTGGCCGCCGAGGCCGCCCGCGACGCCGGCGTGCCCCACTACGTCCTCTTCTCCTCCTGCAGCGTCTACGGCAGCCACGAGGGCACCGTCACCGAGGACACCGGACCCAACCCGCTCGGCGTCTACGCCCGCACCAAGGTCCTCGCCGAACGCCGCCTGACCGACCTGCTCCAGGACACCGCCGCCCTGACGGTGCTGCGCCTGGCGACCGTGCACGGCCGCTCCCCGCGCCAGCGCCTGGACAGCGTCGTCAACCGCATGACCGCCCAGGCCGTCACCACCGGGCGCATCCCGCTCAACGGCGGCTCCCAGCGACGCCCCCTCGTCCACGTCCAGGACGTCGCCGAGGTCCTCGAGGCAGTCCTCGCCGACCCGAAGACGCTGCGGATCCTGAACGTGGGCGCCGACACGGAGAACTACACCATCGCCCAGATCGCCGAGACGGTCGCCGCCGCGGTCCCCGGCGCGCGCATCGACCGCGGGCCCGAACGCGACGAGGCAGACGCACGGGACTACCGCACCAGCTTCGCCCGCCTGCACAACCTCCTGCCCGACGCCTGCACCCGCACCCTGGCCGCTGGCGTGGCCGAGATCGCCGACACCGTCACCGGCGGGACGCTCGGCGACGTCAACGCGCCCGCCTACGACAACTACCAGGGCCTGCTGGCCGCGCTCGAAACGGGACGCCTCGAGGCGGCCGCCACCGACGACTGCCTGCGCTTGCACGCCGAGTACACCAACACCGACTGGAGCACGAAGTGACCACCACTACCACGGAAGTCCTGCCGTGGAACCGGCCCCTGCTCGGGGACGAGGAGATCGCCGAGGCCACCGAGACCATCCGCTCCGGCTGGCTCACCCACGGCCCGAAGGCCGCCGCGTTCGAGCAGGCCGTGCGCGAGGACCTCGGCGTCCAGGACACCTTCGCGGTGTCCTCCTGCACCGCAGCCCTGCACCTGGCCCTCCTGGCCGCCGGCATCGGGCCGGGCGACGAAGTCATCACCCCGAGCATGACCTTCTGCGCCGCCCCCAACGCCATGCGCCAGGCTGGCGCCCGACCGGTCTTCGTCGACATCGAACCCGTCACACTCAACATCGACCCCGCCGCGGCCCGTGCCGCGATCACCCCCCGCACCAGGGCCATCGTCGTCATGCACTACGGCGGCCACCCGTGCGACCTGCGGGCCTTTCGCGAACTCGCCGACGAGCACCACCTCCTGCTCGTCGAGGACGCCGCCCACGCCCTGCGGGCCAGCCGCGACGGCATACGTGCCGGCAGTGTCGGCGACCTCACCGTCTTCAGCTTCTACGCGAACAAGGTCATGACCACCGGCGAGGGCGGCATGCTGGCCGGCCGGGCCGACCTGATCGCCAAGGCCCGCCTGCTCGGCCGGCACGGCATCGACTCCTCCGCCTGGAAACGGCACGGCAAGGGCAACACCGCCGACTACGACGTCACCGTTCCCGGCCTCAAGTACGTGATGTCGGACCTGAACGCCGCCCTCGGCCTCGCCCAGCACCGCAAGCTGCCCGCCTTCACCGCCCGCCGCGCCGAGATCGCCGCCGCCTACACCGACGCCCTCGTGGGCCTGCCGGGCCTGACTCTGCCCGCCGTCCTGCCCACAACCGAGCACGGCTGGTTCCTCTATCCGATCCTCGTCGACCCCCACGCCGCGCCGATAGACCGCACCCGCCTCGCCGAACGCCTCCTGGCCGAGCACCGCATCGCCACCAGCGTCCATTTCAGGCCCGTCCACACCCTCCAGGCCTACCACGACGCCGCCGATCACCCGCTGCCCGTGACCGAGCAGGCCGCCAGCCGACAGCTCTCGCTGCCCTGCTACCCGGCCATGACCGGCCACGACATCGACCGCGTGACCACCGCTCTCCACACCCTGTGGGCCTGACCGGCCCGACACCATCACCCCCGGCCCCCGGGCGGACAGCCCAGGGGCCGGGACCCGGCCGACGCCAAGCCGGACAATCTGCCGACGGCGACCGCGGACGATAGCCGGGCCCAGCCTCGGCGGGAAGACCCGCACCCGGTGCTCTCGCGCTGCTCCTACCCGCACCGGCACCGCACTGCGCTGACGCCGGGCACCTGGCGGTCCTGCGGAATCTGACTATGGGGCGCCTTCGGGCTGAGGGCTGGTATGGCGCGACACGCCTTTCGAGCGTGCCGCCGACGCCGGAAGTCCCTTGGCCCTGACGGCGCTGGTCTGGCTGCGCGGGCGGGTGGGTGGGGGACGCGGCCGGCGCGGAACGGCTGTATCAGCGGGCCGCCAACGCCGGAAGCCCCCTGGCCCTGACGAGGCTGGCTGAGCTGCACGCCCGGACTGGGGGCACGGCGGGCGCGGAACGGCTGCGGCAGTTCGGCCTGGAGGCTGACGGTTCTCCAGCCCGGCCTTGACCGCGTCCGCAAGCGATCGTTCGCGATACACGAAAATCAACCTGACGTCTCCGCAGGTCGCGACTTCAGAGGTCGCCGCTGTAGCTCGCGGCGTCGCCGGACCCCTCGTACGGGCCGTAGTCGCTGCCGGTGCGGGCGACGGTCTCCCGTGCCCCGCGCCCGCCGAGCAGCCCGGCCCGGGCGGCGAAGTCCGGCAGCAGCAGGTGCAGCGCCCGGCGTCCGTACAGCGCGGTCAGTAGCCCTGCCCCGTCGGGCCCTGACGGCGTGCCGCCGGACGCTGCCGCCCCGCTCAGGGGGTTCCGGCGGCGCAGTTCGCGCAGCAGCCGGTGTCCGGCCAGGGTGCGGGCCGGGGCGCAGAGCAGGACGAGCGGGAGTACGGCTACGGGCAGGCCCGTCCACCAGGCCCCCGCGCGGTGGCGAGGGCGCCCGTGGCGCTCGTGGCCGCGGCCAGCAGGGTCGACGCGGCCAGCCGGGCCGAACCGCAGCGCAGGCCGCAGTGGACCAGGTCGGTGCGGGTCTCCTCGCGGGCCCGCCGCACGGGCGGGGTGGTCACGGCGTCGGCCCAGGACAGGTCCCGGCCGAACGCCGTCCGCGCGGCCCGGTGCAGTGGAGTCGCGTCCTGCCCGGAGTGGGCGTGCACCACCCGCCGCAGGCGCCCCCGCCGGTCGGTGTCGAGCACCCCCGCGAGGTGCAGTTCGACGACGGCCACCACCAGTGCGGCCTTCGACCCCCCGCGCACCCCCGCGATCCCCGCGGCCGTCAGACCGTCAGACCTCCCCCAGGCCGGCAGCCACCGCAGCAGCCCCGCCCCGAGGAGCGCGGCCACCGCGCACACCACACCGATCGATCCCACCGGACCCCCTGAAGCACGGACCAGCCGACGGCCCTCCCCCGGCCGCCGTTCCCGCAGGATGACAGAGCCGGGAAGGCGGTGCCAAGCGGTCGACCGGCCCGACCCGACCGCCACGCCGCCGCAGTACGGCGGGCGCACGGACGGCGATCCCGTCGGGTGTGCCGACGGCGTCGACCGTGACGAGAGGCCTTCGCTCGGTGCGGTACCGGGTGACGGACGCCGCACTCGCCTCGAACGTTCTGAACCGAGCGCGGACGGTGCCCTCCCGGTCGTCCCGGCACTGATAGAGGCCGCCCCGCATGTGCCGCTGTGCCTCACCGGCGCGCCGAGTGTCGGAGCCGACTGGAACTCTGCGGCCGTGATCAAGACGACAACGGCCGGTCACAGCCCTGCCGACCAGGCCCTGCCGCCCGAGCTCACCGGCACCGACTGGAACGGGCTGCCACACTCCTGCACCGGCCTGCACGGCGTACCCGACACCCCGCCGAGCTGGCATCCCCTGACGCCCCGAGGCCCGGTACTGGAGGAGACAGGCACGCCGAGACTCCCTCGAGGTCCCCGTCTGACACTCACTCACTCATCGAACTCCCGCTCGTACGCACAACGTTAGGGCAGGCCGGGCCGCTCGCTCGCGTACCATGCGGGTCAGCGGCCCGGCCCGCCGGTGCCGACCGAGCCACCGCCCGGCCGCCGTCACGGCGAGAACACACCGCACCCGGAGGACCCGTGCTCAACCCCAGCGAGATCGACGCACTTTTCGACCTGGACCTGCCCGAGCCGTCCTTCTGGGAGCAGCAGTACCCCGCCCGCCAGCTGCCTGCTGGCGCGGAGGTCACCCGGTTCTGCCCCAGCCCCACCGGCCACGCGCACATTGGCGGCATCCACGTCGCCGCGATCGACGCGGCCATCGCCCGCCAGAGCGGCGGCGTGTACTTCGTGCGCATCGAGGACACCGACCAGGCCCGCGAAGTCGAAGGGGCCGTCGACCGCTTCGACCGCGCTTTCCGCCACTTCGGCGTCGCCTCGGACGAGACTGACGCCACCGGCCTCTACGGGCCCTACACCCAGTCCCGGCGCGCCCGCATCTACCAGACCTACGTCCGCGAGCTGATGCGTCAGGGCCGGGCTTACCCGTGCTTCGCCACGAAGGACGAGCTGGAGGCGCTGCGCGCCGACCAGCTCGCCAAGAAGGTGCCCAGTGGCTACTACGGCCAGTGGGCGCCGTGGCGTGATGCCGTCGACGACACGGTCCGTGAACGGCTTGCCGCCGGTGTCCCGTACGTGGTGCGGTTCCGTTCCCCGGGCACCGACGCGGGACGCACCACCTTCCGCGACCTGATCCGCGGCACGATCGAGATGGACGACAACCGCGCCGACACCGTCATCCTCAAGGCGTCCAACACCGAGCCGCGCCTGCCGACCTACCACCTCGCCCACGCCGTCGATGACCATCTGATGGGCGTCACAATCGTGATCCGCGGCGACGAATGGCTGTCCTCCGTCCCCGTCCATCACCAGCTCTTCGACGCCCTCGGCTTCCCGCGCCTCCCCTACGCCCACATCGCCCCCCTGATGAAGCAGGAGGGCAAGACGCGCCGCAAGCTCTCCAAGCGCAAGGACCCCGAGGCGGACGTCGAGTACTACGCCCAGGCCGGCTACCCGACCGAGGCTGTCTTGTACTACCTGCGCGGCCTGGCCAACGGCCGGCTCGCCGAGATGCCCCTCGGCGAGGCCCTGCGCGAGCCCCTGCGCCTGGAGGAGTGCGGGGTGACGGGCGCGCTGATCAACCTCGCGAAGCTGGAGGACATCTGCGCCGACCACGTCGCCGCCCTGCCCGGCGCCACCATCCTGGAGCGCGTCAAGGAGTGGGCCAAGGCGTACGACGTGCCGCTCGCCGAGGCGTTGGAGAACGAGGAAGACCTCGCGTTGCGCGCCCTCGCCGTCGAGCGCGACGGATTCGACAACCCGCGCAAGGACCTCCGCAAGTGGGCCGACTTCCGCACCCACTACGCCTTCTTCTTCCCGCAGCTCTTCACCCCCGTCACCGATCCCGCCGACCCGCGATTCGTCGGCCTCGCCCCGGACGTGGTCCAGGAACTCAGCCGGCGCCTGCTCGACCGCTACCAGCCCCTCGAAGACGGAGACGCCTGGTTCGACCAGATCCGCACCGTCGCCGCCGAACTCGGCTTCGCCGACAGCGCCAGGACCTACAAGCAGAACCCCAACCTGTACCCAGGCTCCATCAAAGAGGCATCCCAGGTCATCCGCGTGCTGCTCACCGGATCGACCCGAAGCCCCGCTCTGCACCCCGTCGCAGCCGCTCTCGGAGAAGCCGAGGTGCGGCGCCGTCTAAACGCCGTTCTGACGATCCGGTGACACCCCACAGCCCTGGCAGCCAGCCCGACCTTATGGGTCGTCGAAGCCGGCTGCCGGGGCCGTTCGCCGCTCTCCAGGCCGACGAACCGCGGGTGATCGCGCCCGAAGAGTTCGACCGCGCTGCGCCCACTCCCACGCTGCGAGTGTCTCCGGTTCGTTCGTGTTGCCGGGATGAGGGAAGGACACCTTCACAGCCGCAGCTGCGCTGTCGTGCCGACGTACCGGGATGACGATCTCGATGCCGCCGTAGATGTCGTCGCCATCAGCAACGCAGTTCCACCGCTTGAGTTCGTCGATCGGCCATGGGAGTCCGGCGATCCACCGTGCCCCCGACTGGGGCTCGCGACCGACCGTGGTGCGCACCAACTCCTCGGGAACGGTAGTTACCTGGTTGCCCTACGCCCGCGCCCGGGGCGCAACCCAGGGCCACGCGCAGGCAACCCGCTCTCGAACTGCCCGGCTGAGCGCCGAGGCCGACCGCCCGCCTCCTGGCCCCCGGCCGGTCGCGGTCACCGAGTTGCGCGGTCAGCGAATGGGGAGGCCGTACCGGACACCGCGGTGTCGTCAGGGCCGCCGTCGCGGAGCGGGCGGTATCTGACGGTGGCTGCGGTGGCCTATTCGACCACGGTGCTCACTGCCAGGAGCCAGATAATGCCCGTTACCACCCGGTTGGCGAGCTCCTCGTACTCCGCCAGTGGTGCTCGGTTTTGAACCGACGGCTCGGTACAGCGTGGCGGTGTTCGTCGCGCCAGGCGCGCAGCGCCGTGATCGCCTCGTAGGAGGTGTGCCAGCAGGCGGCGAGCACCTGGTCGGCAAGCGCTGCGGGAAGTCACAGGGAGACCGATTCCGGGCAGTGGGCCGTCCTGTTGCCCGGCCAGCGTCCAGCGATGCGGGCCTCGTCCGGCACGGGTGGCCAGGATGCTCCCAGTCGCGGCTTCGCAGTTCGCCGCGTACGGCCAAGGCGAAGAGTGCGTCGCGGTTGTCGAGAAGTTCTCCCGCCTCCCGCAGCTGCCCCTGATGACCGAAGGACTCGAACAGGTGCTTTTCGTCGCCGTGAGGACGCTGGCCGGACTGGTTACCTCGACCGCGTTGCTGGCGACCAGGACCGCGTTGGTCAGCGCGTCGTTGCCGGCGTCCGGCGCGTCCTCGAGGGTACGGGCGGTGACGAAGCTGACGACCTCGGCGAGCTGTTCGCGGTCGATGTACATGGGGGTTCCTCTCGGCGGGCGGCGGCCGCGTTCACGGCTGGTCGGGGCGAACTCCAGCCGGTAGCCGGGGTGTTCACGGAGCGCTGCGGCACGTGGGCAGCCGTCTCCCACCGCACCTCGCCGTCGTAATCCGAACTGCCCAGAGCCGAGCCAGGCGCCGACATCGAGCGATCGTCCCATCAGACGCCATCCGCAGGTGCGGCCGGACGGCTGATGGGCCGACCGCCGGACCGGGCGGCGATGCCCGCACGGATCCTGGCCACCGCCGTCACGCGCTGGTCAAGCAGGAACGTGGCCGCCCGGTCTGCCGCAGCTGCAGCGCCGACCGCAGCCGCCTGACGGGCAGCGGCAGATGACTCGAACCGGTGCCTGGAGCGCATCACGGCTGCGTAGGCGTTGCGGGACTCGGCAGCCACGGCAGGCGAGAGCTTGAAACGACGGAGGGCGTCCTGGTGGTATCGGTCGCGTGTGCAGGCCACGGCGAGCAGCTCGCTGGCACCCGCGATCTCCTCGTCCTGCGTTACGCGCCGGGCCTGGGCCCTGGCGCTGCGGATCTCCGAACGGGCCTCCTCCCAGACGGTGCGAACACTGGAGTAGTCGCGCAGGTCGGCTCGGGCGGCCAATGCCAGATTGATGCACTCACTGATGCCGGCCTTGATGGCCCGTCCCCGCGAGCAGCCAGCACACAGCCCGGCCGAGCCAGGAGCGCCGCAGTCCACGCAGGGAACGGCCAGCCAGGCGGCCTCGGCACGGGCCTTCTGGACCTCCCGTCCGGCCAGAGCCGCGGCTTCCGAAGCAATCGGCCCCGCAGCGGGGGGCTCGGCCTGTATTTCGACCGGGTCGGTGGCGCGCCGCGCTCGGCTGACTGCACCCTCGACGAGATACCCGCAGGGAACACACTCAAGGCCTGTCACCACGTCGATTGCGCTCTCGCACTCGACCCGCCCGCAGTCGCTGGCACGGCGCAGCCCGATCCGGACCAGCCAGCCGTACGGGCTGGCGATCGAGGTGGCCGAGGCGAGCCTGAACCGCAGACGCCGCGCCACCCGCCCGACATCGCCCGCAACGTCCCGCACAGCCGCGCCAGCGGCCCGCGCAGCCTCCCGCTGCTCCCAGACGGTCATCAGCGGCAGCAGAGCCGCGGCCTCCTGCAGCACGCGGTACGCCGCGGTTGACATGCTCAGCTGGGGCGGCACCGCCCCGGTCCGGTGCTTGGGCGTCACCGTCGTGCCGGGTGGGGTGCTGTCGAGACGCGTCGGGACCGTGTCGGACTTCCTCGCGTACGCGTGCGCTCCACCGGCAACGGTGGGAACCCCCGTCTCGGCTTCGCCGGAAACACCAACCGCGACATCAGCTTCACCATCAGTGGCACAGTGATCGGCGTGAGAGGCGTGAAGGGCTTCAGCAGCGGAGTTGTCTGGGAACTCGGCACTACCTGCGGGCCCCGGCTTCGCCACCTGCGGGGACGTCCCAACGCGACGCCGGTGTGGCCGCGCTGCAGGAGCGGCGGTATCGAACCGGGACGCGGCGGAGCGTTGCCGGGCGGCCTTCATCGTCGCCCAGTCCTGGGCCACCGTCGGCACCACGATCCCGCCGCGCTGGCGGAGCCGGCTGCTGGTCTCCCGTCGGACCAGCTGGATCGCTCCTGCGCTCTGGAGGCGTTGAAGGATCCCCGCTGCTCCTGCCGGAGTGCAGCCGTTGCCCAGGAGCCGGGCGAGCGTTGCCGCTGCCCGCCCGCGCTTGCACACCCTCCCAGAGCACAGCCGCACCCGCCCGTCAGGCCGCGCCTCCAATACGAGGAGGAGCAGGGCGAGCCGGTCGGTGGGTGCGCCGCGGCCCGTGCGGGCGGCAAGCAACCCCGGCGGGGTCACCCAGCCGTCCCGGTGACGCCAGCCCGGTGCAAAGAGCCGCTCCACGAGGCGCAGCAGGGTGGCGAGCGCGGGGCGGTCGAGGGCGAGCGGGTGCTGGCGGTCGCCGGCCCGAGTTGCCTCGATCTGCTCCGGGACCCCGACGAGCAAACCCTGCACGGTGCCGGCCTCGCAGAACCGCTGGCGGGTGACGAGCGTGGACGATGCCCGTTGCCGGCAGAGAGACTGATGGATGGCAGAGGCGGACACCCCGAGCCAGCGGCCGAGCTCCGGGGCGGCCGACGTGGTGGCACAGGTCCGGGCGAGTTCGGCCTTGGCAATGGTGACGATCCGTAGCAGCCGGTCGGTGTCATTCAGACGCGCCGCAGCGGGTGTGCGCAGGGCGGTGTGGATGGCCTCTCGTAGGCGCAGCCGCATTGGCTCGTCCAGTCGTAAAGCTTCCAGTCCCACGGCGGAAGCGGAAGCATCGGGGTCTTCCCGTGTGATACGGCGTGTTGATGATGTGTCACGGCCAGTAGATCTGGTAGGGGGCGCGCTCGCGCCTGCGTGACAAACGGGAACGGAGTCAGGCATCATCGAGGTGTCTCTGCTGGAGGTGGAGGCAGCACGAACCCCTGGGGCTGGCTATCGCTCCCGGGGGCTGACATTGCCTGTTGGACCCGCCCGTGGTCGGGCGGTACACCGGGTGGCGAGTCCTCTGTCGAGGGCGGCCGCCCGGGTCGTCGCCGGGGATGACGTGAGCGCGAACTCGGTCATGTGTCGGCGGTGATGGGAAGGGCGTGCCGCCGGAACTGGTGCTGGTAACACCGGTGTGCAGGCGGCAGCCCAGCGGCCCGTGCTCCTCGGAGCGGGCCGCATGGCACGTCACCTCATGGTTGACCTCTCATCTCGTCTCAAGTCCTGGTGCGGGCAGTCCAGCCGACGTGTGCGGCAGGGCGGGAGTTCAGTGCCCCATGGGCGCGCCGCAGTCGACGGTGAGGGACTGACTCGTGAGGTTGGCAGCCTCCGATGAGGTGAGGAACAGCGCTTCCCACACGATCTCGTCAGGGTGTGCCAGTTGGCCCGGTGGTACCTGTGCGGCCAGGCCCTTGATCTCCTCGGCACCGAGCGCGTTGAGCATGGCCAGACTGGGGGAGAGGGCGTTCACCGTGATGCTGCGGGGCGCGAGTTCATCTGCCAGGGACCGGGCGAAGCCGATCAGACCCGTCTTGGAGGCCGTGTAACCGGAGGGCCCCACCTGTCCGTAGAGAGCGGACGTGGAGGAGATGAACAGGATCCGGCCCTCACGGAGCCGGATCATCCTGCACGTCGCCAGCTTGGCCACCCGGTAGGCGTCGGTGAGGCTGGTCTCCAGCACCGACGTGAAGCCGTCCTCGGACAATGCGAGCAGAAGCTTGTCGCGGGTGCTTCCGTCGTTCGACACCAGAACCTCGACCGGGCCGTGCTGCTCCTCGATCGTGGCGAACGTCGCACCAACGCCGTCAGGCTGCGTGATGTCGCAGGGCACCGACAGGAAGCCGTCCGGTGCCGACGCGGAGTGGTAGGTGATCGCGATGCGATCGCCGCCGGCCTGGTAGACCTTTGCGCGGGCGCGACCGATGCCCCGGCTGGCGCCGGTGATCAGGACTGAACGGCGCATTGAGTGGTGTGCATCGTGAAGTGGCAGGTCACGGGCCTGGTGTGATTCCGTGCCCCGGTGCTCGTGCTGGTCACGCGCGGCAGTCTGCCGTGTAGATCGTCGGGCAGGGAGGTCTTCATGGGTTCTGGCCCGTTCCAGCCCGCGATGCTCCTACGCTCCCGGGCATGGTGGACCCCGAGGTACTGGAACGGATCGCCGCGCGCTGCGCGGAAT
>NZ_JBFBFA010000072.1:0-17907 GCF_040683915.1 Kitasatospora sp. NPDC093102 | reverse complement strand
CGGCGTCTGCGACAGGAGTACGACAGCCACGTCCGCCGCTACCTGTGGGGCGGCCGCTTCTGGTCCGGCTCCTACTTCGCGGGCTCATGCGGTGGCGCGCCGCTCACCGTCGTACGCCAATACATCGAGAGTCAGCAACGCCCGACCGCCTGACCCTCGCCCCGCAGGCGCAGAGAACTCCGGCGCTCCGCGCCTCCGGGCCAGAGATGGCCTTCACCTCCGGCGTGAACGCCGGAGCACTGGCCAAGATCAGAGGTAGAAGCACGAGCGGCGCAGGTCCGGCTCGGTGCGCAGCAGGCGCAGCGGCTCGGCCAGGAGCGCTGGGTACCGCCGGCGGGAGGGCGGGGTCGTGTTCGGCACCGCGAACACCAGGACGGTGGCGAGGACCAGAGCCAGGGCTGCGGCGACCAGGTAGGGGGCCCGCCAGCCCAGCCACTCACCGAGCGTGCCGCTGAAGGTCCGGGCCAGCAGCATGCCGCCGGTCGATCCGCTCAGCAGGGTGCCGAGCACCGCTCCTCGGCGGTCGGCGGCCACGAGACCGGCCGCCAGGGGGCCGACGATCTGCGCGCCCACGGTGGTCAGGCCGACAAGGGTGCTGGCGGCGACGAGGGCCGGCAGAGCCGGTGCGCACCCCGCAGCGAGCAGTGCCAGACCGGTCAGGGCGAGGAGGACGACGAGGAACAGGCGGTGCGGGAGCCGGTCGCCGAGTGGCACCAGCAGGACCATCCCGGCCGTGTAGCCGGTCTGTGTGGCGGTCACCACCGCGGCGGCCGAATCGGGCGACACGTGCAGCCCGGCGGCGACCAGCGGGGCGACGGCCTGCGGAAAGTAGACGTTGCCCACCGCCACGGCGCACGTGACGGCCAGGATCAGGACCATCCGACGGCTCATCGTTCAGTCCACCGGCCCGCCCGCGACGTAGACGACCTGGCCGGAGACGAACCCCGCCCCGGGGCTTGCGAGGAAGGAGGCCGTGTGCGCGATGTCGTCGGGCAGGCCCACCCGGCCGACCGGGATGGACTGCTGCGCCCTGAGCCGGTACTCCTCGAAGCTCAGGCCGAGCCGCCGGGCCGAGGCCCTGGTCATGTCGCTCACGACGAACCCCGGCGCGATGGCGTTCGCGGTCACTCCGTGCGGTCCGAGCTGGAGAGCGAGGGACTTGGTGAATCCGATCAGACCCGCCTTCGCGCTGGCGTAGTCGACACGGCCGGCATCCCCGACCGCGGAGATGCTCGACATGTTGATGACGCGTCCCCAGCCGGCCGTCACCATGTGCGGGCAGACGGCCCGGGCGGCGAAGAACGGGCCGCTGAGGTTGGTCCCCAGGACCGTGTCCCACTGCTGCGTGGTCATGTCCACGAGGTCGGCACGGGGGCCGATGCCGGCGTTGTTGACCAGCACCGTCGGCGGCCCGAACGCGGCGGCGATCCGGGCGACGGCCGCAGTGGCCGCGGCCTCGTCGGCGACATCGGCGGCGACGGCCAGCGCGGCTCCGCCGACACTGGTGATGGCCTCCACCGTACCGGCGCAGTCCGCCTCGTCCAGATCGATCACCCCGACCGCCAAGCCGTCGCCCGCCAGGCGCCGGGCGACAGCGGCGCCGATGCCGCGCGCCGCACCGGTGACAATCGCCGTGCGTCCCACATGAGTTGTGTGTGTCATGAGAGGAAGTCCATGGCATCGACGCCGCGTCGCCAATCGATGTAGCGTATGGCTCAATGATCAGCTTCGTGCTCGGCGTCGAGGACCTCGCGGACACCCGCTTCGCCCTCTCACCCCTGCACGAAACCCTGTTCAGTCTGAGGGTGCTGCAGGATCCGGGCCTGTCCGCGCTGCACCTGCCCTGGCGCAGATCCGTACTCAGCAGGATCGGCACGCTCGACACCGGTCTGCTGATGTCCCTGGTCGCCCAGCGGCGCACCCTCCCCGACTTCCTGACCCCGAATCCCACGAGCTTCGCGCCGGCCTTCGAGGAAGAACTCTCCGTCGTCCGCCAGGCGTCATGCGCCCGGGTCCGCCACGACCTGCTGCTCGCGCACGCACCCGACCCCCTTCCCGAGGCCCTGCGCGACGCCGTCGCCACCGACGACGCACCCGTCGCCAGGCTCCGCGACGCCATCTGCGATCTCCTGGGGCAGTACTGGGAGGTGGCCATCGAGCCGATGTGGCCGCAGATGCGACTGGTGCTGGAAGCCGACATGACCTACCGCGCCCGCCGGCTCGCCCTGGGGGGCGCCCGGCTGCTGTTCGCCGACATGCACCCGAACCTTCGCTGGCACAGCGGAGAGCTGTACATCCACAAGATGATCAGCAGGCACCGGGTCGCGGCATCCGGCCGGGGACTACTGCTCCTGCCGTCCGTGTTCGCACACAAGCCCGCGCCCCCCGTCAGCCCGGACGAGCCGCCGAGCCTCGTCTATCCCAGCCGGGCAGTGGCCACGCTGTGGAGCTCGGAGATGCCGACCGTCGACACGACCGCCCTGGTGGCCCTGCTCGGCTCATCCCGAGCGAGGCTGCTCGGCCTCCTGGAAGAGCCGTTGCCCACCGTGGAGCTCGCCCGCCGTCTCAGGGTCACCCCAAGCGCTGTCTCCCAACACCTGCGTGTCCTGCACGCCACAGGACTGGTCACCAGGACACGTGACGGACGGCATGTGCTGTACCGGAGAAGCACGCTCGGCGACCGGCTCACGACGACGGCCACCGGAGCGCGAAAGCGCGGCAGTTGAGGACCGGCAGTCCGCCTCCGGCCCGTCCGCGACGCCGCCCGCCGGACGATCTCGTTCGGCGCATGGTCCGGTTCCTCCGTCTGGGCGCAGTCGCTCGGCCAGTCCGAGGATGACGCCCTCCGGGCCTCGGGGGCAGCAGAGCAGCCGGCCGTCCTCGAACCGGGCGATCCCGCCGAGGAGTTCGCGCCGTGAGGGCGCAGGCGGGCAACGGTGTCCTCGATGTCGTCGACGGCGACCATGACGCGGTGCGTGCCCGGGATGTTGTGCGGCTGGTTGCGCGGCCCGGCGCCCCGGGTCCGGGCGGGCGCGGCGCGCGCCGTAACGGTCGGCGGGCCGCTGCCCGCCGGGGGGCCGGCCACCGAATCCGACCGGGGGGTTACCCCCAGTGAAGACGGCGGTCCTCCCCAGTGCGCCGCGGGCACCGTCGAAGCGAGGATCGACTCACCGAACGCCGAGGTTCGTCGGCGTTCATTCGAGGTGGGGAGTGATCGGAACGATGGCAGGCAACAAGCGGATCGGGCGGCGGGGACTGCTGACGGCGGCGGTGGCCACTGCGGCCCTGCTGGTCCCGGTGGCGGCGGTCGCCGCGCCGGTGGCCCCGGACACCACCGGCGCCGCCGCGGACCCGGCGACGGCGCAGCGCTCCGTCGTGGTGCGCGCCCTGGAGAGCGTCGCCCAGCCGCTGCGAACGACGGAGCCCGGCGGCCGTACCACCGACCTGCGTGCCCTGGGCTCGATGATCGGCGACGCCAAGGTGGTCGGCCTCGGCGAGGCCACCCACGGCTCGCACGAGTTCTTCGCCATGAAGCAGCGGCTGTTCCGCTACCTCGTCGAAGAGAAGGGCTTCAGCACCTTCGCCCTGGAGACGGGCTGGAGCAGCGGCCTGCAGATCGACGAGTACGTCCAGGGCGGCCCGGGCGACGCGCGGCAGATCGTCAAGGACGCCCTGGGCGGCAGCCCGTGGGACCGCGAGGAGTTCGCCGACCTGATCGCCTGGATGCGGGCCCACAACCTGAGCCACCCGCAGAACCCGGTCCACTTCATGGGTGACGACCTCGGCCTCCCGAGGCTCGGCGACCGGATGTTCGAACGGGTCACCTCCTACGTGCGCGGGGCCCGTCCTGACGTCCTCCCGCAGCTCGACGGGCTCTACGCGGGCCTGCGGCCGTTCGACGACGCCTTCGCCTACCTGCGCAAGCCGCTCGCCGAGCGCCGGGACAGCGCCGCCAAGGCACAACAGGCGCTCGACCTGGTCACCGCGAGTGGTACCGGTGGCTCCGGCGACGAAGCCCACGCATGGGCCGTGCAGCACGCCCGGAACATCGCCGAGACCTTCGCCTTCGCCGCCCTGGACATCGCCGACCCGGCCTCCGTCTCCGCCTCGGAGCAGCTGCGCGACCGGGCGATGGCGGACAACACCGCGTGGTGGCAGCGCCGTACCGGCGGCAAGGTGCTGCTGTCGGCACACAACGGGCACACCGGCTACGTGGCCACCGACACCTTCATGTACCCCAAGCCGCAGGGCTCCCAGCTGCGCGACACCTACGGCCGCGACTACGTGGCCATCGGCTTCACCTTCGACAGCGGCTCCTTCCTCACCAACGACGCGATCCTGACCGACGGCTGGAAGACCGTCACCGTCCCGGCGGCCACGCCGGACATGAACGAGTACACCCTCGACCAGGTCCGCTACCGGGACTACTACGTCGACCTGCGCACCGCGCCCCGGGCGGCCCGCGACTGGCTGGACGTCACCCGCCCCACCTACGACGCGGGCTCGGTCTACGTCAGCGACCCGATGCCGCAGCTCGCGATCGGCCGGGCCTACGACGTCCTCATCCACCTGAACCACGTCACCCAGGCGCGCAAGTTCTGATCGCGCGCCCACGACGCCGACGGCCCCGGTGGCCTCGCCCACAGCCGCGTGTGGCGGCCGATCCGCCGGCCGTGAACGCCCTCGCCACGGGGGCGGTGCTTCCGCTGCCGCCGGGGCAGGCAGCGGGTGCGGACATCGGGTACCGGCGCGGCGATGAGTTTTCCGGCCCCGGCGGGTCTACACCTCGACGGGAACGACCACCTCATCGGGAGTGCAGACATGGGCCTCATCCACATCGAACTGTTCGCGACCCTCGACCTCGTCGGGCAGGCGCCCGGCGGACCCGACGAGGACCCGGTGGGGTTCCCCTTCGGCGGCTGGCAGGCGCCCCTGCTGAGCGAGGTCACCGGGACGCAGATCCTTGCCGCGTACGAGGGCACGGACGCCCTGCTGCTCGGCCGGCGGACGTACGACATCTTCGCCGCCTACTGGCCGCACCAGAAGGACGGCGAGATCGCCGAGCTCTTCAACCGCGTCCCGAAGTACGTGGCCTCCCGCGGCAGGCCCGACCTCCCGTGGGCGGGATCCACGCTGCTGGGCCCCGACCTGGCGGGCGCGGTGCGCGAGGTCCGTGACCGGCACCGGCACGTGAAGGTCGTCGGGAGCCTGGACCTGGTGCAGACCCTCCTGCGGGAGAAGCTCTTCGACCGTCTCGACCTGTGGGTGCACCCGATCGTGCTCGGCGTCGGGAAGAAGGTGTTCGACGGCGGCGCGGTGCCCACGAACCTCACGCTCCTCGAACCGCCGGTGGCCGGCCCGCAGGGCAGCGTGTTCCTGCGCTACGGGCTCGCCGACGGCACGCCCCGGACGGGCGATATGGGCGCGCCCGACCGCGGCCTCGGGCGCGACGACGTCCGCTGATCCGATGACCAGCGTCACCGCCGGCAGGGTCGCCCCGGGCGTCGAGTCGTTCGGTGACGCCGACGCGCCGCCGGAACCGCTCCGGATCCCGCCGGCCGTACCACTGGAACTCGCCCATCGCCTGCGGATCGTTGATCAGGCGGCCGAACACGGGGAGGTCGGCTTCGGCCACGGGGCGCGGGACGCGGGGAGACCGTTTCGTCGCTCGTCCGGTCACCATGGCCACCCCGGCACCGGGCGACCCTGAGGCTCCGTCAGTCGCCAGGTCCAGGTGATCGACTTGATCAACACCGCC
This sequence comes from Kitasatospora sp. NPDC093102, assembly GCF_040683915.1. NCBI lineage: Bacteria > Bacillati > Actinomycetota > Actinomycetes > Kitasatosporales > Streptomycetaceae > Kitasatospora > Kitasatospora sp. NPDC093102. The sequence continues at coordinate 12,149 of NZ_JBFBFA010000072.1, read as the reverse complement.
GAACGCGAATCCGGCCTGCGGGTCATCGCTTGACAGCCCCTCGCACAGCCGGACACCGGACCGGCGGCCGGCGGCCGGTGCGCCGACACGGTCTTCGGCGCTCCCCTCCCCTCGCGGCCCGGCGGCAGCTCACCGCCGGGGCCGGCCGCCCGTGACCGGCACGTCGCTCCCGGCCGGCAGCCGGGCCAGTTCCTCCATCGCCTCGCGCTCGATCCGTGCCAGCTCGCCCAGCAGCCCGCCGGCCCGCTCCAGCGGCCCCGCGTCCCCCGACTCCCCGGCCGCGCCGACCAGTCGGGCCACCTCGCTCCAGCCCGCCGCGGCCTCGGTGTACCGGTCACGGGCAGTGCGCACCCGCGGGTCGTCGAGCAGCTCGGCGCACTCGGCGAGGAAGTCCCGGTAGAGGTTGCGGAACAGTGCGCCGCCCGTCCCGGCCAGCTCCATCATCCGTGCGGCCTGCGGCAGTCGGAGCGCCGGCTGGTCGGCCCTGGCCAGCCAGCCCGGCACCAGGGCGGCGGCCTTGGCGATGCCGCGGTGGCCGAGGTTGGCGATCGGCGGGTGCAGGAAGGCCGCCGCGCAGTCGGCCATCGCCGGCGCCAGCAGGCCACGCACGTCCGGCAGTTCGCTGTGCAGGGCGAGCGTGAAGGAGCGGTGGCGGGCGGTCATCGGGCCGCGTTCGGCGCCGCCGCCGCGAGCGAGGCCAGGCTGGTGGTGACCGCGCCGCCCTGTTGCGCGGTGTCCACCAGGTGGGCGTCGGTCACGTCGTAGCCGCGCATCGCGACCACGTGCCCGCCGAAGTGCACCCGGGAGGTGAAGTACTCCAGGTGGTAGCTGTCCAGTTGGAGCCCGACCGGGCGTCCGGCGTCCAGCTCGGCGGCCACGTTGCGCCAGGCCCGGCCGGCGGAGGCGGTCTCCCGGACGTCCAGCTCCAGACCGAGCCGGGCGGCCAGGGCGCGGGTCAGCTCGAAGGGCTTGACCCGGCCGCCGAGGAACGGGAAGTCCAGCCCCTTGCCGTCCCAGTAGACGAACGACAGCCCGGCCCCGAGCCCGAACAGCATCGACTCGGACAGCTCTACGCCCTCGTGGCGCAGCAGCACGTCCAGCGCCGTCGTCTCACAGTGCTTCCCGCCACGCGGCTCCGTCATGCCGTTTCCTCCGTCCGCTCCTCGACCCGGACCATCAGGCGGGTCGTCCATTCCTGCTCGGGAGCCTCCCCCGGTCCGACCAGGTACGCCTCCCGCACCGGGGCCAGCGGCCGCAGTCCGCGCTCGTGCACGGCGGCCAGCAACGCATGATAGGCGAGCGGCAGTTGGGAGTACGGGCCGTGGTGGACCGTCTCCACCACCGGGCCGCCGGGCAGCAGCTCGCGTTCCAGGCCGCCGGGCAGCCTGCGGGGCCCGCCCGCCTCGGCTGCCTCGCCCGCCTTGCCCGCCTCGGCTGCCTCGCCCGCCTTGCCCGCCTCGGCTGCCTCGCCCGCCCTGTCCGGCTCGGCGCCGACCGCGATGCGCATGCCCTCGGCGAGGTCCAGCGGGAACAGCCCCCACAGCGGGGGCCGCCAGGACGTGCCGTGCAGTCCCGCCAGCAGCCGGCCGACGCCCGCTCCGATCCGCTCCGCCAGCTCGCCCGGCCCGGCCACCGCCCGTACGACGACGAGCTGCCGCTCCGGCTCCCGCCCGAGGGCGATCTCGTACCCGGGCAGTCCGCCGCCGGCCGCGAGGCGTTCCAGCAGCTCCAGGCGGGCCCGGTCGCGGGTGATCCGCTCGGCGACCCGGTCGCGTTCGGCGCGCAGCAGGCCGGCCCGCTCCGGCTCGGCGGCCGCCAGGGTCGCGGCGATCACCGCGAGCGGCACGTCGAGGTCGCGCAGCAGCGCGACGGTGAGCGCGTCGCGGGCCTGCCCGGGTGCGTAGTAGCGGTACCCGGTGGCGGGGTCGACCCTGGCCGGGGGCAGCAGGCCGGTGTCGTCGTAGTGGCGGAGCTGTTTCACGCTCAGCCGGCAGAGGCGGGCGAAGCGCCCGATGGTGAGGAAGTCGTCCTGGTCTCGCACGGGCCCATCGTGGACCCTCCCGCTGTGGGAGGGTCCATCCCGCGCGCCCGGCCGGACTGCCGGCGGGAGGGGAGAGCGCTGTCGCGCGTGTCGTCGTCGGTACCGGCCGAAGTGCTGCCGCCGTCGATGGAGCCGAAGGCCTCCAGGACCACCCAGCCCGACTGCGTTCCCGCAGTGGGCGGGGCATTGTGGATCCGGAAGGAGTCGGCCACCTGAGGACCGACACGCCATCTCCCACAGAACGTGGCCCCGAACCCTCGGTGACGGTCGCCGTCCGGGTGCGTCCGCGGGTGCGGCCCGGTGTGCCAGCCCTCGCACCGGTACGGCAGCAGGAACGAGACGATCAGGCGCGCCCCAGTCGGGGATGCACAGCTGGACGAGCGCGGCGTCCGCGCGGGCGGCCTGACGGGGCGCAGCGACCGAAGCGACCGAGTCATCCAGCTCGGCCGGGGCCTGCGGGGCGGGCTGCTCCGGGACGGCGGCCTTCGGCTGCCCGGCCGGGGCGGGCGCACGCCCGGCGATCGAGCGCGGTCTCACCGAGACCGGCGGCCTCGCCGCGCGGACGGTCGCGTCCGGCTGGACCGCGGATGGGTTCAGCGAGCTGCTGCCCTGTTCGGCCACCTGCCCAACACGCAGACCGGCCGGTTCGCCAAGGTCGGGCGCGCCCACGAACGGGTGAAGTGGGCTGATTGGGCATGACGTGCTGTAGGCATAAGGGCGTGTCTGCTCATGAGGAGGACAGGGCGGCTGCGGGGAAACCCAAGTCTGTGACGTCCGTCCCGGCTGAACTGCTGTTCCTGGCACCTGTCTTTGTAGGACTCATGGTGTTCCTCGTGTTGACCGCTGCGAGCACCACGGTGGGCGCCGGCAACAAGGCGGCCAGTCCACCGGACCTGTCCACCGTCGCAGGCTCGATCGCCGCTCTGGTCCTCGGGCTGGTCATCAACCCGCGACCGGGGGCTCCGAGGCTCCATGTGGTGCTATGGGTGGCGTTGGCTCTGCTGGCACTGGGAGTCACGGTGTTCGCCGCGTGGGAGGTGTTCGACAGCACTCACCATGCGGCTGGGGCCGCCCTGTCGGCGGCGCTCGCGGCATTCGGCGGTCTGTTCCTCGATGCTACGAAGATCACGCACAACACGCAGGCGCTGACCCGGGCCGTCCGGCCGAGCCGCCGGTGACCCGGACTTCCCTCATGTCCCCAATCCGCCCGAAACGATGGAGATATGAGTGAGGCCCGTACGAATTGCCCTGCGTGCCTCACATGGCACTGAGTTCGGCACCCGCGGTGGGTACTCCGGCGGGTGCTGCCGGACCTGGACGAATGGGCACATCTCCCGGGGCGGGACGGTGGCCCGAACGACCTGTCGCTTTCCTGAGGTACGCCCGGATGTCGTCTTCTGACCACGGAGGCGAACAGCTCTCAAGCCTTCGGGAGGACGTTCTCGGCAACAAGGTTGTTGTAGACCTGTTCGAGGTGGGAGGTCACGGCCCGGGCGGGGTTCTCGCCCGTGGAGACGGGGACGATGACACCCTCCAGCGGATTGTCATCCCGAGGTTCGTCCAGGGTCAGGACACCTCCGATGCCAGGGGCCGCTTCGTCCCGGGCGGTGAGCGGGGACACACCCCACCGCTGCTGGATCGTCTTGAGCACTGAGGTGTGATCCAGTGGCACGCTGTCACCGGGCACGTTGAAGACGGTACCGCGAGCGATGAGCGGGGAGACCAGCACCGTGGGTACCCGCACCCCGAACCTGGTGAAGTCGAAGCCGGCCTCTCCGGCCTGTTGATCGGGCGATGCCGCGCCGGCGGGCGGCGGCACGTGGTCGTAGCAGCCGCCGTGCTCGTCATAGGTGATCACCAACAAGGTCTTGGCCCAGTCCGGCCCGGTGCGCAGCGCGTTGTACACGTCGAGGATGAGCTGTTCGCCCGATCCGACGTCATCGTTGGGGTGCTGGCTGTTCCCGTCGTGCTTCCAGGCGGGTTCCAGGAAGGCGAACGCGGGCAGGGAGCCCTCGGTGGCGGCGTTCTTGAAGTCGATGAAGTGGCCGAAGTGCTGATCACCGGCCTGCTGGATGTCGGGGAAGTTGGCCCTGGTCAACGGCGGAAGGTTGTAGCCGTAGATCACCCAGCCAATGTCCTTTTCGCTGAGCCGGCCGAAGATGCTGTCCGTCTTGAACATGACCTTGTCGTTCTTCGCCTGGTTCTCGCATGCCTTGTCACTCACCAGGCCCAGGCTGGTCCCGGCGAGGGCGAAGCCCCGGTTGGGCAGGGTCTGGGTCGGCACCGAGCAGTACCAGTGGTCGCACACCGCGTAGCCCCGGGCCAGTCCGGACAGCACGGGCAGCGCTTCCGGGGGGAAGCAGCCCATGATGTCACTCGCGGTGACGCCCGGGGAGTTGCCTTTCCTGGTCGGGAACATCTGCGCGAAGTCGGTGACGAAGCCCTCGTTGGTCGCGTCGGGGGCGGGGTCAGGCACCTGTTGCGTACCGAACAGCTGGTTGTTGACCCTGTGGTACTCCTCTCCGGGGACGGAGCCGGGCATGAAGTACGCGCCGGGTTTGGTGTGGTCGATCGGGAAGACGGTGACTTTGCCGCCGTTCCCGTCCGGGTTGGACTCCGCGCCGGTCAGGCCTTCGAAGGACTGACCGGACGGGCGGTTGCCCTGGTCGGTGTAGAGGAATCCGAGCATGTTGTCGAAGGAGCGGTTTTCCAACATGAGGACCACGAGGTGGTCTATCCGGCTCAGAAGTGTGGTGTCCGATGACATCTGGCACCTCCCGCACATCGCGCGGACTGGAGGATCGAGGCCCCACCGCGCACGGTGGCAGCCCCTACTACCACCGTAGGAGCAGACCCCTGCACCCTGCTCGGCGGCGTCGGGCACATCCTCGTAGCCGTGGAAGCTGCCGTCTGTGCGCCACGAATGCCGCGCGGGAACTTCGCCCCATGCGTGCGGGAGATCGTGAACGCGATCCTGTACCAGGCCCGCACCGGTTGCCAGTGGCGTTACCTGCCACACGATCTCCCGCCGCCCAGTGCGGTCCACTACTACTTCGGCAAGTGGCGCGACGATGGCACCGACCAGACCATCCACGACCTGCTGCGCTCGCAGGTCCGCGCGAGCCGGGGCCCGCACGAGGACCCCAGCGCGGTCGCGCTCGATACCCAGACCGTCCGCTCCCCGGTGAACGCGCCCAAGGACACGGCGGGCCTGGCCGCTCAGCTCATCCGGAAGACCGGTCCGCGCGGGGTGAACGGCAGTGCGGCGCCGCGCGGGACGAGGAAGGCGTGCTCGCGGCGCAGCCGCAGTACGTCGCACTCGCCGTCGGTGATCACCAGGACGGGTGCCCCGGGCGGGAAGTCCTCGGCTCGTTCCAGCAGGTCGATGCCCGGCTGGAGGACGGTGCCGCCGCGTCCGTGCACCCGCAGGCGCCCGGCGATCTCTTCGACCGGGAGGTACCCGGCGTCGTGCGGGGCGGCGTCGCAGTGCACCACCCGGGCGGCCGGAACGTCCCGGGCGGCGGCGTAGGAGGCGATCGCGCCGAGCGCCTTGCCGAGCAGTGTCCGGTCCATCGAGCCCGAGGTGTCCAGGACGACCCCGAAGGTGCAGCGCGGCACCTCCTCCTCGGGGTGGTGGCGGCCGGCCCGGGGGATGTCCGGGGTGGCGGACTGCCGGCGGGCGGGACGGGAGTAGCTGCGCACCGGTTCCGGCCTTGGCACGAACTCGTCGAACCAGCGGGCCAGTTGGGCGTCCCAGGGCAGCGGGGGGTGCGCGAGTGCGCGGATCTCCTCGACCAGCCCGGCCGGGAGCAGGCCGCGTTCGCGCCGGTGCAGTTCGAAGCCCTGCTGGAGGCCGCGCCGGTAGAAGTCGTCGAGGTCCACGTAGTCCCGGGGCGGCCCGAGCGGCTCGCCGAGGACGTCCGGACGGTTCTTCCCGGCCAGGGTGGCGAGGCGGCGGATCCGGCGCTGGTCGCGGGCGATCCGGTCGTACACCTCCTCGGCCGACAGACCCTTCAGCTGAGGGTCGTGCAGCAGCCCGTCGGGCATCTCGCCGACGCCCATCTCCAGCAGCCAGCCGTTGATGACGTAGTCGGCGGCGACGTTGAACAGGAACGGGTCCCGTCCACCGCGGCGCTCGCCGTGCCGCAGGGCAGCGTGCAGGATCTCGTGGCCGAGGATGAACCGCCACTCCTCGTCGGCGTAGTGGCGCAGCGGGTTGACGTAGATCTCGGCGGCCTCGGCGTTGACGGCGGCGACGGCGATGTCGTGGGCGCGGGCGAGTTCGGCGTCGGCGACGACGGTGAGGCCGGCCGCGATGCCGCCGAGAAGGGGGTACGAGGAGACGAACCAGTTGAGTGCCCGGTTCCAGGGCCGCTCGGGCAGGCGTTCGCCGGTCTCGGCGTCGATCCGGCCGCCGGCCCGGTCCATCGCGGCCGACATGGTGCGGGTGAGCGCGGCCGCGAAGGCCGTCGGCCAGTCCTCGCGGGCCTGGCCGTGGCCGCGCCACTCGACGAGCAACTGGTCGCGTTCGGCGGTGCCGGCCGTCCCGGCGGTGGTGGGCGGCAGGCCGTCGCGGCGCCAGCGGGCGGCCAGTTCCTCCTCGTCGCCGCCCGGGTACTCATGCGGGAGTACGACCGGGGCACGGCCGACCGGGAAGGTCGCGAGGAAGCGGTTGACCACCGCGCAGCGGGCGGCGGCCTGGTGGGCGTCGGGCTGGGTCCGGGTGCCGCGGGCGCCCGGGAGGTGGCCGAAGCCGAGGTGCAGCAGGCAGTGCGCCAGCACCCAGGCCCACTCCTCGGGTTCGGCCCGGCGGCGCGGGTTGACGTGCAGGGTGCCGTTGGAGTCGGCCACCGCCCAGCCCTCCGGCGGGGCGGTGGTGCAGTCATCGGTGCGGCAGATGTCGGCGCGCAGGGCGGCGAGGGCCGGGTTGCGGCGGAGCAGTTGGAGGCCCTCGGCGAAGGACTCGGCGCCCGGGTCCGGCTTCTTCCGGTCGGTCGGGGCGCGTTTCACCGGCGAGCCTCGACCAGGCGGGGCATGTCCCGGGCGGCCTCGATCAGGAACCAGGAGGGCAGCACCGGGTTGCCGTCCGGGCCGTCGGCGATCACCGTCTGGGCGACCTCCACCGAGATCTCGGCCAGCTGCACCAGCAGCGACTTGGCCCGGAAGGCGGTCTGCCGCTGCGCCCCGGAGGCGTGCTCCTTGCGGGCGGGCAGTTCCTTGACGAGCCGGCCGCGGAAGGCGTCGGCCAGGTAGTAGAGCAGGTCGCGGTCCTCCAGCCGGTGCGGCCAGCGGGCGTCGCCCTTGAGGATCGCCTCCAGGCCGTAGGAGTTGCGGACGATCTTCGCGTAGCCGCAGAAGGCGACCGCGTGCTGCGCGGTGAGCAGTCCGTGGGCGACGACCTTGATGGTCTCTCCCCCAGCCTGGCGGCCGGGAGGTGCCCCCACGTCCAGGGTGGGGCCGAAGGAGTGCAGCGCGTCGGAGAGCATGTGCCAGGCGCGCGGGGTGGAGAACGGCTCCTCGGTCTTGGGCGGGGCGGACCACAGGTGGTCGGGCCGGTCGGTGAGGTGGTCGACGATCCAGGGGTGGATGCCGGCGCCGGCCGCCCAGCGCAGCCAGTCCTCGGCGCTGGCCCGCAGATGGACGTGGACCATGCGGTTGACCAGCGCGGATGCCATCGGGCGGGCGAGCGCGCCGTCGGTGGCGCGGTTCCCGGCGCCGATCACGATCGAGCCGGGCGGCAGCTCGTACGAGCCGATCCTGCGGTCCAGGATCAGCGAGTAGAAGGCCTTCTGGACGTCCGGCGAGGCCGCGTTGAGTTCGTCCAGGAACAGGCAGTACGGCTCGTCGCGGGCGATCTGCTCGGGCGGGCAGAACCGGGAGCGGCCCTCGGGGGTGAGCTGCGGGACGCCGATCAGGTCCTCCGGGGCGAGCTGGGTGCCGACCAGGCTCACGCACTCCAGGCCGAGCGACTCGGCGAACGCCCTGACCAGCGAGGACTTTCCGATCCCGGGGGCGCCCCAGACGAATACCGGGCGGACGGTGGCCAGGCCGAGCAGCAGCTCGGGGATCTGGGCGGGCGAGACGCTGACTGCTCCCTGCACGGGGCTCCTTCGCGACAACGGTGTGTGACCGGCCCAGTGTGCGGTGCGAGTTGGCCGGGCGCACCCGGATTTTCGGTGGCCCGGCGGCTGAGAACAGTGGCTGGGGACCTGTGATCGGTCGGGATCGTTGTCACTTGGTCGCGGTATCTGTCACCGACTTCCCCGGACGAGACGCCGGTCCCGTGATCGGTTGTCCTGTCGCGCTGGAACTGTCGGATTCCCATTCGTTCTCGTTCGTGCTGTCGGAATTCTCCTTCGTTGCCCTCTGCGCGGCTGGCTGCTCTCACTCCAGTGGCTGGTCAGGGCTCCGGCGGATCAAAAACCGGGTGCGTACGAGCTGGTTCGCACTCGTATACTCGTGCGAGCTCGTGACTCCTCCCCCGGCTGAAGCCTCAGCCTTGGCGCGCAGGATCGCAAGGAACACCCCCCACCCGGCATCGTTGATCGAGCGATTCAACCCCGCCTTGGCCGCAGCCCCGTTCGACAGGAACACGCCCGTCCGCTTGGGATCAGGCCTCGACACGGAGGCCTTGACCATGCTGCGGATCCTGAGGTCCTCTTGCGCGTTGACGTCGTGCTCCCGCACGAGATCGAGCGCGGTCTTGTGCGCATGGTCGAGGCGCCGGCCACGGACCGTGTGGTGCAGCCGGGCGACGGTCTCCACGGCCCCGATCAGGGTCTGCCCGGGCCGGGCGGCCACCAGGTCCGTCTCGGTGGCCAGGATGTCCAGCAGGGTGGTGCGCTCGTCGGCCTTGGCGCCGGTCAGCGCGAACGCGACGGGCAGGCCGCGCAGGGTGCACATCAGGTGCAGCCGCAAGCCCCAGAAGGACCGCGAATGGCTGGCGCAGTAGCCGTACTCGGCCCATCCGGCCAGGTCGCAGCGCTTGACCGTCTCCCGGGAGCGCCCGCACTCGATCGGCGTGGAGTCGACCACCCACACGTCGTCGGTCCACAGGCTGGTGTCGGTGGCCAGCAGCCGGTTGACGCGGGCGATCAGGTCGGCGGCCTTGCGCAGGCGCCGGTTGTAGCCCGACTGACCCGGCAGGTACGGGAACAGGTGCTGCAGGTGGGAACTCGCGTAGCGGATCCAGCGGCGCTCGGAGACGTAGCCGAGCAGGGCCTGCATCACCGCGAGGGCGACCGGCTCGGCATCGCTGAGCTTGGGCTCGATGCCGATCTCGGGCCGCCACAAAGCCAGATGCGGCGATTCCTTCAGCAGGTCGTCGGTCTTCGCATAGAGCGCGGTGGCGAGGGAGTCCAGGTCAGGCGTCACAACCGATCTCTGGACTCCCTCGCTTCATGTCATGCGCGCCAGTGAGCCCTTGGCATCAATCGTCTAGGTCGGGCGCGCCGGGTCGTCCTGGTTGCCGCGCTGCGCGAGAATCTGCACAGCCAGCTCCCGCGCGGATGCGACCGGGTTGGTGTCGGGGCGGGTGGCTCCGGCCGCCAGGGCTCCGTCGATCAGCAGCAGGAGTTGGTCGGCTGCGTGGGCGGGTTGGGGATGACCAAGCCTGACGAGCTCGCCTGCCAGGAGTCGGCTCACGCGCTCACGGTACTGGCGGGTGATGGCGCGCCCCGGATGGTCGGGGTCGGCCAGGGCCAGGTCGGCGGCGAGATACCGACAGCCTCGGAAGTCCGGCTCGGTGACGACGGTGGCGAGCTTGTCGAAGACGGCCAGCAGGCGCTCGCGCGGATCGTCGCCAGCGCCTCGCATGGTCTGCTCGTAGCGGGCCTCGTCCTCAGCGGCACTGCGGCGAAGGACCTCGGCGATCAGGCCGTCCTTTCCGCCGAAGTGCTCGTACAGGGAGCGGCGGGCTACATTCGCGCTCTTGAGCAGGGCGTCCACACCCACACCGACGCCATGGCGGTAGGTCAGCTCCTGTGCCGCCTCCAGCAGGCGCTCGCGTGGTCCTGGTTCCGTGCGGGTACTCATGGTGCCAGCCTGCCAGTGGTTGACCAGTAGATCAACCGTTCTATACATTCAAGTAGACCGACTGTTCTATCTACGAAGGAGTGGTCCATGCCTCCTCGCACGACCGCCGCTGTCATCGACCGCTTCAACTACGCCTTCGTCCACCACGAGCCCGACGTACTCGACGATCTGGTGGGCGAGCACTGCGTCATGGAGGCGATCCAGCCGGCGCCGGACGGCGATCGCCACGAAGGCCGGGAGGCGTGTCTCGCCTTCTGGCGGGCGCTCGCGGCCGACCACACCACCCAGTTCCAACCCGAGGACATCGCCGTCGCGGGTGACCGCGCGACGATCCGCTGGCGTTACCGCTTCGGCGACGAGCCCACCGACTCCGTTCGCGGCGTGAACCTCATGCGCGTCGAGGACGGCCGGATTGTGGAGGCCCTCGGCTACAGCAAGACCGCCGGCGAAGTCCCGCTGGCCACCGACTCGGACGCCGACAAGTGAGCGGCAGCCGAGCAGGACACGAGAAAGGAGCACCCTTTCATGCGTAGCTACCACGTCGACAGCGGTGCCGGGATCGGCGGCCTGGCGATCCGTGAGCATGCAGACCCGGTCCCCGGCCCGGGTCAGGTCCTGGTCGCCATACACGCCGCCGCCTTGAGCTACCGCGACCTGATGGTGCTGCGCGGTGACTACGTACTTCCCGTGAAACCCGACGTGGTGCCGGTGGCCGACGGAGCCGGCCAAGTAGTGGCAGTGGGCCGCGGAGTCACGGCGGCGCGGGTCGGAGAGCGGGTAGCCGGTACGGTCTTCCCGAGCTGGCAGGACGGCCCGTTCGGCACCCAACACCTCGCACAACTCGGCGGCTCCCTGGACGGCATGCTCACCGAGCTCGCCCTGATCGACGAGACGGCGTTGGTGCCCGTGCCCGAGCACCTGTCGTTCGAGGAAGCCGCGACACTGCCCTGCGCCGCGGTCACCGCCTGGAATGCGCTGACTGGTGACGGCAACGGCCTGCGGCCCGGGCAGACCCTGCTCACCCTTGGGTCGGGCGGAGTTTCCCTGTTCGCCCTCCAACTCGGCAAGGCCCTCGGGGCCCGTGTGATCGCCACCACCAGCAGCCCGGCCAAGGCGCAGCGTCTGGCCGAACTCGGAGCGGACGAGGTGATCGACTACAAGACCACTCCCGACTGGCCGAGCAGAGTACGAGAGCTGACGGACGGCCAGGGTGCCGATCGTGTGGTCGACGTCGCAGGCCGGATCGAAGAATCACTCAAGGCGATGAAGGTTGCGGGCCACGTCGCATGTGTCGGCTTCGTCTCCCAGACCGCGCCGCCGATCGATCCCTGGGTACTGTTCGGCTCCGGTGCCACTGTGCGCGCGCTCGCCGTCGGTAGCCGGGCACAGTTCCTGGCAATGAACCGGCTCGTCGAGCAGAAGCGAATCCGTCCGGTGATCGACCGAGCCTTCCCGTTCAGCAAAGCCCCGGAGGCATTTCGCTACTACGCGTCAGGAGCCGCATTTGGCAAGGTGATCATCAGCAATCGGGTTTGACGGCAGCCAATGAGCCCGCACCCGCCAACATTTGCGACCACACTCTTCTGCCCGCCACCCTCGACCGCCTCACCGCCCTGGAACCGGCCCTCGGCCCCCTGTCGAAGCATCCGAGCCTGGCCCTGGACGCCGGCTACGACTATCGCCCAGTCCGTGACGACCTGGCCGAACGCGGGATCGACGCCCGCATCGCCCCACGCGGCGTGAAGACCCCGATCCAAGCCGGAGGCCGCTGGGTGGTGGAGCGCACCAACTCCTGGATGAACAACTTCGGCAAGCTCCGTCGCTGCACCGAGCGCCGAAGAGCAGCAGTCGAGTTCTTCCTCGCCCTGGCCAGCACCATCATCACTGTCCGATGCCTGATCACCCGGGCCTGGCCCCTCTACCGCTGGAACACCCGACCCCGAAACCCACGAATCCATGACCTACTGGCGGACGCTCTTAGCTTGAATTTAAAGGTTGCCCCTCGGCATTCAGGCCGAGGGGTTGTCCTTTTTCTGCTGGTTCTTGCCGACGGGATGGCGGGGTGCGGGGGTGG
>NZ_JBFBFA010000071.1:0-18102 GCF_040683915.1 Kitasatospora sp. NPDC093102 | reverse complement strand
ACCCTGTCTTCATGCCCGGGTTGCCGCAGGATCACTCGACCGGGAACCCTCGTTCGAACGCCAAGCGAACCACTCGGTACAACAACGGCTCCTTACGCGAACCCGCCGGACCAGGCGCCGATCCGCGCAGCGACCCGGATCACCGGCCTCGCAGTCACTGTTCACCACGTGGACGAGCGTGATCCCCGGGGACGGCGCGACCGCACCCTCCAGATCATGCGCACGGACTCCGGCAGAGCCTGGCACGCCAGTGAGATCGCCAAGGAACTTGGCCTACCCAGTCACCGCGGGCTCAGCGCCGAACTCGGCCGCTGGGTCAAAGAGGGCATGCTGCTCAAGCCCGCCCCCGTCACCTACATCCTCGCACCGGAATGGTTAGCCCCTGACCAGCAGGAACCCTCACCGGAAGCGGACTTGACAGCGGCACCGGCACGCTAACTACGCGGCATTGGGGTACTTACGGGGTGCTGGCACTGCTCGTGGTTCTCCTTGCGCCTGGATCGTAACAAACCCAGACATCAGGGACTTCACGAAAGCCAGAGCAGCTCAGCTCCGTCGTCGGCGACGGCGCGCACCTCCTCGCTCAGCTCGTCCTGCAGGTCCTGGCGCTGCGCGAGTTCGTGGAAGAGCCAGGCCAGCGTGGTGGCGGCCGTCTCGGTGCCGGCCAGGAGCAGCGAGACCGCCTCGTCCCGCACCTGGGCCGGTGCCATGGCCGTTCCGGTCTCCTCGTCGCGGGTGGTCAGCAGCAGGGACAGCAGCGTGTCGTCCGGGCCCTGATGCCGGAGGGCGGCCCGGGCGACGATCTCGTCCACGACGGTGCGTAGGTCCCGGACGGCCGCGTCGAAGCGCCGGTTGACCGGTACGGGCAGCCTCTCCAGCAGCGGTGAGGGGTAGAGCGCGCGTTGGACGAATCCGGTGAGGACCACGGGCACGGCCCGGTCGATCCGGGCCTTCTGGGTGGGGCTCAGCCGGGTGGCGAACAGCGCCTCGACCACGATGTCCCGGGCGAGTTCGTGCATCCGCGGTTCGATCGGAGCCGGCTGCCCGGGCTCCCAGCGGGACACCGCCGCCGCTGCGATCCGAGCGGTCAGGGTGGCGTACCGGCGGATGCCTTCGCGCTGGAAGGCCGGCTGGACCAGCCGCCGCTGGCGGAGGTGGAACGCGCCCTCGGAGACGAACAGACCGTTGCCCAGCACACCGCGGGCCTTGTCGAAGACGAAGCCCTTCTCGGTCTTCGCGGCGTCTTCGACGAGCAGCCGGTGCACCAGCCCGGGGTCGGTGAGAACGTGAACGGGCCCGTGCCACAGGTGGATCCGCACCAGCGGGCCGTGGTCGGCCAGCGACTGGAGGAAGGGCACGGGGTGAGTCAGCAGCGGGAGTAGGTGCCCGATCAGGGGCAGGTGGCCGGGCGCGCACGGCACCGTGCCGGGCGGGTTGTGGTTCTCGCGCATCAGTGCCTCGCCGTGGGGGTCGGTACGTCGAACCGGGAGCTGCTGCGGGACCAGTCGATGTGCCCACGCAGCCACAGCCCGAGGCTCCGGGCGTACGCGGAGGCCGCGTCGCTGCCGTTCGCGTGGACGGTTCGGCTCAGCTCGACGAATGCGAGCATCTCGGCGTCGCGCATGGCGACGGCCGCCTGGCGGGCCTCGGCCAGGGTGCAGCGGTGGTGGCGGGCCAGGACCTCGACCAGATTGTGGCGGCCCTGGCCGCCCGCAGTCTCCTTGGCTTGGGAGTACAGGTCGTTGTCCCAGCTCACCAGATTCGCCGTGAGGTCCCTGAGCCTGCGCAGCGAAGGGCCGTCCGCCTCCGCGGCCGGGACTTCGTAGCCGGCCGCGATGTCGACCAGGGCGAGGCAGGTGTACGTCGCCCCGGCGTGCCGGCGCATGGCCACGTACTCGTACAGGCCCGGTACCGTGCCCGCCTCGCGGTTGGCGGCCTCCCACACCGGGCGGAGAGGTAGTCGCGGACCGTGCACTCCCATCGGAACAGTTGCGAGGGCGAGGCCGGTGTGGCGATCCGGTCCCGGAGTTCCCGCAAGGCCGTCGCGTAGATGCCGGCCGGTCCGGACAGCTCGTCGCCGGGCGGCTCGGGGTCGACCACCCGGGCGAGAAGGGCGGTCGTGCGGGCCAACGGCCCGGGGCGGTGGCCGCGTTCGCGGTCCTCGCAGTACCCGTCGTCGAAGGCGAAGAGCCACACGTACCAGTCGGACAGCAGACGCAGCATCTCGGCGGAGACCTCGGGGTTGGTCCGCGCGGCCAGGTGACCGGAGCGCTGGCGCCCGATCCGGTCGGACTGCCGGTGGCGTCCGTCCAGCAGCCGGTGGCGCGCCAGCCAGGCCAGGCTCTGCCGGTCGGCCTGTTTGGCGTAGGGGTTCGTCAGGGAGGGGAAGGGGCACCACAAGTCGTCCGGAGCGCTGTGTGGTTGCCGTCGCGGAGATCGGTCATCACTGTGCCGGCCTTCGTCTGGTTGGGAGCGCGGCTGGCTCTCGCGGCTCCGCGACGCTTGCGTGGCGTTGCCCGGCCGGCCTGCGCCAGGAGGCCGAAGCTAGTTCGGGCCGGGGCGGGATTGTGGACTGTGCGCGCATCCGTGGTTGTCTCTCGGCGCACTGCCGGTCGCCTTGCCGTTGCTGTACAGCCGCTCCCCACGCACCTGTGCCTTCGACGGTGCTGAACCTGCGGAGGGGCCCGACCGGCCGGCTGTTCCGGGAGGACGGTCAGATGGTTTGGGCCATGTGTTTGGTCGTGGCATCGGAGTCCGGTGCACGCAGGCAATGCCGGAAGAGTCGGGCCCAGGCCGGCTGACACCGGCAGCACCGTGCCACCAGGACTGGGGCGCCGAGCGACACGCCATGGCACCGCGATGAAGGATGTTTTGACGGACAGTCAGATATGTGGGGCGAGTCGTGGGCGGTGTACCGATCTGGCGCGGTGCGTCGGAGGGGGCGGGCGCGTCGAACCGCAGGATGCTCTCCCGATAGCCAACGGCGACCTGAACATCCGTAATAAGTTGATTGCTGTGCCATGGGCGATCTGCGGCATACGGTCGTGTCAGCGCGGCCATTCCGCCTCCGCGCGCACCCGCGAAGGAGTGCCACCCTGAACGCCCACGACGACGACGCTGACGGGCCCCACCGCCCCCTGCCCGGCCCCGAGCGGGAGCCCGGGCCAGTTCCGGCACCGCAGCCCTCTGCGGGCAAGCCGGCCGCCGGACCTCCGCCATCGCTCCCGCAGCCCGACCAGCCCCCGGGGCCGCCACGCGACCGCACTGCGGAAGGACAACGACCGGCCCTCCGCGCGCTGACGCGCACAGCCCACAGGACCAGGGGATCCCGCCTGCGTGCCGCGCTCGCCGAAGGCCCGCCGCCCGGGCCCGCGCGCCCGGAGTTCTGGCGCAGCCCGTTGCGCGGCCCCTGGCTCACCTCGGTGTTCGGCCTGGTGCTGCTGCTCGGGATCACGGTGATGTTCGTGACCGGGCTGCTGTCCTACGCCGCCTACAACCCCGACCTTGCCGCGGTCAACGACCAGACCCCGGACAAGGGCTGGCTCGGCTTCTACCTCTTCTCCTGGCCGACCAGCCCCAGCTGGCTCTACCGACTGAACCAGGGGATCCACGTGACCCTCGGCGTCGCGCTGATCCCGGTCCTGCTGGCCAAGCTATGGTCGGTCATCCCCAAGCTCTTCTCCTGGCCCCCGCTCCGCTCGCCCGCCCAAGCGATCGAGCGCCTGTCGCTGCTGCTCCTGGTCGGTGGCGCACTGTTCGAGTTCATCACCGGCGTTCTCAACATCCAGTTGCACTACATCTTCCCCGGTTCCTTCTACACCCTGCACTACTACGGTGCCTGGGTCTTCATCGGTGCCTTCATCGTTCACGTGGTGTTCCGCATCCCGGTCATGGTCCGGGCGCTGGGCAGCCGGCGCCTGCGCACCGAACTGCGCACCGGCGTCGCCGACATGCTGCCCGAGCCACTCGACGGCACCGGCCTGGTCTCCCCGCGTCCCGCCCCCGCGACCGTCTCCCGGCGCGGAGCCCTCGCCGTGGTCGGTGCGGGCTCCCTCACGCTGTTCGCGGTGACGGTCGGTCAGAGCATCGGCGGATGGTGGCGCAGGACGGCTCTGCTCGCCCCGCACAGCCAGGAGCCCGGCACCGGCCCGGGCGGTTTCCAGATCAACAAGACCGCCGCCGACGTCGGCATCCGCCCCGCCGACATCGGCCCCGACTGGCGGCTGACCGTCCGCGGCCCCGGCCGCGAAGCCGTTCTCACCCTGGACCAGCTGAGGGGCCTGCCGCAGACCACCGCGGCCCTGCCCATCGCCTGCGTCGAGGGGTGGTCCACTCCCGACCAGGACTGGACCGGCGTCCGGTTGACCGACCTGGCCACGCTCGTCGGCCTGACCGAAAGCCCACCGGACGTCTTCGTGGAATCCGTCGAGCGCGGCGGGTCCTTCGCCTCCACCGTCCTGCGCGACAACCAGGTCCGCGACCCGCGCTCCCTGCTGGCCCTGCGCGTCAACGGCGCCGACCTCTCGCCCGACCACGGCTACCCGGCCCGGATCATCGTTCCCGCCAACCCCGGTGTCCACAACACCAAATGGGTCACCCGCCTCACCTTCGGAGCCACCGGATGAAACGCCTCAGTGGCTTCCGCAAGCGCTACGGTGCATCCCCCCTGCACCTGCTCCTCGTTGTGAGCTCCTTCGCCCTGGCCCTGTACGCCGGGGTCCGCCTCCTCAAGGGTGATCCGCTCGGAGTCGCGATCTGGTTCGTCGGGGCCGCGCTGCTCCACGACCTGGTCCTGCTGCCGCTCTACACGCTCACCGACCGGGCCGCCCAGGCCCTGGCGGGTGCCCGTCAGGCTCCTGCGGGCGGGACGCACCGGATGCAGGCGGTCAACTACATCCGCGTCCCCGCCTTCCTCTCGCTGTTGCTGCTGGTCGTCTGGTACCCGCTCATCCTGCGTCGCGTCCCCGGCTACCACTCCGCCACCGGCCTGGACCCGGAGGTCTTCCTCGGGCGCTGGCTGCTGCTGACCGCGGCGTTCTTCGCTGTCTCGGCGCTCTGCCTGCTCGCCGCGACGGCCCGGCAGCGACGGCCGAACAGACCTCACCGCGAGTCCGCGGCGGCAGAATCTGAGTAGGCATCAGGATTGCTTGCGGGGATGCGCTCCTCGGGTGTTCAGCGTCCGACGTCCAGCCCGCAGCCCGGGCGCGCTCCGCCGGTGCACGGGCCGGGAGATTCACCTGGGAGTTGGCCAGGCGTGGACGACCGGGGGAAAGACGGGAAATCGATGACGCATTGTCACGACGGCCCGTCACCACCGGTGCTCGGCCCCCGCACGCCCACGTGGGGCCCGCCGTCTGTGAGCCGGGACCGGAGCCGGCGGGTCGCTCGTCGGCCCCGGCACGGCCCGCAGAACGGGGACGTTCGTGATTCGTAAGGCATGGTGTCCCGGTTCCGGCACGGTCCGTTCTTACAGTTGCCGGGAGGTTGTTCCCGAGAAGAGAGGTGGACCGGGATGACGATCGACCAGGACGCCCTGTCGAGCGCCGAGGTGGGCGTCATCGGCGGCTCCGGGCTCTACGAGCTGCTGGACGACGTGACCGAGGTACGGGTGGACACCCCGTACGGTGAACCGAGCGACGTGGTGTTCGTGGGGGAGGTGGCCGGCCGCCGGGTCGCGTTCCTGCCCCGGCACGGGCGCGGCCACCGGCTTCCCCCGCACCGGATCAACTACCGCGCGAACCTGTGGGCGCTGCACACGCTGGGTGTGCGGCAGGTGGTCGCGCCGTGCGCGGTGGGCGGGCTGCGACCGGAGTACGGGCCGGGCACGCTGCTGGTGCCCGACCAGTTCGTGGACCGGACCTCGGGGCGCCCGCAGACCTTCTACGACGGCCTGCCGCTGCCGGACGGCACGGTGCCGGAGGTGGTGCACGTGTCGACGGCCGACCCGTACTGCCCGGCGGGGCGGGAGGCGGCATTGGGGGCCGTCCGCGAGGCGGCCTGGGAGCCGGTCGACGGCGGCACGCTGGTGGTGATCGAGGGCCCACGCTTCTCCACCCGCGCCGAGTCCCGCTGGTTCACCGCCAACGGCTGGTCAGTGGTCGGCATGACGGGACACCCGGAGGCCGTCCTCGCCCGTGAACTCGGGCTCTGTTACACCTCACTGGCCCTGGTCACGGATCTCGACGCCGGGGTGGAGAGCGGTGCGGGCGTCACCCACGGCGAGGTGCTGAAGGAGTTCGCCCGCAACGTCGATCGGCTGCGCACCGTGCTGTTCAAGGCGGTGGAACGGCTGCCGCTGGTGCGCGAGTGCCCCTGCCCGCACGCCTTGGACGGTCTCACGACCGGTCTTCCCGGGGTGCCCGGCGTCTGACGGCCCGCCCCCGGCGAGGGAACGACGGGGGAGCGGGCAGCGGCGGCGGGCGGGGCGCCGGGGTAGGCGGGATCGGATTCCACCCGTCCGTCGAAGCCCCCCGGCACGTCCCTCCGTCGCTTCGACGTGCTTACGGAAGCCGAACGGCGGCCTCGCCGCCGGGGCTGTGAGGCTTCACCAGTGGGAGGGTGGGTAGGGTGATCGACCGTACCGTTCCGTCCTGCGCTCTCGCTCTCGGGGCCCTGGCCACCGTTCTGACGCTGACCGTCACCGACGACGGTTCCGTGCCGCTTCCTGTCTGGTACGTCCTCGACGCAGCCCTCTTCGCGGTCGCGGTGCTGCTGTTGCGCAGGGTGCCCGGGCGGCAGGTCGCGCCGCTGGTCCTGGCCGGCAGCGCAGCCATCGCCGCCGTCGGGCTGCTGGCCCCGCCGCGCACCAGCGACGACGCCTACCGCTACGTCTGGGATGGCCGGGTCCAGGCGGCCGGGATCTCGCCCTACGCCCACACCCCGGACGATCCGGCACTCGCCCGGTTGCGTGACCTGGGGCTCTTCCCGGTGGGTGACGGCTGCACGGGCTGGGACGAGCGGCGCACCACGGTCGGGGACTGCACCCGGATCAACCGGCCGGCCGTGCACACCATCTACCCGCCGGTGGCGCAGGTCTGGTTCGTCGTGGTGCACCTGTTCGGCGGCGGGGTCCGCGGGGTGCAGGTCGGCGGTGCGGTGCTGGCGGTGGCGACGACCGCCCTGCTGCTGAGGGTGGGGCGGGAGCAGTGGCGGGCCGCGCTGTGGGGGTGGTTCCCCGGCGTGGCCGTGTGGGCGGTCAACGATGCGCACGTGGACACGCTCGGAGCCCTGCTGACGGTCGCCGGGCTCGGCTGCGCGGCGCGCGGGAGGGCCGTGCGAGGGGGGCTCCTCCTGGGCGGCGCGGTCGCGACCAAGCTGCTACCGGCCCTCGTCCTCCCCGGCGCGCTCTCGGGCCTGCCGGCCCGGCGCCCTTCTCGGAAGGACGTCCTGCTGGTCGGATCCGCGTTCGGCGCTTTCGCCCTGTCCTACCTCCCGTACGTCGTGGCCTCGGGCACCTCGGTCCTGGGCTACCTGCCGGGCTACCTGAAGGAGGAGGGCTACGAACAGGGGCACATCGACCGGTTCGGACTGCTGAGGCTGGTGCTGTCCGACCGCCTCGCACCGTGGGCGGCGGCGCTCATCCTGGCGGTCGTGGTGGTCAGGGTCCTCCGCCGGGGCGACCGGTGCCGGCCGTGGGCCAGCGCGCTCCTGGTGACGGGCACGGCGCTGCTGCTGGTTGGGCCCTCCTACCCGTGGTACGGGCTCCTGGTGGTCGCGCTGGTAGCTCTCGACGGCCGCTGGGAGTGGCTGGCCGTCCCGGCCGCCGGGCAGGCGCTCTACCTGGCGACGGGCCAGGTGGCGCAGCAGCTCGCCTACGGGACGGCCCTGTGCGTGGTCCTCCTGGTCCCGCTGCTGCGTCAGCGCCGTGCGGGGCGGGCGGCCGTGGTGGCGGGGGCCGAGAACTGACGGACTTCTGACGGAATGGCCGCCGACCCTGGCGGGTCCGCGGCCATTCCTGGTCGAATCGCGAGTGCGGGTGAACAGGGCGAAGAGCGTAGGGGGGACGCCGGTCGGCCGACGGGTGGCGCTGCGGCCGCCCGGAATCGGCGCCGTCGGCATGGCGGACGGTCTCAGCGGGCGGGCGCGGCGCACCTGTGCAGGGCGAGGAAGCGCCGGCCGTGGGAGGTCCACCGTTCCGCCTCGACGAGCCCGGCGCCGCAGGCCCGTCGTACGGCGGCCTTGGCACCAAGGCGCGCCCAGGCGAAGGGTGGGCCGAGCCGCCCGTCCGGGCCCTCGACCCGGACGGTGACGCGCTCGTCGACCTCGCGCGGCTCGACCTCCACCAGCAGCAGCCCGTCCGGCGCGATCAGTTCGGCAGCACGCCGCAGCAGGGCCTCCGGGTTCCCGCCGATGCCGAGGTTGCCGTCCGCCAGCAGGGCCGCACCCCAGCGGCCCTCGGCGGGAAGCCGGTCGAACACCGACCGGCACAGGGCCGCGCCGCCGAGGCCCAGGGTACGGGCGACGGCCGCCGGTGTGACATCGACGCCGAGCGCCGGGACGCCCACGGCGAGGAGCGCAGCGACCAGTCGACCGGGCCCGCAGCCGAGGTCCACGACCGGCGCGGACAGGTGGAAACAGCGCATCAGCAGGCTGTGGTCGCCGCCGGCGGCGGGTGCGCACCAGCGCTCGATGTCGAGCGGGATCCGGCGGCCGTCGTCGTCGCGCAGCCACAGCGGACCGCGTCCGGTGCGGACGGCGTCGGCGAACGGGTCGTCAATCCACGCCGTCGAGGTGCCGGTCAACCCGCCACCTCGGGAGCTGCCCGGAGCGAGCGCAGGCCGGCGGCGAACCGGCTCCGCGGCGCCTGGGAGGCGACCAGCCGGGCGTCCTCGATGGTGTCCACATCGGTGGCTTCGGGCAGGGTGTGCACCGTCAGGCCAGCCGTCCCGAGCCGGTCCAGGAGCATCTGCCCCGTGTCCGGGGTCGACATCGGCACCCCCAGGAGGAGCCGGCGGGCGAGGTCCTCGGTCGGCCGGGCCAGACCGAGAGCCCAGAACCCGCCGTCGGACGCGGGCCCGTACCAGGCGTCCGCCCCGGCCCGGCCCACCGGTGAGAGCGGCTCGGCCAGGGTGGCCGCGCTCAGCTGCGGAGTGTCCATGCCGACCAGCAGCGCGGGCGCCTCCGGGGCCAGCCGGGCCGCGTGGGCGAAGGCCGCCGCCAGCCGCGCGTCCAGTCCGCCGCCGCTTTGTGGAAGCACCTGCCACCCCGGCGGCAGCCAGCGGCCCGGTTCGCCGTCCAGGACCAGCAGGCGCCGCCCGGCCGGCACGGTGGCCAGGGTGTGCAGCGTGTCGGAGAGCGCGGCCTCGGCCAGCGCAGCCGCCTGCTGGGGCGTGCACGCCGGGATGAGCCGGGTCTTCACCCGGCCCGGCACAGGCGACTTGGCGATGACCAGCAGGGTGGGCGGCGGGGCGGCCAACACGGCCCGCATGTCCCGGATCGCCTGCCGGGTGCCGCGCACCGTGCCGGTGACCTTCGACCGGCCCGCGCGCGGCCGGTAGTCGACGGACGTCTCGATGATCCGCATCCCGGCGGCCGAGGCGGCGAGCACCATCTCCAGCGGGTATCCGGAGCGGCGGTCGCCCAGGCCCAGCGCCAGCAGGCGTTCCCGTCGGGCGGCCCGCATCGGGCCCAGGTCGTGCAGCGGGGCGCCGGTGCGCGCCCGCAGCCGGCGGGCCAGCACGGTGTTGGCGAGCCGTGCGTGCACGGGCCAGGCGCTCACGCTCACCGGCCGGCGGCGGCCGAGGACCAGATCCGCCGTGCCGTCGGTCACCGGAGCCGTGACCCGGGGCAGTTGGGCGGGGTCGAGCGAGCCGTCGCAGTCCAGGAAACAGACCAGGTCGGCGGTGGCGGCGAGGAGCCCGGCGTGACAGGCGGCGCCGAATCCGCGCCGGAACTCCTCGACCACGGTCGCTCCGAGCGATCGGGCGAGTTCGGCCGAGCCGTCCCGCGAACCGTTGTCCACGACGATCGCCCGCCAGCCGGGTGGGATGCGCCCGAGCACCCAGGGCAGCGCCTCGGCCTCGTCGAGGCAGGGCAGGACGACGTCGACACCGGACGAACGAGGGGTAACGGAGGTCACGTCGGCCACGCTAAGGGCGTGTCGGCCCAGGATGGTGGTGCCGCAGCCTTACGGAAGCCGAACGTCGCGCCGACGGCCCACCGGGGCACCATCGGGGGCCCGCGCCGGTGCACGGACCGGTCCCAGGATCTTACGGAGGTCGAACGGGGGACGGCGGCAGCGTCCGCACCGGTGCGGGGCGCCTATCCTCGGTGGCGTGAACGCGCCCTCCGCCATCGCCGGACCGTCGGCCGCCGGCCGCGTCCTGGTGATCGACGACGATCCGACCGTGGCCGAGGTCGTCGCCGTCTACCTCACCCGAGCCGGCCACCACGTTGACCACGCCTCCGACGGCCCGCAGGGGCTCGCCCTCGCACGCGCCCACCACCCCGACCTCGTGGTCCTGGACCTGATGCTGCCGGACATCGACGGTCTGGAGGTGCTGCGGCGGCTGCGCGGCCAGGACACCGGCGCGGTGCTGCCGGTCGTGATGCTCACTGCCAGGGGCGACGAGGCCGACCGCATCCTCGGCCTGGAACTGGGCGCCGACGACTACGTCACCAAGCCGTTCAGCCCACGCGAACTCGTCCTGCGGGTCCAGTCGGTGCTGCGGCGCTCGCGCGTGGGGTCACCGGCGACCGGCGCCCCGGCCGGGCGCATC
Source organism: Kitasatospora sp. NPDC093102 (assembly GCF_040683915.1). Lineage (NCBI taxonomy): Bacteria > Bacillati > Actinomycetota > Actinomycetes > Kitasatosporales > Streptomycetaceae > Kitasatospora > Kitasatospora sp. NPDC093102. The sequence goes on along the minus strand of NZ_JBFBFA010000071.1, from coordinate 7,384 downwards.
CGCTCCGGGGACATCACCCTCGACGGGCCGGCCCGTCGCGCTCGCCGTTCCGGGAGAGAACTTTCCCTGACAGCAAGGGAGTTCGACCTGCTGGCCTTCCTCCTGCGGCACCCCGAAACGGTGTTCTCGCGCCAGGAGCTGATGGCCCGTGTCTGGGGCTGGGACTTCGGCGACCTCTCCACCGTCACCGTCCACGTGCGGCGCCTGCGCGAGAAGATCGAGGACGATCCCGCCGCTCCCCGGATGATCAACACTGTGTGGGGCGTGGGTTACCGCTACGATCCGATGCCCGGTGCCGGGGAGGGCCGCGCGTGAAGGACCTACTGCTGATCGCTCTATTCGCCGCCCTCGGTGCCGGCGGAGCGGGCCTGCTCGGCTGGTCGGCCATCCGGCTCCTGCGGAGACGCTCGATGGCGCTCTCACTGTTCTGCGTCGCCGTCGTCACCGTGCTCGCGGTCATCTCCGGCACCTTCGCCGTCGCTCAGGCCATGTTCCTCTCCGCCCACGACCTCGGTGTCGTGATAACGGTGCTCGCCATGGCCGCCGTCGTGTCCCTGGGCACCGCCGCGCTGCTGGGCCGACAGGTGGTCGCCGGCAGCCGGGCCCTGACGGTGGCCGCCCGGACCGTCGGCAGTGACACCGGCTTCACCGCGCCCCTCCACCCGCTGGGCCGCGAACTGGCCCAGCTCAGCGAGGAACTCTCCATCACCAGCGCCCGGCTCGCCGAATCCCGGGCCCGCGAACAGTCCCTCGAACAGTCCCGGCGGGAGCTGGTCGCCTGGATCTCCCACGACCTGCGCACCCCTCTGGCCGGGCTGCGCGCCATGGCCGAGGCGCTGGAGGACGGCGTCGCCGAGGAGCCCGACCGCTACCTCCAGCGGATTCGCACCGAAGTCGAGCGGCTCACCGGAATGGTGGACGACCTCTTCGAACTCTCCCGCATCCAGGCCGGCACCCTCTCCCTCTCGCTCTCCCGGGTCTCCGTCTACGACCTGGTCGACGACGCGCTGGCCGGTGCCCACGCGTTGGCCCGTCAGCGCGGCGTCCGGCTCGAAGGCCGGCAGGTGGAGCCCGAACCGGTCGAGGTCGACAGCCGCGAGATCACCCGGGTACTGGGCAATCTTCTGGTCAACGCGATCCGCTCGACCCCCCAGGACGGCGTGGTCGCGGTCTCCGCGCGGCGGGAGGCGGACGAGGTGGTGCTCTCGGTGACCGACGGCTGCGGAGGCATCCCCGTCCAGGACCTGAACCGGGTCTTCGAGACCGGCTGGCGTGGAACCACGGCCCGCACGCCCAGACCGGCCGATTCCGGCGAGCGGTCCTACAGGCCTGAGGTCGGCAGCAGCGGGGCCGGCTTGGGCCTCGCCATCGTTCGCGGCATCGTCGAGGCCCACGCCGGGCGTGCCCGCGTCCACAACGTGGCGGGCGGCTGCTGCTTCGAGATCGCCCTGCCGTCCGCCCGGAGCTGACCTCAGACCCGCAGCGGTGCGGCGGCGAACTCCGCCATGCCCCGGTCGAACGGGACACGCGGCAGCCAGTTCAGCTCGGCGCGCAGCCGGTTCGAGTCGGCGGTGACGTGCCGCACGTCGCCGAGCCGGTACTCGCCCGTCACCGTCGGTGGCGGGCCACCGTAGGCCGCGGCCAGCGCGGCCGCCATCTCACCGACGGTGCGCACCTCGCCGCTGCCCACGTTGTACGCCCGGACGCTGCCCGGCGGCCGGTCACCCACGGCCGTCAGCGCCGCGAGATTGGCGGCGGCGACGTCTTCGACGTGGACGAAGTCCCGGCGCTGGCCGCCGTCCTCGAAGACCCGGGGTGCCTCGCCCCGGGCGAGGGCCGACCGGAAGAGCGATGCCACCCCCGCATACGGGGTGTCGCGCGGCATCCCGGGGCCGTACACGTTGTGGTAGCGCAGCGTCAGTAGGCTGCCGTCGCAGGCACGTGCCCAGGCAGCGGAGAGGTGTTCCTGCGCGAGCTTGGTCACCGCGTAGACGCTGCGGGGGTCGGCGGGGGCGCTCTCCGCGACCACGCCTGGCCGCAGGGGATCGCCGCAGACCGGGCAGGGCGGCTCGAACCGTCCGGCGTCCAGATCGGCGGGCCGCCTCGGCCCCGGTGCCACCTCGCCGTGCTTCGCACAGTGGTAGCGCCCTTCCCCGTAGACCACCATGGATCCGGCCAGGACCAGCCGTCGGACACCGGTCCGCGCCATCGCGGCCAGTATCACCGCCGTGCCGAGGTCGTTGCAGCCGACGTACTGCGGTGCGTCCTGGAGGTCCAGTCCCTGGCCGACCATAGCCGCCTGGTGACAGACCGCGTCCACCCCGGCGAGTGCCTCCTCGACGGTCGCCGCATCCCGGACGTCCCCGCGCCGGAAGTCGACACCCGTAGGCAGCACGGGTGCCCTCTCGGTTGGATGGACCGCGGGCAGCAGGGCGTCCAGGACGCGCACTTGATGCCCGGCGGCGACCAGGGCACGTACCACGGACGCGCCGATGAAGCCGGTCCCGCCGGTGACCAGGATTCTCATGTCGCCGACGCTAGCGTCCGATCGGACCTGCGGCCCGTTGACACGGGGCGGTGTCACAGATCGGTAAGAGGCGAGTGTCGCCCCGCGGCGGTGGCCGCAGCGCAGCCGAATGGCTGCCGGCTCGCTGACACGACGGCCGCCGTCCAGGGTCACCCTCACCCCCTCGGCCACCGAGTTGCCGTCTCGCGTCGCTCAAGCCACTCGAGGTACCAGGTGCGGAAGGTGTGGCGGTTTCCCCTTGCGTCGACGTACGGCTCGAAGGGCGGGTTGACCGCACAGGCCCGGTCGCGGAGTTCCCTGCTGTGCGGGCCGACGACGATGAGCCAGCCGGTCATCACGCATCCGTTGGCGCTGATGTGGATCGCACCCCGGCCGCGTTCCAGATGCCAGGCCTCGTCGCCGGCGTCACCGAAGGCCTTGCGGTAGTCGTCCAGGTAGTCGTCGTCTTCGTCCCGGGTGGTGGGTTCGTACCCGGCGGCGCGAAGGGTCGCCGTCTGCCGGTCGGCCCAGTCCTCCGTCTCGACGAACGGCCCGCTGGAGTCCAGCAGCCAGGGACGGTCCTCGTCGTCGTCCCAGACCCATCCCCATGTCCCGTCGATCCGGCGCAGCGAGGTGAGCTGGAGTGCCGGTCCGGGGCCGCCGGCCCCGACCGTTCGAGGCCACGGGCCCGACAGTCGGCCTCCTCCACCGCGACGACGCGTTCCCGGACTGCCGACCAGTCCACTTGCGTGTTCATACCTCTCCCATCGGCGTCGAGCAGGGACACGAGCGCCTGCCGCCGACACCGGATCTCAAGCTGGGCTCTGTTCGGGCTTCTCGCCTCTGCCGTGGCAGACGGGCTCGACGTTCGCCGAGGCGTCCTCCTCGTATCCGTGGAAGTCGGTTGCGGTCGGAGGCGACACGGTTACCGGCCGCTCCGGCCGCCGTTGACCCGAGGCAGGTCTCGGCACGTCAGCGCGCCGCATCCCCGGTCATCCCGGTCACGACGTACGTCTCCCCCTTCCCGGGCGGCCGCGTCCATGAGCGGGTGGTGAACGTGTGCAGCCGTCCGTTCGTGATCGCGTAGCGGGGCAGTCGGACACCGAACTCGCCGGTCACGGCCTCCAGGAGCGACCGTTCCGCCATGGGGCCCTCCTCACGGGAGCCGAAGAACCGGTCCGGGTCCAGTGCCCGTGGTATCTCCCCGGTCCGGTGTATCTCTCCGTCCGCGTATGTGAAGGCGTACTGCTCGGCACCGTCCTGCGCTACGGAAAGGTGGAAGAACGGTTCCCCGTGCCGGGTCGTCAGGCCGCTCCACACGACCACCGCGCGGGTGCCCGCGCTGGCAGCCGCGGCCGGGGAGACGAACCGCTGCAGGTCGAAGTGCGCAGGGTTGCCGTCGAAGGCGAAGCTCCAACGGGTGCCGGCCCGGCCGATTGCCGTGAGGGCTCTGTCGTCGTATGACGAAAAGACCATCTGTGCACGGAACGACCGGTGGCGCGCTTCGTCGGACGTCATGGGATCGTCCAGCGCTGCCTCGTTCCCGTCCGCGAGGCGTTCGGGCAGGTCCTCCGGGTTCACCCCTTCGACCAGGACGAACCGGTAGCACGTGAGGTTGTCGTGGGGGTCCCGGTCCGCGAGCCACGCCAGGTTGTCCGGGTCGAGGCCGGCCGCCGGGCTCGGCGCCTCACCTGTCTGCCCGGCCCTCGGGGTGGACAGCAGTTCGCGGCCTCGTTCCGGGGTCAGCAGGGGGCCGAGCAGGGGATCGGCCACCCAACCCAGCGGCGCCAGGTGGTCGGGTCCCAGGGGCTGCCAAGCCGGCAGAGCGTCTGTCAGCGTCCGCCACGCCCCGTCGGTGTCGCCCCACCGCGCCAGCTCCCGCGCCTGTTCGACCGCTTCCCCGAACGGTCCGGCCGCCGTGTACCGGTACGTGCCGTTGCGAACCTGCTCCAGCATCGCGTAGGCCAGCGACACCACGTCGTCACCCGCTCCCCGCAGGTGGAACATCAGCGTGGAGTCGTCCCAGTACGAGTGCGCCGCGTGCTCGGCGACCAGCGCCGGCAGCAGCTCGGGCGCGTACCGCGGGTCGGTCGCCACGTCCTCGAAGTACACCATGGAGGTCCGTCCGAGCAGGCGGCGTATCTGGTCACCCAACCCGGCGGCCCGCGGTCTGCCGTACTGCCTCGCCTCGTCCAGCGCGTGCTCGGCCCGTTCCCAGTTCCCGCGCAGCGCCTCCAGCCGGGCCTGCTCCACCAGGGCGTCCAGCTCTCGCGTCGTGTCGTTGGCGAACTCTGGCTGCCCGTCGGCCGGGCGTGCCCGCAGGCTGTGGAACTCCTGGTGCATGCTCCGCATGAACTCGGCGAAGTTCGCGTACCGCTCGGGTGGCGCGGCCCGCCAGCCGGCCCACGTGTACACGGCCCACTCGCCGTCGTCACCCACGTCCTCGGGATCCAGGAGGACGTAGGTGGCGTCGGACTCGACGTCGAGCTGGAGCCCGCGCCGCCAGATGTCCGCATCCCGCCGTTCGGCGGGTCCGGCGTCGTCGTCCAGATACTCCTCGAACATGTCCGCCAGTCCGGACTCGTTGTCGTGCCAGCGCGCGTCCGTCGTCCCCGCCAGCAGCCGGATGAACCCGCCGGCGTGCTGCCACCCGTCGCTGGCCTTGAGGAATTCCCGGTACGACGGGGGCATCCGTCGTCCGAGGCGATCCTCCATGGCGGCGATCCGCTCCTCGGACGCGGGCGGGAACCCCAACCACCGAACCAGCCGGGCGGCTTCGTCCGCCGTGCTCGGCGTCCCGTCGCCGGGCAGGGAATCCGACCACTCCCCGCTCCATCCGACCAGGAACGGCTGCCAGTCGAACGGTGTCGTATTCGTCATGCGCCCGATGCTGCCATCCGCCGCTGACAGTGCGCTTCGATGCCTGGCGGCATCGGGCGGCTACTGACACGTCTCGTGGCCAACCCGATGACGTCCTCGCGCCCGACGACACGTGTCAGCCGGATCCGCGGGGTTCTGTCAGTGCCTGGTCGATGAGGACCGGCTGCGTCGGGCCGGGACTGTCCTGGACGGGCAGAGGATCGGTGGCGAGGTCGTTAACCAGGCCTTCGGCGGTACGCCGGCCGGGCCGGTCTGCAGCGGTGCCGTGAACGGCGCGCCGAGCGGCGTCCCGGCGGGCACGTCGACGACGGTGCCGCTGCCGTGGCGACGGATGTCCTCGGCCCTGCCGTGTGCGGGCTCATGCGTGTTGAGGCGTGAGCGAACGAGGCATAACCTGGGAAGGCCGGGAGTTGGTGGCCGTGGGCAGTCCCGGCACCGGCGGCCGCCGTCGTTCGCCTGTTGGGGGCGCGACCCATGCGGAATCACTCGGCGCGGGCCCTGGCCGTCTGTTCGTCAGGGCGCGGCAGACTCGATCTCTTCCTCGGCGCCCGCGACGGCGCCGTGCGGCATATGGTGTTCGACGTCACCAGGAGTGGCGAGCGCACCTGGCGTGAGTTCGGGCAGCCCTGGTCCTTGCCGGGGGCGTCGGATTTCGGCTGGTTGGCCGCAACGGCGTTCGAGGGTGGACCGGTTGAGGTCGTTGCGCTCGGCCCGGACGGCGAGCTGCGGCGTGCGCGCGTCCCCGACAGCGGGCCCGGCGAGCCAGAGTGGGTGTCACTCAGGGTGCTCGGCGTGGGTTCCGGGGCGGGTTCCGGGGTGGGCGGGTTCGCAGCCGTCGCGACGCGGCCGGGCGAGCTGCACGTCTTCTGCCCGATGGGCCCTCAGGCCCGGGATCTCGGGTACTGGCACCCGCGCAGGGGGCTGAATTCGCTCTCCACGGGTCCACCGGCCGGTCCCTCGGACGCGGTGGCCGTCGCCCCGGGCCGGGTCGAGGTCTTCACCGCCGGCTCCCGGTAACGGCCGCGTGCTGGTGCTCGGCGGGCACGTCTTCGGCGGGAACGAGTACGGGCAGGAGTGCGTCCGGCTCGCCCGGCTCGCCGGGACCGACCTGCTGGGGATCGACCTCCGCCGCGACGGCGGGGACCGGGCGGTCTTCGCGGGAGCGGACCCGATGCCCGACCTCCGCCTCGGCGGCGACGCGTTCCTCGACACCCTGCACGACCACCTGACGACGTCGGCGGGCTCCCGATGATCATCGTCTGCGGCATTGCGAGCGAGTCGCCGATCGCCAGGGTCACCGCCGCACTCGACGACCTCGGCCTGCCGTACACCGTCCTCCACCAACGACGCTTCGCCGACCTGCCGTTCGAGATCGACGTCACCAGCACCGGGATCCACGGACAGCTCGGCGTGAACGGCGCAACCGTCGACTGCGCCGACGTGACCGGCATCTACGCGCGACTGATGGACTGGCACCACCTGCCCGAATTGCGCGACGCGGGCGAGGCCGTCGAGCAGCGCTGCCAGTCCTGGCACACGGCCCTCAGCATGTGGATCGACCTCGCCCCCGGGTGCGTGATGAACCGGGCGGCCGCGATGGCCTCGAACCTCTCCAAGCCCTACCAGGCGCAGCTCATCCAGAACGCCGGGTTCCGCGTGCCGGAGACCCTCGTCACCAACGACCCCGAGCTCGTCCACGGGTTCCGGGCGCGCCACGGCGAACCGGTCTACCCTTGATCTTGGCCTTCACCTCCGGCGTTCACGCCGGAGGTGAAGGCCATCCTTGTCCCGGAGGCGCGGAGCGCCGGAGCTTTCTGAGCCTTGGGGTGGTCACGCGGTCGGACGCTGCTGGTTCTCGATGTACTGACGGACAACGGTGAGTGGCGCGCCACCGCACGATCCGGCGAAGTAGGAGCCGGACCAGAAGCGGCCGCCCCACAGGTAGCGGCGGACGTGGCTGTCGTACTCCTGTCGCAGACGCCGGGAGCTGACGCCTTT
>NZ_JBFBFA010000070.1:0-18307 GCF_040683915.1 Kitasatospora sp. NPDC093102 | reverse complement strand
GGCGGTAGTCGTCGGGCAGCGCGGTCTCGTCAACGCTGTCGCCGCGGTGCGGGACCAGAAGCATCGCACGCCCGCCGACCTGCGCTGACGCCGGTACGACGGCAGCCCGTTCCCCAGCTGTCCGCTCGCTCATCCGCGTCAGGACCCTCTCGGCGACTGCGAGTTCCTCCCGCTCGGCCTTCACTTCGTCCAACTGCTTGACCAGCTGTTCTTCCAGCTCGTCCAATTCCGCGCAGCGCGCGGCGATCCGTTCCAGTACCTCGGGGTCCACCATGCCCGGGAGCGTAGGAGCATCGCGGGCTGGAACGGGCCAGAACCCACGAAGACCTCCCTGCCCGACGATCTACACGGCAGACTGCCGCGCGTGACCAGCACGAGCACCGGGGCACGGAATCACACCAGGCCCGTGACCTGCCACTTCACGATGCACACCACTCAGTACCTGCGTCACGGCGGCGCCCGATGGCACAACCTTCACCACGACCTGCGTCATCCCGGCCAGGGCTTCACCCTTGCCTACGTGCCCATCATCGGCATGCTGATCGCAGGCCACTTCTCACGGTTCGGAATTGCAGAGGCACGCTGGGTCTACGCGGTGTTCGTCACCGTGGCCGCCCTGATCGCCGCGCGTCTGCTGGCGCACTGGTGCACGGGCGCCCTGAGCGCGACCGTGCTGCACCCGGGGCATCTGCTGCCCGTCCCCTCCGCACCGTTCGTCGCGAGCGCCACCGCCTCGGCGCTCAGGCTGCCCGGTGTCGCCGACGCGGCCTTCGCGGTGGGGCTGCTGTACTGGCTGGCCTTCGGCACCGTCATCCTCGGCAGCCTCGTCACCAGCGACCCCCTGCCCAGGCCCGCCCGCCCGGCCCTCACCGTCCTGACCATTCCGCCGGCGACCGGCGGCATCGCCTGGACCGCAGCCCACAAGGGCGTCTTCGACGCCGTCGGCTACGGCTTCGCCGGCATCCTGCTCTTCACCGTCCTCCTCGTTGCCTTCCTCCTCCCGGAGCTGCGCCAGGCCTCGTTCCATCCGGGCCTGTGGATCTTCATCTTCCCCGTGACGGCAAGCACCAATTTCGTGATCCGCTGGATCCACGCGTCCGCAATCCCCGAAGGCCCGGCTCTCACCGGGATCCTCCTCGCCGGAGCGACCCTGGCACTGAGCCTGCTCGCCGGGGCCACCGTGCACCACCGGGCCAGGCGGGGCGTTCCCGAATCGGCCCTCGCGCACCGGCGTTGAGGCGCCCTCCACGTACTGCCCTCCGGCACGACCGACCAGGAAACCGACATGAACACACTGCTCGCAAAGGTCCTCAAGGCTCATGGTGGCCTCGACCGCTGGAATGCACTGAGCATGGTCCGCGCCACCCTCGTCAGCGGTGGCGACATGTTCGCCATCAAGGGCGTACCGCAGGACCCCACCCCCCGGGAGATGACCGTCTGGCTGCACGAGCAGCACGCCTCCGTGCGGCCGTTCGGCGCGCCCGACCAGAAGACCGACTTCACGGCCGACCGCATCGGCATCGAAAAACTCGACGGACGCGTCGTGGCCGAACGCCACGAACCGCGCAAGTCCTTCGCCGGCCACGACCTCAACACACCCTGGGACCCACTGGACCGCGCCTACTTCAACGGCTACGCACTGTGGACCTACCTCACCACCCCCTTCCTGCTGTCCATGCCCGGCGTCACCGTCACCGAAATCGAACCGTGGCGGGAGGGAAACGAACTCTGGCGGGGACTGCGCGCCACCTTCCCGCCCCACATCGCCAGCCACAGCACCGAGCAGGACTTCTACTTCGGCCCCGACCACCTCCTGCGCCGGCACGACTATCACGTCGACATCGCGGGCGGGTTCGCCGCGGCACAGTACGTCTACGACATTGTGGAGGCCGACGGCATCTTCCTCCCCACCAGACGCCGGGCCTACCGTCGCGACGCCGACCACCGTCCAACCCTCGACCAGACCATGGTCTCCATCGACGTGAGCGAGGTTCGGTTCACCTGACATCGAAGAGGGTTTCCGGCCGACCAGCACTGCGGCGGCGAGCAGGCCGTCGATCAGGGTGACGCGGTCTTCGGTCTTGAGCTGCCGAGGCAGCCGGGCGTTTCTCCGGCGGCCCACCCCCGGCAGGACCAGGGGGTGGCGCCGCGCGAGAGCCGATTTACCGCGGAGGACCTGGACGGCGACGAGGAGGTGGACGAGGAGTTCACCGTGGCTCGCGAGGATGCGGAACTCGGGGCCGGCGCGCGCTCGTCTGCGCGATCGACATTTTCATCGACGAGCTCTTCGAGGACGTCGAAGGCCTCGGCAACGACCCCAACGTCGCCGAGTGTGACGGTGTCATGTTCCAACTCGACCGGCTGCCCGAGCAGTTCGCTCACTTCTACACGCCGCTGTTCGCGCGCAAGCTCCTGGTCACGGCCGTGGAGCTGACGGGCCGCCTGAGCCGGCCGGGTTTCACGCAGCCCGGCTGCGTCGCGGAGGAACTGCTGCTGCGCCTCCTGCTTGCGGAAGCGGAGGCGACTCTTGACCTGTACGGTCTGCTGGACGACGGCGTCGAGGACGCGTTGGTCTCGTTCCGGGAGAATGTGTTCGAGGACCTGGACCACGAACTGCTCTATGAGCCGGCGATGGACGGCATCGACCAGGACCCCGCCGCTGCGGTTCTCGGAATCGCCCCGATGAGCGTCGAAGACTGGTTCACGCCGTTCGACTTCGGCAGCGTCGTACACCCGTACGCTGCCGGGTCGGCCACCGGGCGGGAGTAGGCGCCAGCAGCGGGGAGCGGGGGTCCCTTCCGCCAGGCGTGCCCGCGGAGGGACCGCCGCCGGACCCGACAAGCCGGGCCGGCAGGCGCCGTGCTCTGGTGCCGCGGCTCGGGTGTCCGCCGTCAGTCGGCCGGGGACGGACCGTCACCCGTGTGCCTCCGTGGGGCTCCCGGCCGATGGGGACGGTGGCGTGGCGGGTGTCGCGTCTGCGCGAGCTTTGAAGAAGCCGGTCAGTTCGCGGCTCAGCAGTTCCGGCTGTTCCTCCGAGAGGAAGTGGCCGGCGTCGGGGATCTCGACGAACCGGATGTCGGTCGCCAGGCCTTCGTTCGAGGCGCGGGACAGTGGGAGGTAGCGGCCGCCGGGTACCAGAACCGGCATGGTCAGCTTGGGGAAGCCGGCCGCGACCCGGAGGTCTTCACGGAGGGTCCGGTACCAGCCGGCCACCGCTCGGATCGCGTCGACGGAGTCGTAGGCGCGGGCGTAGATCTCCCGGCTCTTCTCGTCGATGCTCTCGGGGGAGGCGGTGAGCAGATCGGCGGACCAGTCGACGAGGGGCCGGTAGCGGCCCGCGAGCAGTCGCTCAGGAAGCTCGCCGAGCTGGTTGAAGCCCAGGTGCCACGCGTTCAACCCGTTCGGTGCGGGCAGGGCGGGAAGGTCTCCCAGTTCGCTCGTCGGTGCCCCGGGTTCCCACATCGCCAGCGCGGCGGTGCTCTCGGGGAACTGGGCGGCGAAGAAGTAGGCGACCCAGGATCCGACGTCCTCACCTGCGACGTAGACCCGTTCATGGCCCAGGTGCCGGACGAGCTCGTGGACGTCGCGCGCCATGGTGGCCTTGTCGTACCCCGAATCGGGCTTCTGGGACTCGCCCATTCCCCGGTACTCGCAGACGATCACCCGAAAGTGCGGCGCGAGCAGGGGGATCATCGTGCGGTACTGCCACCAGGTGCGGGGCCAGCCCGGGAGCAGCACGAGCGGCTCGCCCGAACCGCTGCTCACGTAGTGCAGGCGGACTCCGTTGACACGGGCGAAGCCGTGCTCGATCGATTCGGTTGCTGCTGGTTCGGTGGGCATGCGTGTCCTCCTGCGGGGATGCACTGGCCGTCGGACGTGGGGAGGGTCGGTGCCGCCCGGACGGCACCGACCGGGCTCGGCCGCCCGGGCCGCGCGGGATCGCGTTGCGGGCGGCCGGGTCGCCTCGGAGGTTCTAGCTGGGGTCGGGGAGGATCTCCGTGGCGTAGCGCTCCATCAGCTCGGTCGGGGGCTCCCCGATGCTGAGCTCCCGGATGGGGGGCGCCACTCCCGGTTCGGCCGGTGTGGCGCCGGCGAGGAGCAGTTCCTCCATGCCGCCCGGGGTGAAGAAGAAGATCATCTTGGCCGCGTGGTAGCCGCGGTTGCGGAAGCGGTGCCGGGTGCCGCGCGGGACGAAGAAGAATCCGCCGGGCCCGGCGGTCACGGTCTCGTCGCCGTTGAGGAACTCCAGCTCCCCGGAGATCACGTAGAACGCCTCGTCGTGGTCGTTGTGGACGTGCGGCGCGGGCCCGCCCTCGGGCGGCACCGTCGCCTCCAGGAACGTCAGCGCCCCGTTGGTCTCCTGGCCGCCGACCTTGAGGGTGTAGGTGTCGGCGAACACCCAGGCCGTCTCCCCCTGTCCGGAGGGCACGTAGACCGCGCCGCGCCTGGTGTACCGGGGGTCCGTCGCGTAGGGATCGATCAGGCTCATGACCTCTCCTTGGTTGCTGAGCGGAGTATCCTAACGATCGTTACTAAACTATTCCGTGCCCGTGGGGACGTGTCAACGGCACCGTCGATAGGCTGGGGGAGGGTCCCGCTCTCCGCAGGGGCCGCCGAGACGCCCGTGGGCGGGAGAAGGGAAGGCTCATGCCGGGTGGTCGGCCTCGCGGCTACGACCCCGAACTCGCGCTGGAAGCGGCCATGCTGACCTTCTGGACCCGGGGCTACGAGGGCACCGCCATGGCCGAGCTCACGGCGGCCATGGGGATGAGCGCCCCCAGCATCTACGCGGCGTTCGGGGACAAGGAGGCCCTCTTCCGGAAGGCCGTCGAACGCTACATGGCCGGGCCTGGGGCCTATCTGCAGGCAGCCCTCGACCAGCCGACCGCCGAGGCCCTGGCGCGAACGTTCCTGTACTCCGCCGTGGAGGCGGTCGCCGGGGAGAGCACCCCGCACGGCTGCCTGGTCGTGCAGGGCGCGCTCGCCGTGAGTCCTCGCTCGGCCGAGGTCCGCGAGTACCTGGCCAGGCTCCGGGAGGACGGGGTGACGTGCCTGGCCGACCGGCTGAGGTCCTTCTCCGCCGCCGACGGCCTGCCTCCCGGCTCCGACCCCTCGGCCTTCGCGCGGCTCCTGGTCACGCTCGTCCAAGGGCTCGCCGTCCAGGCCGCCTCGGGTGTGCCGCGCGAAGCGCTCCACACCGTCGCCGACCAGATGATCACCTGCTGGCCGTGTCGAGTGGATTGAACCCGCGGAGGCGGACGGCAGTGGCCCGACGCGTCGGCGGCACCGACTCCCTCGGTCGCGCACTCGCTGGGGCACGCGTCAGACTTCCCCTTCGCCGCCGCGTTCGAACGCCGCCACGGCATCCCCCGGCCGTTGGTTGGCCCGAATGCGTACGTTGACCGACCGGGTGGAGACATGGACGTCCGGGCTGCCCGCTTGTCACCCGGACTCCGAGTCCTCCGTCTCCGGCGTGCGGTCAGGACGGTGTCGAAGCCCGGGTGTCGGGCGGGCCCGGAAGAGACGGTTGCGCTGTCCAGGCCGCCAGCAGGCGTAGCGCGTCGGCGGACGGGGATTCGGGTTCGGCGGTGTAGATGCCGAGGGTCTGTTCGTCGTCGCCGGTGACGGCGAGGGCCTCGTAGTCGAGGCGGAGGTCGCCGACGACCGGGTGGTGGAAGTGTTTGGCGCCGTACGTCCGGCGTCGGACGTCGTGCTCGGCCCACCAGCGGCGGAAGTCCGTGTCGCGCAGGGAGAGTTCGCTGACCAGTTCGGCCAGTTGGGGATCGTGCGGGTGTCGGCCTGCGGAGAGGTGGAGCGCGGCCACTGCGGCGCGGCCCACGGCCTGCCAGTCCGCGTAGAGCGAGCGAGCCCTGGGGTCCAGGAAGGTGAACCTGGCCATGTTGCGCTCGCGTCGCGGCAGGGCCTCGAAGTCGACGTACAGGGCGCGGGCCAGCTGGTTGGCGGCCAGTACGTCCGTGCGGCGGCCGATGACCAGGGCGGGTACCTCGGTCAGGGTGTCGAGGATGCGGTACACGGCCGGCCGTACCCGCTGCGGGGTGAGGGGCCTGGGCCGGTGGGTGCGCGAGGGACGGGCCAGGGCGTACAGGTGCTCGCGCTCGTCGTCGGTCAGCCGCAGGGCGCGGGCCAGGGAGTCCAGCACGGCTTCGGAGACGTTGGACTGCCGGCCGCGTTCCAGCCGCACGTAGTAGTCCACGCTGACCCCCGCCAGCTGGGCGACCTCCTCGCGCCGCAGCCCCGGCACCCGCCGCACGGTTGCGGACGGGGCGAGCCCGGCCTCGGCGGGTGTGAGGCGGGCCCGGCGGGTGCGCAGGAACTCCCGCAGTTCGCCGTTGTCGCCCGATTGGGGCGGGTGCGCGCTCATGCTCTCCACGGTACGGCCGCCGCGCCGTCGCCCCGGCGCCGAGAGGGGTACTGCCGGACCCCGGCACGTGCCGTGCCCGTTGTGGCGCCTCGGCCCGCCCTGGCCGGTGCTTGGCTGGACGGCATCCAGCCCCACCGCGATCCGGAGGAATCCCGATGACCGGCAACGCACTGATCACCACCCCATTCGGAGCGGCGTCGACCGCCAGGGATGTCCTGGGCGGCGTCGATCTCACCGGTCGGCGCGCCGTCGTCACCGGGGGTGCCTCCGGCATCGGGCTGGAGACCGCCCGCGCGCTGGCCGCGAGCGGTGCCGAGGTGACCCTGGCTGTGCGCGACACCCGGGCCGGCCTCGCCGCCGCCCGGCAGATCACGGACACCACCGGCAACCGCCGTATCCTGGTCGCCGCACTCGACCTGGCGGACCGAGGGTCCGTCGCGCGGTTCGCGGCCTCCTGGCAGGGCGCGCTTCACGTCCTGGTGAATAATGCGGGCGTCATGGCCACCCCCGAACTGCGGACTCCGGAGGGCTGGGAGTTGCAGTTCGCCACCAACCACCTCGGCCACTTCGCCCTGGCCACCGGCCTGCACGCCGCGCTGGCCGCCGCCGGCGGCGCCCGGGTGGTGTCGGTCAGCTCGGTCGGCCACCTCAACGGCGGCGTCCTCTTCGACGACCCCCACTTCCTGCGTCGCCCGTACGATCCGTGGGCCGCCTACGCCCAGTCCAAGACCGCCAACGTGCTCTTCGCCGTCGAGGCCGCCAGGCGCTGGGCTCCCGACCGGATCGCCGTCAACGCGCTGAACCCCGGCCGGATCCCTGGCACCGGCCTGGCCCGCCACATGGGCGGCGGCCTGGAATCCGCCCCCGCCTCCTTCGAGGCGAACAGCACGGACGTGTCCTGGAAGAACGCCGAACAGGGTGCAGCCACCTCCGCGCTGCTCGCCGGCTCGCCCCTCGTCGAAGGAGTGACGGGCCGCTACTTCGAGGATTGCCGGGAAGCCGTCCCCCACCGGCCAGGTGTGCGGCGCGGCATCGCCGAGTACGCGCTCGACCCGGACAAGGCCGCCCGCCTGTGGCGGCTCTCGACCGGGCTACTGGCCGCCTGACGATCTGCCGGAACGGTCACCTCGAAGCCGCTGACCAGGGTTGGAAGGCTGGGCCTCGCACCAGAGAGGAAGCCGGTCCCGGGGACGGGCCGGTTCGGCGTTGCCCGCCCCGGCCCGTGCCTCCTACTGTCGAGGCATCGACCGGCGGCCGCTGCCGAGGTCGAGGCATCCCACCCCGCCACCGAGCCGACGTTCGGCCGCATCCCGGAGGTATGTCATGAGCGCGCAAATCCTGGGCCAGAAGGTCGCCGTCATCACCGGTGCCTCGCAGGGCATCGGCGCCGGCATCGCGCTTTCCGGCCTGCTCGTTCTGGTGCTGCGCTCCATGGCGGACTGGCGCACCGCCTGGTGGGCGGCAGCCGGCCTCACCGCCGTGTGCGCCGCCGCCTCATGGAACCTGCGCCCGGCCCCGGTCCCGGCTCCGGTCCCACGGAATGAAGCCGGTGACGCTACGGCGGGAACGCACCGCCGATTCACCGTCCTCCTCACCGCCTACACCCTGGAGGGCATCGGCTACATCATCGCCGGCACCTTCCTCGTCTTCGCGATCGACCAGAGCGCCCCGGGCTGGGCCGGCAGCAGCGCCTGGATCCTGGTCGGCCTGGCGGCCGTACCGTCCTCGGCGCTCTGGGCCCGCCTGGCACGCCGCTGGTCCCATCCCGCCCTGCTGGTCACCGCACTCGTCGTCCAGGCGGTCGGCATCGCCCTGCCGGCCCTCACCGGCTCGGTGGCCCCCGCACTGCTCTCGGCACTGCTCTTCGGTGGAACGTTCATCGGCGTCAGCGCACTGGCCCTCGCCACAGGTGCCCGGATGCGCCAGCCGCGCTCGGTCGCGCTACTGACCGGCGGTTACTCGGTCGGCCAGCTCCTCGGCCCGCCGGTCGTCGCACCGCTGCTCCACCACGGCTACCACCAGGCGCTGCTGCTCGCCGCCGGCATCGCTCTGGCCGCAGCCCTCGCCGCCGTCACCCTGTGCCTCCCGTTCTCGAAAGAGCTTGATCCCAGGCGCAGTTGAGTCTCCGAAGGCCATACTCCGGGGTCGCCGGCGGATCTGGGTGTGCAGGGTGCGGAACGCTCCGTCACGCACGACCGAGTTGGACGCGGCACCCGAACCGCAGCTCGCGTCGCCAGTCGTTCTGCGAGGGAGCCTAGGAGTTACGGGTGTTCGGGTTGTCGACGACGAAGCCCTCACCCCCGTCCCCGGTCCTGTAGTCGATGACGGTGCCCTCGATATAGCCCGCGGACATGCTGTCGACGACGACCTGGACGCCGTGGCAGACCTTGACGACGTCGCCGTCCTGCTGGTTGTCAAGGGTGAGCCCGTACTGGGGGCCGCTGGCGCCACCGCCGCTCACGAAGAAGCGCAGTGCGAGACCCTCCTCGCCTTCCTGTGCGAGGAGGGTCTCGATCTTCGCGGCGGCGGCTTCCGTGAGTGCCACACCGAGTTCACGCGCCTCAGCGGTTTCCGGTGTGCCGGCGGCCGGCAAGGGCAACGGTGGACTGACCGGCCTCGCGGGGGCCTGCTCTTCGGCAGGGGAGCGCTGAACGGCGCCGGAAGTGCCGTGCGCGGACACGCCTTCGTGCGCGCGCCTCCTTGGCGACCATCCGTGCCACAACCGTGTTGCCGACTGTCGCCTGCAAGGCCCGGGCGGCCCCGGGGGTCAGCCGGCCCGGGGCGCGACCGGTGGCGCGGTCGGTCACGGTGGGGCCGGGCCCGGCGGGGACGGAGCGCCGCGCCGTCTGGCCGGGCTGAGCCTGAAACTCTCTCTCCTCGCGCATGGGAAGAGTCCTCTTGTTCGGCCTGCCGGATGCTTCGACACATGCTGGTCCAGGAGCGGTGGACGGGCAAGGGGCGCCCGGACACCGCCCCGGGCAGGAGGGCCCAGCACGACACGACCCGGCGGGGCAGGCCCCGGCGATGCCCGGCGGCGCTCGGCACCGCTACGGCTGCTGCCGCGCCGCCAGCTCCTGGAGGAAGGCCGTGAAGTCCGCGTCGGCCCAGTGCTCGATGATCTTCCCGTCCTCCACCCGGTCGACCGTCGTCGCCGTGAAGGAGGCGTACCGGCCGGACGGGGGAATGTCGAGCAACCGGCCGGTGTGGTGTCCACCGAGGAGCCAGCGAGTCGCCACCTTGTCGCCCTCGGCGACCTGGTCGAACACCGTGATGGCGAGATCGTCGAAGGCTGCCACCAGGCCGCTGTCGAACTCCAGCCAGGAGTCGCGGTCGAAGCCCGGGACGTGCATGACGGCGTCCGGGTGGATGTATCGCTCGAAGGACCTCGGCAGGTCCCGGTGGGCGTAACTCTCGTAGAACGCCCGCACGAGGTCCTTCGCTTCGCCGGCCGGGCCGCGCCAGCCGCTGTGCTGCCCCATGTCCTGCCCCCTTCTGTAGTGTTAGTCAATTCACGTTCTGCTAACGGATGTTCGCGGTTGCTTCGCCGCGCAGCAGGTCCAGGAACCGGCCGAAGTTCCCCTCTGACCAGTGCTCGACGGACTGGCCGTCCACTACTCGGTCGATGGAGATGCCGCTGAGCCGGACCTCGCGGCCGGACGGCGGGATGCCGAGGATCGTCCCCGTGTGGACGCCGTTGATGACCCAGCGCGTGACGACCTTGTCCCCCTGTGCGATGTGGTCGAGGACGTCCAGCCGGTAGCCGGTGAGCGACGCCTTCAGTTCGAGGTCGCCCGCGAGCCAGGCCGAGCGCTCGTCAGGGCCGTCGAAGCCGTGGAGGACCAGGTCCTTCGCGATGTACCGCTCGAACCCGTCGGCCAGGTCCCCGTTGTAGCTGCCGTAGAACGCGGCGGCGACCTGCTCGGGGGAGGGGTGGGAGGACGCGTCGGTGTCGGACACCGTGCGCAGCGGGGCGAGGGCGTCGGCCCAGGCGATGACCTGGTCGAGGACGGAGGTGAGGGTGTCGAGCTGCGCGGCGGCCGGCTTGAAGGTGCTGAACTCCTCGAAGTCGGTGAAGAGGGAGAGGGCGACCTGGGAGCGCACGTCCGCCATCTGGAGCTCGCCGACGACGAGGCGAAGGTGTTCGACGGCGCGGGTGCCACCGGTGGAGCCGTAACTGACGAAGCCGACGGCCTTGTTGGCCCACTCGGCATGGAGGAAGTCGAGGGCGTTCTTCAGTGCCGCGGGCGCCGAGTGGTTGTACTCGGGGGTGACGATCACGAAGCCGTCGAAGCTCGCGATCCGTTCCGCCCAGGCCTGGGTGTGCGGCTTGGTGTAGCGCCCGAAGGAGGGCGGGAGGGGCTCGTCGAACAGCGGGAGTTCGTGGTCCTGCAGGTCGACGAGTTCGAACTGTGCGTCGGTGCGGCGGGTGGCGTTCTCGTGCACCCAGCGGGCGACGGCCTCGCCGTTGCGTCCGGGGCGGGTGCTTCCGAGGATGATGGCGATCCTGGTCATGGTCATGGCCGTGCGTCCGTCCTTCCTGAGCATTCCTGGGTCACCCGGAGCCGCTGAGGGCACCCCCGAGTCCGGTACTTGTCACGTCAAGCAAAATCCTTGACGGGTGAAGTACATACCCGATGTGCTTGATGCGTCAAGGAGTTGGGGGGTGATTCCTTGACGCGTCAAGGAGCTAAGGTGGGGGAATGGCCACTACTGACCAGCCGCCGCAGTCGCTCGACCCCACCGAGGAGGCGTTCGTCCGCGAGCTGAGCCGCGTCATGCTGGCGCTGCCGCGCGCGGTCGACGCCGACATCGTTCGCGAGGCAGGACTGCCGCTCTCCGAGTACACGCCCCTGATGCACCTCTCCGAGGCCCCGGAGAGGCTGATGCGGATGAACGAACTCGCCGCTGCCTGCAGTCTGTCCCTCAGCGGGATGACTCGGGTCGTCAGTCGGCTGGAGAAGCAGGGCTGGGCCGAGCGCGCCAAGTGCGCCGGGGACGGGCGCGGTTGGAACGCCATCCTCACCGACGCCGGATTCGCGCGTCTGGAGCAGGCCTGGCCGGCGTTCCTGGTCAGCGTGCGCCGGAATCTCGTCGACCACTTCGCTGGCCAGGACCTCGCGGGGCTGACGGACGTGCTCCGGAGGGTGGCCACCGACTCCCGCCCGTCCACCCGCTGAGCGGCACGGTCGAGGTCGCGGGAGGCCCTGGCGGCCGCACTGGCGCCGGGGGCCGGCTGAGGCCGCGCCATCACTGGACCGGCCGGACTCCGACGCCGGCCATGGGCGCTGACAGGGTTTGCCGAACCGGCAACAAAGCCGGCTGCAGTCGCGGTGGGCACGACAGGATCGGTCCGTAGCCGTAGTTCGGTGCCACCACGCCGGCCCGGCGCACACGGATCAACAGCCTCGGAGGGTTCGTGTCGCAGCAGGCGGCGGATTTACACGCACCGGCTGGTCCATGCTCCGGCGGGGCGTATCCACCTGGTGGAGCAGGGCAGCGGGCCGCTGGTGCTGCTCGTGCACGGCATCCCCGAGTCCTGGTACTCCTGGCGTCACCAACCGCCGGCGCTGGCCGCCGCCGGATACCGGGCGGTCGCGGTAGACGTCCGCGGGTACGGCCGTTCCTCCCGGCTCCAGGCCGTGGCCGGGTACCGGATGCCCGGACTGGCCGAGGACGCCGCAGCGGTGGTGCACGCCCTGGGGGAGCGGTCCGCGGCGATCGTCGGGCACGACTGGGGCGCGACGATCGCAGCGAACTGCGCGCTGGTCCGGCCGGAGGTTCGCGGTGGCCAGGTAGAGCCAGCCCTCCTCGGTCGGCAGACGGGTCATGTCGCCGACCGACTGGACCGCCTATTCGGCAGACCATGGCCGAGGGGTTTCCCTCGCGGTCGCCCGCGTCGTGTGCTCGCCCACGGCGCGCCCGGGAGCGGAGCCAGCGGGCGGGCGCGACCGTATGGGCGAGTTTCCGGCGGCCAGTGATACATCACAAGACTGGTTGGTATGCATGCCGCCTGATGTCTACTTGGTGTCAGGCTCGGAGGTCTCGGGGTGTACGGCAAGCAATCCACGTCGTGGTTTCCGGCGGGCCCCGATGTGCTCCCGGAACCCGAAGGGTCGGCCACCCCCCGGGGCGGGGTCGCGGTGAGCACCGCGCGCGGCCCCGATCAGTGAGCGGCCGCCGTCATGCTGCTGCCCATGGAGAAGGGGCTCCGATGAGGAGCCGCCAGCCAGCCGTATGACCAGTTCACCGCACAGGAGCAGAGGGACGTCCGTGGTCGTTCAGCCGTTCTCCGCCGAGGCCGGTGGACCGCCGGAGACGTCGCTGGAACCGGCAGACACCACTGGCTACCCGGAGGTGCGGCTGACCTGTGGCAGCGACGGGCCCGGAGGAGAACGGCGGGCCGTCACCGCGGTCCTGTCCCAGCCCTTCCAGCTGCGGTGGGCCGAGGTGCGGCCGCGGCGGCTGGGTCGGTGTCTCGCGTGCGAGACGGGCCGGTGCCAGCGGCGACGGCCCCGTGGATCGCGGCCGGGAGCGGGCGACGTGCGCGTCACGGACTCGGGCGGCGAGCACTGCCACGGAGCGTCGGACGTCGTCCATCGCCTCGCGTAGCCCGGCCGTCATGCCGTCCGCGGAGAAGAAGCCGAAGCCCGGGAAGCGTTCGACCGCCTGGCCGACCTCGGTGCCGGTGGTGACCACGCGTACTGCCGCGAGATCGCCCACTACAGGACTGGCACCCAGCCGAGCAGCCCGTCCGCGGTCCGGTGGGCCGACGACGAAACGGCTGTCCGCGAACGCCGCAGGAGGCCCTGACCGTGATCCGGGGCGCCCGAATTCAGCAGCCGTAGCCCCCGAAACCCGCGCGGAGCCGCGCAGCTCGCTTACCTGCTGACCGCGCGCACAGCACTGCGGGCCAGCTCCGGGAAGGAACCGGCCCGCAGATGCTCACGTCACGGGCAGTTGCCAACGGCGCCCGCGAACGCCTCAGCGGATGCTGCGATGGTGGCCAGCACCGTGGCTGCGGCGATGATGGCATAGCGACGGATCATCAAAATTCCCCCTCTGTGGTTGGCCAAGCGGGCCACGGCGTCCAGTCCTGCCGGACACCGGCCCTGCGACCAAGCTACCGGCTCTGCTGGTGCCGGGGGTTCAGAAACGCTCACCTGCTGACCACACAGCACTGCGGGCCAGCTCTGGGAAGGAACCGGCCCGCAGATGCTCAGGTCACGGGCAGTTGCCAATGGTGCCCGCGAACGCCTCGGCGGATGCTGCGATGGTGGCCAGCACCGTGGCTGCGGCGATGATGGCATAGCGACGGATCATCAAAATTCCCCCTCTGTGGTTGGCCAAGCGGGCCACGGCGTCCAGTCCTGCCGGACACCGGCCTGCCAGCGCCCCCGATACTACGTTGGATGTGTGTTAGGCGGCAGGCTGTTTTCAGTGCTGGTACGTCAGATTCCCTTCAGCCGCCAGCTCGCTGGGGTGGTGATGATCGGCGTGTGGTTTTCACTGGGGTTCGGCGTGGTTGTTCACCGGCTCGGGGTGGTGTGTTGTGGCTGGTGGCGGGCTGTTTCGGGGTGGGGTGTGGTGAAGGGGTGGGGCCGGGACGGTGGTGAAGCGTTCCGCCGTATCGCGGTGAAAAGCTGACGCCGATCGTTATCACGGGGCCGGTGCATGGCTCCCGCGGCCGGAACACCGCTCCGAGGGTGTCAGGCTGTCCAGCAGTACAGGCGGTCGTCGTGTCCGTGGATGCCGCGTGCCAGTCGGGCGAGGGAGTTAAGGACTTCCTCGGCGATCTCCTGGTCGATCTTCTTGCCTTCTGGTGCCTGCTTCTCTACCCAGAGCCGACTGGTCTGGACGAGGCGGGAACGATCGGTGCCGGCGAGTGCTTCCTGAAGCGTGCGGGAGGCGGCGAGGACGACGGGCCCGTGGCCGTCATCGGGGTCGGCGACGGTTTCGGGCTCGCCATCATCGAGGAGCTCGTCGAAGCTCCGGCCGGTCAGGAAGCTCTCCCACTCGATCATGGCCTCCTCGGGATCGAAGTTGCCCCACGTCCGGGATTCGAAGATCCCGTCGGGGCCGTGTTCGACGACCGCGGCCGCGGCTTCGTGGCTCGGTGCGAGGAAGAACGTGATGATGCTGCTCACTGGGGCATGGTTGCTTGCTCGAGCGGTCTTCGTCTACTCGACATCGTGTGCGGGGCGTGGCCGGTGAACGTCCCGGGCCGAATGTCCAGGTCGATGGTGGGGCGATGGTGCCGGGGTTCGGCGTGTGGTGAAACACCACAGCGGTGGTTTGCCTTCGATCGGGTGTTGCCGTGCGGCGTGTCGGTATCGCACCAGGGGGTCGCGGACAACCTGGCCTCAACGAGGCCTGTTGTGAAGCAGACGGGCACTGACGGGTCTGTACGGTGACCGGTGTATCTCCCGATCAAGGAAGAGCACCTGATGAGCGACGTGACTGCCTCGGTTGAGGCGGTTGAAGAGGTTCGGCCGGTCGAGCTGTCGGCGGACCTGCTGGACGATCAGTTGATCGGGCAGCTGGTCGACCGGGCTCGCGCGAGCGGGCTCCAGTTGACCGGTGAGGGCGGACTGCTGCAGCAGCTGACCAAGCGGGTGCTGGAGTCCGCCCTGGAGGGCGAGATCACCGACCACCTCGGATACGAGAAGCACGATCGGGCCGGCGCGGGCAGCGGCAACAGCCGTAACGGCGTCCGCTCCAAAACCGTGCTGACGGACGTCGGACCAGTCGAGATCGAGGTGCCCCGCGACCGTGAGGGCAGCTTCGAGCCGCAGATCGTCAAGAAGCGCCAACGACGGTTGACCGGCGTCGACGAGATGGTGCTGTCCCTGTCCGCAAGGGGACTGACGCACGGTGACATCTCCGCGCATCTGGCCGAGGTCTACGGGGCGAGCGTGTCCAAGTCGACCATCTCCACCATCACCGACAAGGTCATGGACGGGATGTCCGAATGGCAGAACCGCCCGCTCGACGCGATCTACCCGGTGGTCTTCATCGACTGCATCCACGTGAAGGTCCGCGACGGGCAGGTCGCCAACCGACCGATCTACGTCGCCCTCGCGGTGACGGTGGACGGCACCCGCGAGATCCTCGGACTGTGGGCCGGCGACGGCGGGGAGGGCGCCAAGTACTGGCTCCAGGTCCTGACCGAGATCAAGAACCGCGGCATCGAAGACGTGTGCATGGTCGTCTGCGACGGGCTCAAGGGCCTGCCGGACGCCATCTCGGCGGTCTGGCCGCAGGCCATCACCCAGACCTGCGTGGTCCACCTGAAGCCGTAAGGGAACAACACGTTGCTTCCCGGGAACTGTGTCGTTGATGTGGTATGCGCATATCTGACGAGGCCCGCCTGCAGCTCGCCCAGCGCTTCGAGGTCCTGCTACCGCACTTGAATGAGCGTCAGCGACGCCTGGCCATGGCGACCGAGGCCCGTCTGCTCGGCCATGGGGGCGTGCGCCTGGTCGCGCGGACCGCCAGAGTTAGCGAGACCACCGTCCGCAGGGGCGTATTCGAACTCGAAGACGGTGCTGAGCCGCTGTCCGAGGGGCGAGTCCGTCGCCCCGGTGGCGGGCGGTTGCGGGCCGAAGCCGTCGACTCGTCCCTGGTCCCCGCCCTGCTGGGGTTGGTCGAGCCGGACGAGCGCGGGGATCCGATGTCGCCGTTGCGCTGGACGACGAAGTCGTTACGGCACCTGGCCGCCGAGCTGTCCTGGCAAGGACACCGGGTGACCGCGCCCACGGTGGGGCGACTGCTGAAGGAGAACGGGTTCAGCCTGCAGGGCACCGCCAAGACCCTGGAAGGCGAGCAACACCCAGACCGCGACGCGCAGTTCCG
Source organism: Kitasatospora sp. NPDC093102 (assembly GCF_040683915.1). Lineage (NCBI taxonomy): Bacteria > Bacillati > Actinomycetota > Actinomycetes > Kitasatosporales > Streptomycetaceae > Kitasatospora > Kitasatospora sp. NPDC093102. Next base: position 2,073 of record NZ_JBFBFA010000070.1, on the reverse strand, counting down.
CTACATCAACGAGCAGGTCAAAGAGCACCAGGCTGTGGGCGAGCCGGTGATCAGTGTCGATTCGAAGAAGAAGGAGCAGGTGGGACTGCTGCCGATGGCCGGGCAGGAGTGGCGGCCCAAAGGCGACCCGGTCCAGGTCGAGGACCACAGCTTTTTCGCGGGCCCGCACGTGGAGACAGCGGTCCCGTACGGGATTTACGACATGACCGCGAACACCGGCTGGGTGAACGTCGGTGTCGACCACGACACCTCCGCGTTCGCGGTCGCCTCGATCCGCCGCTGGTGGCAGGCACGCGGCTCGCTCGACTATCCGACCGCGACACGGCTGCTGATCACCGCGGACGCGGGCGGCTCGAACAGCTACCGCTACCGGCTGTGGAAGGCCGAACTGGCAGCATTCGCCGCCGAATCCGGACTCACGATCACGGTCTGCCACTTTCCTGCGGGAACAAGTAAATGGAACAAAATCGAGCACCGGCTCTTCTCGCACATCACCATGAACTGGCGCAGCAGGCCGCTGACCAGCCACGAGGTCGTCGTCAACACCATCGCCGCGACACGGACCCGGGCCGGGCTGCGTGTCGAGGCCGCGCTCGACACCGGCTCCTACCCGACCGGCATCCAGGTCAGCCGCGAACAACTGCAGGCTCTGCCGATCACCGCCCACGACCAGCACGGGAAGTGGAACTACAGCCTCGCGCCTACCGCCGGCGACAACCCCGCCCAACCACCGCAGAGTGCCGACGAGCGCGCCGCTGCCCGCACGCAGACCCTGCGGATGCTGGCCGACCTCCGCCTGACCGGTATGACCGGCACCGAACTGGACGCGCTGCGGGCCCGGCTCGCCTCCGGCCAGGAGGCCCGGCGCGAGCAGCGGCGCTACGTCCTGCGCGGCGGCAGGCGAGTCGCCACGACCGGCCGCAACCGATCCCTGCTCTCCAGCGCGGACGAGGTCCTGGTCACTGTGGTCTACCTGCGACAGGTCTGCTCGCAGAAGGTGTTGTGCGACCTGCTCGGAATCAACCCGGTCACCATCGGCCAGGCCATCAAGGCCACCCGACAGCTCCTGGACGAGCACAAGATCACCATCGCGCCGACTGTCGTCCGCTACTTCACCCACGCCCGGGATCTGCGCGCCTTCATCACCCAGGCCGACCCGGACCAGCACCCGATGGAACCGAGTCGCCATGCGCTCACCACCCCGGCACTGACCGGCATGACCCGCGAAGCCTTGCACGGCCTGCTCGAAGAACTGATCGTGCCCTACGCGGCCGCGATCGAGAAGCGTCGATATCGCCACCGTGGCGGCGACCGCCGTCCCGGCACTCGCGGCGGCGTGTTCCGGCAGAAAATCACCGACGGCGACCGGATCCTCGCCACGATCCTCTACCGGCGCCGCATCTGCAGCCTCGACACCCTCGCCGAACTGTTCGGTGTCTGCCGCAGCACCCTGTGGAATGCGATCAACGACGTCCTACCCGTTCTCGACGACCACGGCCTGGTCATCACTCCCGCCGAACGCCGATACGCCAACGCAGCCGATCTCCTGGCGTCGACACACGCCCACGACTCCGAAGACCACCATGTTGTTCTTTGACAGCTTCACCTCATGCGGGCATCGTTTCGATACGCGGCCCGCCAGGACTGGGAAAAGATCTCCCGCGCGCTCAAGCCGATCTACACCGCAGCGACCGCCGATGCCGCCGAGGAGCGCTTCCTGGAGTTCCAGGAGGAATGGGGCGCCAAGTATCCGGCGATCGTTCGGCTCTGGTCGAACGCCTGGGCCGAGTTCGTGCCATTCCTCCAGTTCGACGCGGAGATCCGCCGGGTCGTCTGCACGACCAACGCGATCGAGAGCGTGAACGCCCGCATACGCAAGGCGGTCCGCGCCCGGGTGCTCCGTCCCGGCGGTTTTGAAAGATCTTGTCAATTGATCATGTGTTGACCACTGGACTTGCAGAATCTGGGACTGCTGTTCAGAGCGTGGTGGTGAACCGGTCTGTAGCTCGATGACCAGCAGCGTTTGGGTGGCCGTGGTGTCGGGGTGGCCGGCTGTGGGCAGCCAGCGGGGAG
>NZ_JBFBFA010000069.1:0-18580 GCF_040683915.1 Kitasatospora sp. NPDC093102 | reverse complement strand
ACACGGCAGACTGCCGCGCGTGACCAGCACGAGCACCGGGATACGGAATCACACCAGGCCCGTGACCTGCCACTTCACGATGCACACCACTCACTGAAGTCGACCACCACGCCCTGGGACGGGTCGTCCAGACCCTCCGCGGCGACGAGCACCCCCGCCCGGATCAGCTCGTCGTTGAAGCGGCCCACCGTCTCCAGCATCTCCTCGAACGGCGTGGCCATCATCTTCGCGACGGACTCGTCCGTGCCCCGCATGATCAGCATGTACTTCGCCATCGTCAGTCTCCTTGATCGGGGATCGTCTCTCGACCCTCTCAGTCCCAGGTCGAACGGCGCAGCCACAGATCGACACGACGGAAGGAAATCTTTCAGGCCTTCGCACCACGTTGGTGTCGACGAAGGCCGGGAGACCGCGGCGTGAGCGGGAACCGAGGAGCACGGAGTAGGCCAAGTAGCGCGAAAACTCTGGCCATCTACGGTGCACAGTCACAGCCGGGCAGGCGGGGGAAGGTCAGCGCCACTGGTATGAGGCGCTGGACCCGGCCTCGAAACCCCCGCATCCGATGAGTCTGACCCGAGTGGATCCACCTCGCGATCTGCCATCGATGACAGCAGATCGCGGCGCGCCGTCAGGCAGCCTGCTAGCCTGCGCGTTTCACTTGGGGCCGTGTCCGGATCATGAACGGGAACGCGAAAGTGCCTTCTGAGCTGGGACGATGAGGCTTGTCTAAGGTCTCCGTCAGCCCAGCAGGAAGGCACTTTCTACGTGCACACTACCGGGTCACGGCCCCGGCTCGTCGTCTCCACCGACGGACGCGGGGTCGTCAGCCACGCCGGGTCGCGCCTGCTGGCCGCTTCGCCGACGCCACCGGCCTCACGCAGGCCTTCAGCGACGCCCTGCGTCGGCTCCGCCCGCGCGGCACCGGCCACGAACCGGGCCGGATCGCCGCCGATCTGGCGGTGATGCTCGCCGACGGCGGCGAGGCGATCGCCGACCTCACGCTGCTGCACGACCATCCCGAAGTCTTCGGCCCGGCCGCCTCCACCCCGACCGCCTGGCGACTGCCGGCCGGCCGGCATCGATCCTGCCGCGCTCGCAGCGTTGCGCGGCGCCCGCGCCGCCGCCCGCGAGACCGCCTGGCTGCAGACCGGCAAGACCCGCGACGGCATCCCCGCTACTCACGCGGGCGGACGCGAACTGCCAGGCTTGGCCCTCGACATCGACGCCACCCTGGTCACCTGCCACTCCGAGAAGGAGAACGCGGCACCGACCCACAAGCACGGCTTCGGCTACCACCCGCTGCTGTGCTTCCTCGACAACACCGGCGCGGCCCTGACAGGTGTGCTGCGGCCGGGCAACGCCGCGGCCAACACCGCCACCGACCACATCGCCGTACTCGACGCCGCACTCGCCCAGATACCCGACGCCCACCGCCACGGCACCGAGATCCACATCCGCACCGACAGCGCCGGCTCCGCCAAAGCCTTCCTGGCCCACATCCGAGCCCTGCGCTCGTGCGGCGTCCGCGCCTCGTTCTCCGTCGGATGGTCCATCACCGAGCCGGTCCGCCACGCGATCCGCCACCTCCCGGACCAGGTATGGCATCCCGCCCTCGAACAGGACGGCTCCCTGCGCGACGGCGCCCAGGTCGCCGAGCCGACCGGCCTGGTCGACCTGCCGGGCCTGCCCGAGGGCACCCGGATCACCGTCCGCCGCGAACGCCCACACCCCGGCGCCCAGCTCACGCTGCTCGACCTGGACGAGAGCATGCGCCACCAGGTCCTCCTCACCGACACCCCCTACGGCCAGGGCTCCCTGCAACTACTGGAGGTCCGCCACCGCGCCCACGCCCGCGTCGAGGACCGCATCCACTGCGGCAAGACCACCGGATTCAGCCGCTTCCCCTCCCGTCACTTCCAGATCAACGCTGCTTGGCTCGAACTGTCCCTGGCCGCCATCGACCTGCCCGCCTGGACCCACACCCTCCTGCTGGACGGAGAGTTGGCCACCGCCGAGCCGAAGAAGCTCCCCTACCGGCTGCTGCACGCCGCCGCCCGCATCACCCGCGGCGCCCGCCGACTACATCTGCGGATCGCCACCACCTGGCCCTGGCGCCACGACCTGGCAACCGCCTTCACCCGACTGCAGGCCCTACCCCGACCCGTCACCTGATTTCCCCGACCATCCCTGCCCACCCACGAACCAAGGGCCCCGGAGACACCGGCCACGCGTCGGGCCCTCAGCATGTCCCCACACCCCCACGCAGGCACAACACGTCGCCAGTGCCATCAACCGAGCTCAGCCAGGCCCAACTGAAAGGCGAAGGCTAATGGGCGGCCGCAGGGAGTCCATGACCGCCAGGAGGTCGTCGACGACATGCCGGGAGGCGTCCGGGAGCGGCAGTTCGGCCAGCCAGGCCCGGCCCGGACCGGTGAAGCACCCGCCGGCCGGGCGGGTGTGGCCGAGGTCGGCGAAGACGGTGTGGATCCGGTTCCTGAGCAGGGTGCGCAGGCGCACCAGCTGAAAGCAGTGCCGGAGCAGGGCCCGCTGCTGGCGCACGTCCAGCGGGGCGATCCATGCCTCGGGGAGCAGGTCGGCGCGGAGCAGTTGTCCGAGGGTGGCGGCGTCGACCTTGTCGTTCTTCAGCCTGGCGGACGCGATCGCCTTGCACCGCAGAGGATGGACGAGGTGGGGCTGGTACCCGTAGTCCTCCAGGAGTTCCACCAGCCAGCCCCAGCCGTAGGCGGCCTCGAACGCCACCGGGGTGCCGATGGGAAGATCCCCGATCACGCTGAGTACGGGCTCGACGCCGTTGGGGACGTTCCGATTGACCTCCACCTCACCCGATTCGTCGACGAGGGCGATCTGGGACCGCTTGCGATGCACGTCGATACCGACGTAGACAGACATTGCCGGGCCTCCTTCCCGAGCTCGTGTGTACCCGGACGATAGGCATCGCCGGGCTGAGTACGGAAGGGGGCCCGGCCCTCATAGGGTCCTACCTTCTTGAGTGGGTGGTTCGCCTGACCTGGCCGCCCGGTGTCTCACGACGGCCCGGCCACTGATTAGGAGCTGCGAGCGCCCGCGCGATGCACCGCTGAGTAGGACCACGTCGGCGAGGTCGTCCGCGGGAGAACAGCGCACATCGAACGACCGGAGGAACCCGTGGCCCGAATCTGGGCGGGGACGGACATCGGCAAGACCCACCACCACTGCGTGGCCCTGGACGCCGAAGGCAAGTGGCTGCTGTCGCGCCGAGTCCTGAACGACGAGCCGGAGCTGCTGGCCCTGCTCGCCGACGTGCTCGCCCTCGACGAGGACGTCCTGTGGGCCGTCGATGTCGCCGACGGCATGGCCGCCCTGTGGACCAACGTCCTGCTCAACCACGGCCAGCAACTCGACCCTGCGCACCGGGCGCCTCTCCGGAGTCGGCCTCGACATCTACGAAGAACCCACACCGCCGTCAGCCAGATCATCGACGCCACCGCCCGCAACATCGACGACTACGCCGCCGGCCGCACCAACGAAAACACTCTCATCCGCAGGTCCAGACCCCGCGAGGGCCCGGACCTCGTAGCGTGGACTCGGACGACCGACCGGCCGACCCCGGCAACAGGGCTCCTGTCTCACAGACCGAAACACCGAAACGGATCGGAAACCTGCCACTCTCCGAGAACCACTTGACCCCCAGTCGCCCGGCGATACACATCGCTGCACGTCAGACGGTAGACAGCCCGCGCTGTTCGTTCACCGAAAGATGCCTCAATGCCGGTGGTGAACAACGCGTGGTCCCCGGCCAGGGCCCGGCGGCCTGGCCGGGTGGCGGCGATTCGGCGCTGCCGCCTGTGGGTAGTACTGGCGCAGGATTCGGTCCCCTGGGGTCGGCTCCAGCCGGTGGCCAGATGTGGCAAGGGGATTCGGTGGCGCGGCGCAGGACGGTGGCGGGGCTGCTGGCGGAGGCCTACCTCGCGAAGCAGCAGGCGAAGGCAGCGCAGGCAGGCACGGCCCAACCCGCCAAGCCGGAGTTGGCGAAGCGCCCGCGCAAGCCCCGCAGGCCCGATCCCGAGGCGGAGCGCTCTTCCCGCCTACTCGCTGCCACAGGCACAGGCACAGCAAAGGTAAAGGTAAAGGTTCTACCAAGTAGGCAAGTATGGCGTCGGCTGGGGTCTATGCTTTTCGAGGTTTGAAGAAGGCACCTCGTTCGGTGAGGCTTCTTCACGGACACAGGCCACTGATCCGACGACGTCGAGAGACGCCCAGGGTTAGGACAGATCCTCCCGACCTAAGGGTTGATCCGAAGTGGCTTCCGGCCGACCGGGCCGGACACGCCGTGGAGTGCCAAAGCTCTGACGAGTTGGGGTGAGCCGGCGGTCGTTTCCGCGCGCCGGCGAACTCCTTGCCGTGTCGATCACACGCACCACGGGGTGCGTCGGCCGGGAGGAGGCGAGAGACATGGATTGCAGTAGTCCAGGCCACAGTTGCCCCTGCCCGCGCTTGCCCTCGTACACCTCCGGCACGCGGTAACCACCTTCCCTGCGCGCACACTTGCCGCTGCGTCACGCCCGCCCGACGGCTTTGCCATGCCCTGGTGGCATCGCGTCGTCGCGGCGCGATGCGGTGTGCCCTGCCGCAGGGGGGATTGCTGCTGCGTGCCCCCGAACCGCCCCGCCTGCCGCGGGGCCACGGGAGGCCCGTCATGACCACCAACGCCACGCTCAACTCGAAGGTTCCCGCCCCGCGTTCCGCCGTACTGGACGACGCGCACGTCGGTGACATCAAGGGTGCGCTCGGCACCATCCACCACGACGACACCGCGCCCCGCGAGGGGCTGTCCGCCAAGCTCAAAACCCTGCTCGCGATCGTCGGCCCCGGCCTGATCGTGATGGTCGGCGACAACGACGCCGGCGCGTTCGCCACCTACGGCCAGGCCGGCCAGAACTACGGCACCCACCTGCTGTGGACGCTGCTCCTGCTCATCCCGGTGCTGTACGTCAACCAGGAGATGGTGCTTCGCCTCGGCGCCGTCACCGGCGTCGGGCACGCCAGACTGATCCTGGAGCGCTTCGGCAAGTTCTGGGGCGCCTTCTCGGTGATAGACCTGTTCCTGCTCAACGCACTCACTCTGGTCACCGAGTTCATCGGCATCACACTCGCGGCCGGCTACCTCGGCCTGCCGAAGGTCGCCTCCGTCGTCCTGGCCGCCGCGGTCATCATCGCCTCGGGGTTCACCGGCTCGTTCCAGCGCTTCGAACGGATCGTGGTCACCCTGTGCGTCGGATCGCTGCTGCTGATCCCGGTGTACTTCCTGTGCCACCCGTCCGCCTCCCAGATGGCCCGCGACTTCGTCGTGCCGAACATGCCGGGCGGCTCCGGCGAGCTGTCCAGCGTCATGCTGCTGATCATCGCCATCGTCGGCACCACCGTCGCGCCCTGGCAGCTGTTCTTCCAGCAGTCGTACGTGATCGACAAGCGCATCACCCCGCGCTTCATGAAGTACGAGAAGGCCGACCTGGTCATCGGCATCGCGATCGTCATCGTCGGCGCCGCCGCCATGATGGGCTTCACCGCCGCCGCCTTCACCGGCACCGACGGCTTCGGCCAGTTCGAGGACAGCGCAGGCGTCGCCAAGGGCCTGGCCGACAACGCCGGCAAGCTCGCCGGCGCCCTCTACGCGGTCGCCCTGCTCGACGCCTCGATCATCGGCGCCTTCGCGGTCTCGCTCTCCACTGCGTACGCGATCGGCGACGTGTTCGGCATCAAGCACTCCCTGCACCGCGGGGTCAAGGGCGCCAAGGGCTTCTACGCCGTCTACGCCGGACTGGTGGTCGTCGCCGCCACCATCGTGCTGATCCCCGGCTCGCCGCTGGGCCTGCTCACCGAGGGCGTCCAGACCCTGGCCGGCGTGCTGCTGCCCTCCGCCAGCGTGTTCCTGCTGCTGCTCTGCAACGACAAGGACGTGCTCGGTCCCTGGGTCAACGGCCCCAAGACCAACGCCTTCACCGCCGCCGTGGTCGGGATCCTGGTCACCCTGTCGATCATCCTGACCGCCTCCGTCCTGTTCCCGGACATCAGCTCCGGCACGATCATGACGATCATGGCCTCCTGCGGCGTCGCCGGTGTGCTGGCCGCCGGCTACGCCTTCACCCGCCGCCGCACCGCCACCTTGGAGGACCCGATCGACCGCACCGGCCGCGACAGCTGGCGGATGCCCCCGCTGGAGACCCTGGCCAAGCCGACCGTCTCCACCGGCTACAAGATCGGCATGGGCGCCCTGCGCACCTACCTGCTGATCGCGATGGTCCTGGTCGTCATCAAGATCGTCCAGACCGCCCTGGGCAACTGACCCACCGCGCCGGGGCGGCGGCCACCGAACCGCCGCCCCGGCCACCCACCCGGAACCCTCGACCGCCCCGCACCCGGGGAAGGAAGGAAGTACGGCCGTGCGCACCACCCCGCGCCACCGCTGCCCCAGCGTCCGCCTCACCCTGCACGACGGCGTCGAGCGCGCCTACCGCCTCGACGACCCCGGCATCTGCCCACGCTCCGGCACACCCAACACCGCCGCCTCCGCGTACGAGCCCCGCGTGCACCTGGCCTACCTGCTGGCCTGCCAGGGGCACCGCCCGGACTGGCTCGCCCACTCCGCGGACCTGCCCGAAGCCGCCGCGCGCATTCTCGCCCGCGCCGCCATCGGTCACCGGCCGAGCACCTGACTCACAGTCGGGCATTTCCCTGCCGCGCGCTTGATGCCCTCTTACCGCCCTGTCACGGAGGTGACCTGCCATGTCCATCGTCGCCGCGTTCCACCCCACCGTCCTGTCCGCCGGCCGCGGCCGCCTGCGCGCCGCCCTCGCCGCGATGGGCCGACGCCTGGCGGAGAGTCCGCTGGACAGCCCCGTCCTGCGGGCCGTCGCCGCCCAGAGCCCGGCCACTCCGGGCCCCCGTCCCGTCCGTCCGCGTGCCAGGTGGCGAGTCGCCACCGCCCCGGACGGGACGACCCGACTGGAAGCCACCTGGCACCCCGTCCACTGAGCAACCCGTCCGACCGGCCGAAGGAGCATCCGTCATGGCCGTGCGCTACCCCAGGCTCGACGCCATCTTCTCGGACCAGACGAGGTCCGCCTCCCCGCCCTCCGCGCGGCGCCCGCAGCCCGCCATCGACACCGACGCGGGCCTGGTGGTGGACGCCGAGCAGCGCACCGTCACCGTGGAAAGAAAGCAACTGGCTCTCCCCTAGCTGGAGTTCGAGCTACTGGCCCACCTGGTCGACAACCCTCCCCCAGCCTTCGGCCGGGGGTACCCCCATCGGGTCCACTCCCGTCGCCAGCTGATGGAGACGGTCTGGGGCCGCCCGGACACCGGCGACACCCTCCCCCAGCCTCCGGCCGGGGGTGCCCCCATCATCGCCAGCCACATCGCCCGCATCCGCCGCAAGGTCGGCCCCGGGCACCGGGAGGCGATCGCCACCGTCCGCCAGATCGGCTACAAGTACGACCCCCGCCTCGCCCGCGCCGCCTGAGGTTCACCCACCCGCGGTTGAGTCGGCCCACCCGTCCCCCGTCGAAGGAGGTGCCTCCGTGCACACCCTGACCACCGTCGAATTCCTGCTCCGGCTCGCCACGGGCGTCGCCTGCGGCGCGCTGATCGGCGTCGAACGCCAGTGGCGGGCCCGGATGGCGGGCCTTCGCACCAACGCCCTGGTCGCCGCCGGCGCCACCCTGTTCGTCCTGTACAGCGAGGCCGTCGGCGACACCGGCAGCCCCACCCGGGTCGCCTCCTACGTCGTCTCCGGCATCGGCTTCCTCGGCGGTGGCGTCATCCTGCGCGACGGCGCCGGCGTCCGCGGCCTCAACACCGCCGCCACGCTGTGGTGTTCGGCCGCCGTCGGAGTACTCGCCGCCTCCGGCAAGCTCGAACTCGCCGCCCTCGGCACACTCGCCGTGCTCGCCGTCCACCTCGTCCTGCGCCCGGCCGGCCGACTGCTCGACCGCACCCCGCAGTCCGGCAGCGACCCCGACTCCACCAGCCGCGCCACCGTCCACCTGGAGTGCGACCGCAAGTCCGAGACCCACATCCGGGCCCTGCTGCTCCAGGCCCTCGCCGCCTCCGGCCTCGCCCCGACCGGCCTGCGCGCCCGCCGAACCGAACAGGGCGACGCCACCAGCCTGCGAGCCATCGTCGCCATCACCGGCAACGTCACAGCCGCCTTGGAGCAGGTGATCGCCCGCCTCTCCCTGGAGCCGGGCGTGCGCGACCTGCACTGGCACCTGGAGGACGAGGACGACCGCACGGAGCATCCGGCGCTCGTCTGAGACCGGTCCGCACGACCCGCCACACACACCGCAGCCCACAGAAGGAGGTCACCGCCATGACGAAAGCCGCTCAGTTCCCGCGGACCGGCAGAGGGGCCACGCTGGTGGGCGTCCTCCTCCTGCTCTCCCTGGAACCGCTCGCCGTCGGCGTCGCCCCGCCCCGCCTGCGGCTCTTCCTCGGCGGAGTCCTCATCGGAGCCTCGACAGCCGGGCTGCTGGTCGCGCTGCTGTTCGCCCGCAGCCGTCGCACCGCCCGGAAGGCCCTCGCCCTGCCGCTGGGCGACGACGACACTCAGTGGTTCAGCGCCCGCACCCTGGAGGGCTTCCCGATGGAGCAGGTACGGCCGCTGCTGCTGTCACCCGGCGCCCCTGGCCTGAACCGGCTCTACACCGCGTGGGTGTTCGCCCTCCACGGCCACGACCCGCAATGGATCGCGCGCCAGCTCGACCTGCCGACGCCCACCGCCCGGCTGCTGGTCGACGCCGCCCGGCGCCACACCTCGCCCGCCGCCGACACCGTCCACCCGCAGGACTGACGCCGGCCCCGGCCCGGCGCGATCCGCCCACCACGAGAGGAGGCCGCAGTGATCACGGCCCTCGACCACGTCCAGCTCACCGCACCCCCCGGAAGCGAAGCCCTGCTCCGCGCCTTCTACGGCGACGTCCTCCAGATGGCGGAGATCCCCAAGCCCCGGCCGCTGGCCGAGCGGGGAGGATGCTGGTTCGCCGCCGACGGCGGACGGGTCAGGCTCTACCTCGGCATCGAGCAGGGCTTCCGGCCCAACACCAAGGCCCACCCCGGCCTCACCGTCAGCGAGATCGACGACTTCGCGCAACGCCTGGCCAACTGGGCGCACTCGTGGTCTGGGACGACAGCCTGCCGCCCCACCGCCGCTTCTACACCACCGACCCCGTGGGAAACCTCCTGGAGTTCGTCGAAGCCCGGGCGTGAACCGGTCACAGCGAAACCCGCGCCGGCCCAGGGGGCGGCCCGCCCCAGCGCCTCGAACGGACGGCCCCGGGAAAAGCGTATTTGCGTATCGACGCAAGAGGTAGGAGACTTCCCGGGACACCCTTGTGTGCCCGTCCCCGGCAGCACATGAGGCTGCCCGGCATAGACGTACCCAGGCAGAACCGGAGGAGGCAGCCATGGGCGAAGACCCTCCCAGTACCCGGCGCCGTCCCGGCCGCCTCCCCTCCGCCGCCCGCGCCTGACACGGCACGCGGCGTGACACGGCGCGCGTCCCTCCGCGGATGCGTCGCCGTCCTCTTCCTGTTCTCCGGCTTCTGCCTTTTCACGTACGCGCACCGCCCCCGCTCCCCGGCCCGTGGCCGAGGCGGCCGGGGCCGGTGGTGCGCGCCCGGAGGTTCCCGTCATGTCGTTCCTGAAGTCGGCCCCGGCCGCCTCCCGGACCTCGCTGCCCGCCCGGATGGCCGGCCGGCTGTCCCGGATGACCTGGGTGGACGTGATCGTCGCCGCGGCCGTCCTGGTCCTGCTCTACCTCGCCCTGCGGGTCGGGCAGGGCACCACCGTCCGGTTCTCCACCGGCCAGGACGCGGCCGTCGACACCGATCCGGCACGGCTGCCGTACGACGCGGCGCGCTCGCTGCTGCGGATGTTCGCCGCCCTCGTGCTCTCGGTCGTCTTCACCTTCACGTACGCCTACGCCGCGGCCAAGAGCCGCCGCCTGGAGCGCATCCTGATCCCGGCGCTGGACATCCTCCAGTCCGTCCCCGTCCTGGCGTTCCTGACCGTCGCGGTGACCGGCTTCCTCGCGCTGTTCCCCGGTTCCATGCTCGGCCTGGAGTTCGCGGCGATCTTCGCGATCTTCACGTCCCAGGCGTGGAACATGACCTTCGGGTTCTACTACTCCCTCACCTCGCTGCCCCGCGAACTCGACGAGCTGTCCCGCTCGTTCCGCTTCACCCGCTGGATGCGGTTCTGGAAGGTCGAGGTGCCCTCCGGCATGATCGGCCTGGTCTGGAACGGCATGATGAGCTTCGGCGGCGGCTGGTTCTTCCTCGTCGCCTCCGAGGCGATCAGCGTCAACAACCAGAAGTACGCGCTGCCCGGCGTCGGCTCCTACGCGGGCGCCGCCATCGCCGACGGCGACCTCGGCAAGGTCGGCTGGGCGATCGCCACCATGGCCGTCATGGTGATCGCCGTGAACTTCCTGTTCTGGCGCCCGCTGACCGCCTGGGCCGAGAAGTTCAAGAACGAACAGTCCGAGGCCACCGAGATCCAGCGCTCCGTCGTCCTGGACTTCCTGCGCCGCTCGCACTGGCCCGAGCTGTTCGGGCGCCTGCTGCGCCCGGTGGGCCGGGCGCTGTCCCGCGCCGGGCGGCTGCTGGGCACCGACGACCGCCCGCTGGCCGTCGGATCCACCAGGCAGCGGGCCGGAGACCTCGCCTTCGCTGTCGTCGCCGGCGGACTGATCCTCTGGGGCCTGTTCGACCTCGGGCACTACCTGTACGACGAGACCGGCCTCGGCGTGTTCGGCGAGCCGCTGCTGCTCGGCCTGGCCACCCTCGCCCGCGTCATCGTCCTGGTGACGGTGGCCACCCTGGTCTGGGTGCCGATCGGCGTGAAGATCGGCTTCTCCCCGAAGCTGACCCGCATCGCCCAGCCCGTCGTCCAGGTGCTCGCCAGCTTCCCCGCCAACTTCCTCTTCCCGCTGGTCGTCTGGCTGCTGCTGAAGACCGGGCTGTCGATCGACGTGGGCGGCATCCTGCTGATGGCCCTCGGCGCCCAGTGGTACATCCTCTTCAACACCATCGCCGGCGCCATGGCCATCCCCACCGACCTGCGCGAGGCCATGGACGACCTCGGCGTGCACGGCCTCCAGCGCTGGCGGCGCCTGATCATCCCCGGGATCTTCCCCGCCTACGTCACCGGCGGCATCACCGCCTCCGGCGGTGCCTGGAACGCCTCCATCGTCGCCGAGGTCGTCACATTCGGCGGCACCACGCTCACCGCCACCGGCCTCGGCGCCTACATCGCGCAGGCCACCGAGCGCGGCGACTACCCGCACCTGCTCGCCGGCGTCGCCGTGATGAGCCTGTACGTCGTCGCCCTCAACCGGCTGTTCTGGCGCCGCCTCTACCGCCTGGCCGAGACCCGCTACTCCCTCTGACACTCACGCGAGGCCCCGCCCGCACCACTTCGCACGGAGAACCTCCATGAGCCTCAAGACCCTGCTCGGCCGCCGCGCCACCGACACCACCACCAAGACCACCCGGGCCACCGCGCCCGCCGGCCGCCCCGCCGACGGCGAGGTGCTGCTGGAGACCGTCGGCCTCACCAAGGCCTACGCCGGCGCCGACGGCGAACTGCCCGTCCTGTCCGGCATCGACCTCCAGGTCCGCGCCGGCGAGATCGTCGCACTGCTCGGCAAGTCCGGCTCCGGCAAGTCCACCCTGCTGCGCTGCCTGGCCGGGCTGCTCCCGCCCAGCTCCGGCACCGTCTCCTACCGCGGCGCCCCGCTGACCGGCGCCAACCCCGGCACCGCCATGGTCTTCCAGACCTTCGCCCTGCTGCCCTGGCTGACCGTCCAGCAGAACGTCGAACTCGGCCTGGAGGCCCGCGGAGTGAGCCCCCAGGAGCGCGCCGAGGCCGCCGTCCGGGCCATCGACCTGATCGGCCTCGACGGCTTCGAGTCCGCCTACCCCAAGGAGCTCTCCGGCGGCATGCGCCAGCGCGTCGGCTTCGCCCGCGCCCTGGTCGTCGAACCCGACGTGCTGATGATGGACGAGCCGTTCTCCGCCCTCGACGTGCTCACCGCCGAGAACCTGCGCGGCGAACTGATGGAGCTGTGGGACTCCGGCCAGTTCCCCACCCGCGCCGTCGTCCTGGTCACCCACAACATCGAGGAGGCCGTGCTGATGGCCGACCGCATCGTCGTCCTCGGCTCCCGCCCCTACGGCACCATCCGCGAGACCGTCGAGGTCGCCCTCGACCGTCCCCGCGACCGCGACTCCGCCGCCTTCGACGAGCTCGTCGACCGGGTCTACCGAATCATGACCGGCCGCCCCAAGGAGACCCGCCTGCCCGGCCGCAGCGAGGCCGTCCAGCTCGACAAGCGCACCGTCGCCAACACCCCGCTGCCCACCGCCACCGTCGACGGCCTCTCCGGCCTCGCCGAGATGATCGCCCACCGCGGCGGACGCTGCGACCTCGCCGGCCTCACCGACGAACTCGGCCTCGACATCGACGACATGCTCCCCCAGGTCGACGCCCTCGACCTGCTCGGCTTCGCCGAGATCAGCGACGACGACCTGCTCCTCACCGGCACCGGCACCGCCTTCGCCGACGCCGACGTCCAGAAGTCCAAGACCATCTTCGCGGGCGCCGCCCTGGAGGTGCCGCTGGTCAAGCTGATCGCCAACAGCCTGCGCGGCAAGGACGGCGCCACCGTCCGCGCCGGCTTCTTCCGCGACCTGCTCGCCCACCACTACACCAGCGAACAGGTCGACCGGCAGCTGGAGACCGCCACCGACTGGGGCCGCTACGCCGAACTGTTCAGCTACGACGCCGCCCCCCAGGAATACCGCCTCGACGAAGGCGCCGACCTGCCCCGCTGACGCGCGACGGCGCGGGACACCCCGTCCCGCGCCGTCCGACGCCGCACGGCTCAGACCGCCTGCTCCGTCGCCGGGCGCCGCCGCCCCAGCCGGGCCGCCCGAGCGCCCTGCGTCTCGACCACCACGGCGGCCGCTGCTTCACCGCCGCCACCGCCGCCACTACCGCCCCCGTGCTCCGGCATCCTGCTGGCGACCAGCGCCGCCTCGGTCAGCAGCCCGCTCACGTCGGCGGCCCGGTAGAAGATCCGCGTCCCCTCCCGCCGCGACACCACCAAGCCCGCCGCCCGCAGCCTCGCCAGATGCTGCGACGTCGCCGCCACGTGCGCGCCCAGGAGTTGCGCCAGCTCGCTCACCGGCAGCTCCCGCCGGCTCAGCGCCCACAGCAGCCGGTAGCGCGACGGGTCGGCGACCGCCTTCAGCACCGCCACCGCGCGCTCCGCCGCATCCGCATCCCACGCCTCTCCTTGCGCATTCATGCAAAGATCCTACCGGCGCGCACCGCGGCCGGTCCGCCGGACAGACGGCGACCACCCCGCCGGGTGGCCGCGGTCAGCCGGTCACGCCCAGCGCTGCCTCGGCGGGCCCGTCCGGCTCCTCCGCGTCGCTGAGCCCGAGCCGCAAGTGCTCGGTGTGGTAGGCGGCCTGGTCGAGCAGCTCGGCTGCGTGGTTGTCGTAGGCGATGAAACGAGGAGCCGAGCCGCTGAGACCCCCGGCCTACTGGCCGTGGGCGATCCAGCGGGCGATGAACCCGACCCACGCGAACATCGCCGAGAACACGACCACGGAACCATAACGGCGCATCGCGCCTCCCTCCCTCGACATGGCGGTCACAGCCAGTTGCGGCGCTTGAAGATCAGGTACAGCCCGACGCAGACCACACCCATCAGCGCAATCGCGAACGGATAGCCGAACACCCAGTGAAGTTCGGGCATCTTCTTGATCTCGTCGTTCTGGGCGTGCCCCGCCTCCGCGAGCTGCTTCATCTCCTCGTTCTGCGCCTGTGAGACCAGGGCCGCGTTGACGGTGAGGATGTTCTGCAGCATCTGCCGGAAGCCGTCCACCCGCTCGGCGGCGTAGGTGGCGTGGTCGGCCACATCGCGCAGGTAGCGCTGGAGCTCCTCGTCGATGCCGCACTTCTGGAAGCCGGCTTCCAGGCTGCGCATGATCTCCAGCAGCGGCCTGGTGGCCCGCTGGAACTCGATGACCTCGCGGGACAGCTCGTAGATGCACCTCGACACCTTCGGGTCGCCGCCGAAAACCTCGGTCTCGATCTCGTCGATGTCGTGCTGCAGGCCGGCAATCACCGGCGCGTAGCCGTCCACGCCCTGTTTGACGGTCGCGGCCTTCAGCACGCCGAGCACCTGGAGGATGCTCCCGCGAAGCGGCGCGGTCGGCGGCTGGCGTTCGGCCGGCTCCCGGACGGCGCGGACGGCTTCGCCGGACGCGGGAAGAATCACCAGGCCCGCCGCAGGCGCGAACCCCGAACCGCACCGACCGGCCACCTCCGCCACCCAAGACGAAGGACAGAGAAGGGGTTGTCGGCATTTCCGGCCCGCCCCGTATGGGCGCTGACCTGCGGCGATACCGCGCCGGGGCGAATCGTCAGGTGCTCACAAGGCGACCGGGTAGACGTCCGACGAGACGCCTCACAAGATGCGGCCGGTCGTCAGCCGAGCACCGGGGCGGCGTCGGCGTCGATCAGCCCCCCCTCCAGGGCCTGGCGCACCAGCAGGACGGCCAGCTCGGCGGTGCTGGTGACCAGCGGGCGGCTCCGGTCGGCGGGGTCGGCGACGAAGCGGCCCTCGATCACCAGGACCCAGCCGTCCAGCCGGCTCGCCCCGTGCTCGATCCAGGCGAGCGCCCGGCCGGCCTTGCGGACGTAGAACAGGCCCGGGCCCGGGTCCACCCGGCCAGGTCCCAGCCCGGCTGCTGCATCAGGCTGCTGATGTTCTGGATCAGGTCGAACCGGCCGAGGCCACGCAGGTACGGCTCCGGCGGAACACTCGGCGGGTCGCCGGCCTGTTGGCGGGGCAGCACGACCGGCGCAGCGGCAGGCGGGAGCTCCGGCTCGGCGGAGGCCGGCGCCGCGGGGACGGGCTGCTCCTGGTCGTCGTCGCCGGGGGTCGGGGATTCGCCTCGCGGGGCGGAACTGTCGTCCCGGTCATCGTCGGCCGGGGCGGAGTCGTCGCCCCAGACATCGAGCCGCTCGCGCATGCGCCGGTTGACGCGCTCGCGTTCGGTGAGGTCGGGCCAGCGGGTCTTGTCACGGATCTCCTGGGCGGTGGCGAAGACGCGGTGGCTGTAGCCGGGCAGCCGCAGGGCCAGCTCCTGGAAGGCGGCGACCGGGTCACCGTTCTCCGTCTCCTCCAGGAACCAGGCGAGCTTGCGGCGCAGAGCATCGGCCAGGCCGAGGAGGTGCCGGCCGTCCTCGCCCCAGCGGTCATCGTCACCGGCCGGGGCGGCGGAGAGCGCCGCGGGCTCCGGTGCGACGGCCGGGCCAGGTACAGTCGCAGCGGGCCCGGTTGCAGCGGGCGCTGCAACCGCCGGTGCAGCAGCCTCGGCCGCTGCTGCTTCACGGGCCTTGGCCTTGGCGCGGTCGACCTTGCTGCGGCACGAACGCGAGCAGTACAGCGGCGGCCGGCTGCGGGCCGCGGGCAGCGGGTTGGAGCAGCCGGGGCGGGCGCACAACCGCGCCTGGTCCTCGCCGTCGGCCGGCTGGTCGGTGGCGGCGGTCGGCGGAGCGCTGTCCATGTCCGGGAGGGTAGCCGCCGAGGTCAGCCGCCTGTGCGGGATTCGCCCCACCGGCGGGCGGGGCGATACTCCGGAGCCGGCCGGGCGGGACAAGGGGTTCTGCAGCACGGTCGCGGTCCGGTTGTCCCGGCCGTGCTGCCCCCATGCCTATGCGGGCGCTGAGAGCGGAGGCCCTTGTCGTCCGCGCCGGAGGGACCGGATGATCAGCTCATGTCTATGAGCCGAGGCACCTTCTACGACGTTCCCCTGAGCACACTGTTCCCCCAGCTGTCTGCCGCCGGCCTTGGATCACTGCAGCGCGCCGCTAGCAGCGTTGGCGCAGCTCTGTCAGAAGCTGCCGCCACGAAGTGGGATTGGGAACCGGAGCATGCGGTCTTCACAGGGCCGCAGTCCCGGACATACGTGATTCTCCTCCTGTGAGTTGTTCAGCCGGCGAGTGGAAGCGACTGGTTGGAGTTCCAGCTTCAGGTGGGCTGGACGGACCGAGGTCAGCACGAGGTGACCGCCTCGGTCAACGTGGGCTGCTGGTGCGAGACCGACCATGGCACCCATGACGTCGACGTCCTCAAGTTCGCCGTCGGTGACGAGATGTCGCTACCCCAGGCCTTCGAAACATGTGCCGAGCGCATGATGAGGTGGCTGGCTGACCCGCACGACGCAGACTTCTGGCGAGCCCGAGAGGATTTGCCGGCACGCCGTATGTAGGGCCCCGCTCGGGCCCATTCGACTCCTCTCGCTCGGCGCGGGACCAAGTTTGTCGCCCGATCGCTGGCTGAGCAGGCTCGATCATCCAACCGCTCCCGCGGAGACATCACGCCCTGCTACGAACAGGACGACACCGACCTCCGCAGCGGCGACTACCACGTTCGCACGCTTCTGGAGCTCGTTCTTCACACCCTCCGAACCAAGGCCCTCCGAGAACTGCGAGCAGCCCTCGTTCCCCTCGACGACAAGAGACTCCAGCGAACTCTCAACAACCCCTTCGCACCACCCGACCTGCCTTGGCGGAAGCGCCGAATCGACCCCTGCCACGAGAAGCGACCCCGCCGACACGCCCAGGTGGTGCTATCTCTCACCGACATCTTCGCGACGGGAGAGCAAGGCCTGCTGCCAGTGTCGGCAGCGGGTGAAACGAGGTTCTGGATCACTTTCCGGTACTGGCGGTCACCCCCGACGGCACCCTGTGCGCGGCCCTGTCCAACCGCACCGCCTTCTTCATCGCCCCCGGAGCCACCACCAGCTCGCCCCCGTCCGTCTGACCGGCGCACCCCTGGCCATCACCGTCGCCGCCGCCACCAAGGTCGAGACCCAGCCCGAGCCAAAGTACGCCGCCGAATTCAAGCGCGACGCCAGGACGTACTCGTACAAGGCCTTCGACGGCGGACACGGCATGTGGCCGGACTCCGCCACCCCCGCCAAGACCCTCGTCCCCGCCCCGGACAACACCCACGAAGGCCGCTACACCTTCAACGAACAGGCAAAGATCTGGTACAAGGCCGACTGGCCCTTCGGCGAGTACAAGCACTTCTACCGGATCCCCGCCTGGAACAACGCCCTCGTCGACGGCGACGACCTCACCTGGAAATAGCACCCCCTGGATGCGCTGCTCGCCCTCGGTGACCATACGGATCAGCCGGCCGAGCCGCGGCCGGTGTTCCAGCTCGGCACACAGCGTCTCCAGCACGTCTCCAACGCTGAGCCCCTTCGCGCCGGGCGGCGCGGCCGGTGACCACCGCCACCACCGGGCCGTCCGGCTGCTCCTGGTGCCGGTCGCTCACTCGGCGCCCTGCCGGGCGAGCAGGTCCGCCAAGGCCTCGCCGCCGGCCGCCGGCACCTGGCCGAGGCCGAGATGCAGCAGGCCGCCCGAGCCCACCGCCGCGAGCCCGCCACCCCGCAGGTTGGAATTCCGGTCCCCCCTTTCAGATTTCGACCATGAATTCACGCGCAAAGTGGGCAGAAACAAAAAGTCCCGGCCGCTCTGGACGGCCGGGACTTTCGTTCCCGGCGACACTGAACAGCTCGTCGCCCAGGTCCTCCAGGAGCTCGCGCACCACGTCCGGAAGGCCGTCACGGGTGACGGCCTTCCAGCTTCTACCGCAGTGGGCCGCCTTTTCCGGTAGTGGTCGCCCCGTTCGCTGTGTTCCCGTCGCCGGCTTGCGCGGGCCGAGCGGCCTGGATCGCCTCCTGCAGATTGTCGAAGGCCTGCTCGGCGTGGCCCGCGGCGAAGACCTCGAAGGATGGATCGAGCAGGTCAGACAGCACGATCTGCCCGCCCTGCGGCAGTTCGCCGACGGACTCCTCCACGACTGGGACGCGGTCGTCGCCGGCCTGTCGAGCCCCTGGAGCTCCGACCAGGTCGAAGGCCAGGCGACCAGGGTCAAGCTCCTCAAACGCGCCGGCTACGGCCGGGCCAAACTCGACCTCCTCCGCACCCGCATCCTCCTCCGAGCCTGAGGAGTACCTGCACATGAGCCCACGGCGCCCCACCGACCCGGACCCCGGAATCAGCTGGCCGCAGACCAACGGCGAACGGGAAGATGCCGTCATGCGCTTTCCTCGTTCCTCGAACCCCGAACTGCTCGACGTCATCGAGCGCTACGTCAAGCCCACAACCAACGACACCGGGCGCTACCTCCACCTCCTCCACGCCAACTTCACCCGTGACGACGAGCGTGAGCGCACACTCTTCCTCCAGTCACTGCGCTCAGCCGCCCAGGCGATCACCGATGAGGAACTCGAAGTCCTCCTGGAGAGCGAATGGCGCTCCCGCCTCACCGCTGCCTGGCTGATCGGTGTGGACCGCCGTCAGCACTTCCGAGACGTTCTTGTCGACGATCAGGGAATTCGGCTCTGGCGAAGATCTTGTGATCGGGCCCGTGGGGCCGGAGAAGTCTGACACGATGTCAGGCGTGCAGTTCGCGGAACCTTGAGATGGT
>NZ_JBFBFA010000068.1:0-19875 GCF_040683915.1 Kitasatospora sp. NPDC093102 | reverse complement strand
CGGCCGAAGCCGCTCCCACTGGCCGTCAGTCAGATCACCCCTACTCCCCATAGTCGTATCAACGACTCAACTGATCGGCAGGACACGGCCTAGGGCCGCCCACGACCCCGACGCGTCACCGCACGGGGTGATGTCGGGGTGGTCGGACGTCACCCCGCCGGTCGCCTCCTGGCAAGACGCCGCCGAGGGGCCTGCATTCCTACCGTCGTGAGTGCCGGAAACCGCCGTGGAGCACCGGGCGTCACCCGCCCGCCACCGCCTGGAGAGGAACGCATCCGTCATGACGTACGTACGTGGCACGGCTCCCTGGATCGTCTTCGCCCTGCTCTCCGAGGTGGGCTGGCAGTGGGGCGCGCTCAGCGGCTTCCTCGTCGCCGCCTGGACCGTCCTGCACAGTCACGCCAAGGGCACGCCGGCGGCGGCACTGATCATGGAGATCAGCGGCGTCCTCTACTTCGCCGCGCTCGCCGCCGTCGCCTTCTGCCGACCGCACTCCAGCCTCGACACCTTCAACGGCGGGCTCTCGTTCGCCTGGCTCGCGCTGGTCGCCTGGGGCTCGCTGGTCTGGCGGCGACCGTTCACCCTGCCGATCGCCCGGACCCGCACGCCAAAGGAGCTGTGGTCCACGCCCCAGTTCCTGCGCACCAACATGATCGTCACCAGCGTGTGGGCGGTGAGCTTCACCGTCTCCGCCACCTCGGTCGGCTGGTGCGAGGCCACGGGCGCCGGGGCCCTGCCGCGCGCCGTCTGCCAGCTGCTCTGCCTGATCGCCGGTGCCGTCTTCACCGTGCGGTACACGGCCCGGGTCCGGGCCCGCCGCGAGGCGGAGGCCGCCGAGCGGGCCTCGCGGGTACTGAGCGTCCTGCTGCTCTCCGCCCCGGCCCGTGCGGCCGACTGACCTCAGGAACCGACCGGCCGAGCGGGAGGCTCCTGCGGCAGGGTGGCCGTCACCACCCAGCGGCCGTCCACCGGCCCCGCATCCAGCGAACCGTGGAGGAGCGTCAGCCGCTCACGCATCCCGGTCAGGCCGTAGCCGCCGTCGACCGTAGACAGACCACCGGCGGGCGCGGCCGCCGGGCCGAGCGGGTTGCCGACCGTCACCGTCAGGGCGTGCGGCCGCTGATCGAGGGTCAGCTCCACCTCCCGTCCCGGCGCGTGCTTGGCGGCGTTGACCAACGCCTCCCGGACGACCCGGACCAGGCAGAGCACGTGCTCCGCCGGCACGGCCACCGGCTCTCCGCCGACCCTCACCTGCACGGCGACCTCGTGCCGCCGCTGATGGGTTTCGGCAAGGCGCGCGAGTTCCTCCGGCAGGTCGAGACCGCCGTCCGCGCGCAGCGCGTGCACCGCACGGCGGGTCTCGGCCAGACCGTCGGCGGCCATCCGCTGCGCCCCCGAGAGCAGTTCGCTCACCCGTCCGGCGTCCTGGCCCGTCTCGACGAGGGCCTTGGCGACCTGGACCTGGACGGACAGGGCACCCAGCGAGTGTGCGAGGACGTCGTGAATCTCGCGGGCCAGGCGGGTGCGTTCGGCCAGCACTGCCGAGTGCTCCCGCTCGGCGCGCAGCAGTTCGCTCTGCTCCAGCAGCTGCCGGGCCTGGATCGCCTGGACCCGGAAGGTACGGCGGTTGGCGCCGTACAGCAGGGCGACTACCAGCACCACGACGAAGCCCAGCACCCGCTCCCGCCCGGCACCGAAGGCCACCCCGGCCAGCACCACCGCAGCCGCCCCGGCGCCCGCCACGCTCCAGCCGATGGCGAGCCGGGGCTCACTGCCCGCCTCCACCACGGTGAGAGCCGCCAGCGCGATCATGGTTCCGTGATCGTGGAAGACGCTCAGGGCGCCCGAGGTGACCGCCAGCGCGCCGAACATCCACCACAGCAGCGCCGACCGGTCAGGCCCGCCCCGGGCCCGCCCTCGCTCGATCCGGGCCCATCCCAGTGCCAGCACGCCGCAGACCGCGAAGCCGGCCACCGACGCGGCCCGCAACGCACTTCCCGGCCCGGGGCGGCCGAGGACCTGCACCCCCACCACGACGAACGTACAGAGCCGGATCAGCCAGGACACAGCGCGCAGCACCGCAGCAGCCTAGCGGCGATCCGCCGGGGCCGGCAGGCTGCCGCGCCCGCTCACCCGACGGTGCGTCAGACTGGGCCGTCGAGGCTGTGCCGCTGGGCGTACCGGATGGCTGCGACCCGGTCGCGGCTGCCCGTCTTGGTGAAGATCCGGTTGATGTGGGTCTTCACGGTGTTGCCGCTGAGGAAGAGCGTGCGGGCGATCTCCGCGTTCGTCATGCCCTGGGCCACCAGGGTGAGGATCTCGGCCTCACGCTCGGTCAGCCCGTCCGGCAACTCCCGTGGCCGGTCCGGCTGCGGGGCGGCGGCCGCCCGGGTGAGCAGGGCGGCCTGGACGCGGGGGTCGAGCACCGTCAGCCCGGACGCGGCGCTGTGCAGGGTCCGGGCGATGTCCAGCCGGTCGGCGTCCTTGGTGATGTAGGCGCGCGCACCCGCTTGCAGGGTGTCGATGACCGAGGCGTCGTCGGCGTAGGTAGTGAGGATGACCACTGTGACGTCGGGGAACTCCTCGGCGAGCCGGCGGGTGGTCTCGGTGCCGTCCAGCACGGGCATGTGCAGATCGAGCAGGACGGCGTCCGGGCGGTGCTGCCGCACCTGGGCCAGCGCCTGCTGCCCGTCGGCCGCCGAACCGACCACCTCGATGTCCGCCAGCAGTCCCAGCATCAGGACCAGTCCCTCGCGCACGCTCGCCTGGTCGTCGGCGATCACCACCCGCAGCGGCGGCCTGCCCGTCTCGTCCATCGTCGCCCCCAACAGCCGTGCTCGGGTCGTCCTGACTCATCGCCACTGCGACTCGGCGCAGCGAGCACTCGACTCTAGATGAATTCTGCGAAGGGATCGTCGGTGCGCATGACATGAAGCGAGGGAGTCCAAAGGTCGGTTGTGACGCCTGACCTGGACTCCCTCGCGACCGCACTCTACGTGAAGACCGACGACCTGCTGAAGGAATCGCCGCATCTGGCACCGTGGCGCCCGAAGATCGGGATCGCACCCCGGCTCAGCGACGCCGAGCTGGTCACTCTCGCGGTGATGCAAGCCCTCCTCGGCTTCACCTCCGAATGCCACTGGATCCGCCACGCCGACGCTCACCTGAGGCACCTGTTCCCGTACCTGTCGGGGCAGTCGGGCTACAACCGGCGCCTGCGCAAAGCCGCCGACCTGATCGCCCACGTCAACCGGCTCCTGGTGACCGACACCACGCTGTGGACCGACGCGGTGTGGGTCGGGGACTCCACTCCCGTGGAATGCGAGCGCTCGCGCGAGACGGCCAGGCGCTCCGACCTGGCGGGCTGGGCCGAGTACGGCTACTGCGCCAGCCACTCCCGCTACTTCCGGGGCCTGCGCCTGCACCTGGTCTGCACCCTGCACGGCCTGCCCGTCGCCTTCGCACTGACCGGCGCCAAGACCGACGAACGACAGACCCTGCTCGGCCTGCTCCACGCCGAACCCGACCTCGCCGCCTCCCGGCCGGGGCAGGCCCTGATCGGTGACCGGAACTACGACGGCCGCGCCTTCGAACACGAGCTCGCCGAACGGGGCATCCACCTGCTCCGGCCGGCCCGCAAGGGCGAACCCGAGCGGGCCGGAGCCGGGCTGTTCAAGCCACTGCGGCAGATCATCGAGTCGGTCAACCAGACCTTCAAGGCCCAGCTCGACCTCGAACGCCACCAGGGCCGCACCCCGGGCGGGGTGATGGTCCGTGTCCTGCAGCACATCCTCGCGCTGACCTCAGTGATCTGGCACAACGCCCGGACCGGCCAGCCAGTCATGCGCTCGCTGACCGCCTGCGCGGTGGCCGACTTCCAGTGCCTGGGTCTCGTCGCGGAGCAGCTCGGTGATCCAGTCGGTGACGCCGGTGGGGAGGCGGAGGGTGCGTTGTTCGATTCCGTACGGGGTGCCGATGGTCACCCAGACGTCGTTCCTGGCGGCGGTGCCGGGTGCGGCGGCGTGGTCGGCGAACGCTTCGAGGGCGTCGGCGAGGTCGGTGATCCAGTCGGTGACGCCGGTGGGGAGGCGGAGGGTGCGTTGTTCGATTCCGTACGGGGTGCCGATGGTCACCCAGACGTCGTCCCTGGCGGCGGTGCCGGGTGCGGCGGCGTGGTCGGCGAACGCTTCGAGGGCGTCGGCGAGGTCGGTGGCGACGGCCTCGCTGTCGTTGTCGGTGTTCACCAGCTCGCCGGGCCGCGGGGGTCGGTGGGTTCCGGGCCCTGGCGGATGGCGTCCGGGTGGTGGAGGTACCAGCCCCAGTCGTCCCGGCCGGGGCCCCAGCGGATGAGGGCGACCCAGGTGGTGGAGCCCTGGTGCAGGCGCCAGCGTTCCATCCGGCCGGACCGCCATCGGCCGCCGAGACGGATCTGCCCCCACCGCCGACGGGGCTCGGCGTCCCAGCTCCGGCCGGGCCCGGACATCAACGCGCGCGGCGCCCACTCGGCATCGCCGACCTGGTGGTCCGGGTGGCCGGGAAGGGGGTGTCCGATGACAGCGAACCTTGAACGCGTGCCATCGAACCTTGACGGACGCGGATCGATGTCACCGAACTTGGAACACGAGGCGCCGGCGGGCTCGAGACAGGACAGAATGCTGGGCTGTGATGATCACCGCGCGTGAACTCAACCGGGCGACCCTCAGCCGTCAACTGCTGCTGGAACGCGAGCCGCTGACCGTCCCCGACGGGATGCGGCGCGTGGTCGCGCTCCAGGCGCAGCACCCGGCCTCGCCGTACGTTGCCCTGTGGAACCGGCTCACCGGTTTCGCCCCGGCCGAGCTCGACGCAGCCTTCGCCAGGCGATCGGTGGTCAAGGCGACCCTGATGCGGATCACCCTGCACGCCGTGCATGCCGAGGACTATCCGGTCTTCCGCGCGGCAGTGCAGCCCTTGCTGTACGCCTCCCGACTCGGCTCCCGCTTCGCCGCCGCCGGGCTGACCCCCGCAGACGCCGACGAGTTGGTGCCGGAGCTGCTGGCCTTCGCCTGTCAACCGCGGACCTCGGCAGAGATGCAGGCGTGGGCCGAGAAGCGTCTCGGCGCCGAGAAGAAGGACGGGGCATGGTGGGGGCTGAAGGCTTATGCGCCGCTGCACCATGCCCCGACGGATGCGCCGTGGTCGTTCGGCCCCCGGCCGTCCTTCGTCGCGGCCGGAACCGGTCCCGTGCCAGAGGACGGGGAGCACCAGGCCCTGCGGGCCCTGATCCTGCGCTACCTGGCGGGGTTCGGACCTGCGTCGGTCGCGGACATGGCGCAATTCGCCCTGGTGCAACGGACGCACGTCCGCACGGCGCTCCGTGCTCTGGACGGCGCCGTCGAACAGTTCCAGGGGCCGGACGGCGAAACGCTGTTCGACCTCCCGGGTGCCTCCCGGCCGTCCGCCGAAACCCCCGCTCCTCCCCGGCTCATGGCCATGTGGGACAGCATTCTGCTGGCCTACGCCGACCGCAGCCGGGTGATACCCCCGGCCTACCGCCCTCTGGTGATCCGGCGCAACGGCGACGTCCTGCCCACTCTGCTGGTGGACGGCCATGTCGCCGGCGTGTGGCGCCCTGCGGGCGGCGGCATCGAGGCCACGGCCTTTCAGCCTCTGGCACCCGCCGTCTGGGACGGACTCGCTGAGGAAGCCCAGTCCCTGACTGCCCTCCTCAGCGACCGCGAGGCGGCCGTCTACAGCCGTTACCACCACTGGTGGGGAAAACTCCCCGAGGCCGAGGTACGGATGCTGTAGCCAGCGATCTCCTCGCTCAGACTCCGATGACACACGCTCAAGGTCCACCGTCACAGGACTGGGGGCGGGAGAACGGCACTGCGCTGGGTCGCACCTCCAACCGCAAATCGAACAGATGTTCCTATTAAAACGCCGGGCACCAGGTCAGGGCCTGCGGTTGAGCAGCAGGGCGAGGAGGGTGCGGGCTTCGCGGCGGCGGGCGGGGTTCGGGGCGGTGATGGCGGTGAATGTCAGTGCGGTGAGGGTGAGCAGGTAGCCGGTGGCCGAGGTGGCCAGGGCGAGGGCGGCGGGGTCGTAGGTGGTGGGCATGGGTGTCTCCCGTCTGGGGTGGGCCCGCCCGCCCTGGTTCGGGTGCGGGCGGGAAGGGTGGGTGGGTCAGTGGGAGGCGAGTTCCTGGAGCCGGTCGGCGATGGCGTTGGTGGGCAGGCTCAGGAGTCCGCCGGCCTCGTCTTCGCGGGGCAGGCCGTTGATCGCCTCGCGCAGGACGCGGTCGGGGCGGGGCAGACCTGCGGGGTCGGGCAGGGGCGGGGCCAGGCGAGAGGCCAGGCGCGCATAGCCGGGCAGGTTGGGGAGTTTGGGGGCGATGGGGGCGCTGGTGCCGTCTTCCAGGCAGGCGGCCTGGTGGAACCAGTTGTCGGCGTCGCGCAGCTCGCCGCGGCGCAGGTGGTGCAGGTACATGCAGTAGGCGGCGAGGTGGCAGCCTCCTCCTGCGGCTCCTTGTACTTCTCGTGGCAGGGGTAACAGCGGCCGCCGGGGCAGCGAGTCCACCTTCCGTGGATCCCGTACACCCTCGTGAGGACACGAGCAAAACCGTCAAACCGGAGGGGACCGACGAGCAGGTCTCACGACCCGGGCCGTTCAAGCATGAGGTTCCGGCTACGGGCTGTTCGGCAGCCGCCGCACTTGGTCTGGCCGCGGTCCGACGAAGGGCTCTCAGCGCAGGCCGGCCACCTCCTCGATGCGGTCGGCGAGGCGTCGGCCGCCCGATGGGCCCTGGTCGAGCCGAAGCTGACGGCCTGGAGAAAGGCCCGGCTCGACCGTCGGCCCACTGGGAAATCGGCCCAGGTCGAACTGCGCGACGTCTTCAACGCGATCCTCTACGTCAACCGCACGGGAATCCCCTGGAAGTACTTCCCGCAGGACTTCCCGAACCACTCCACCGTCTACGCCTACTACGCGGCCTGGCGCGACGAGGGAATCTTCGCGGAACTCAACTATGACCTGACCGGCCTGGCCCGCGTGAAGGAGGGCGCAAGCCCGAGCCGACCGCGTCCGTAATCGACACCCAGAGCGTGAAGACCTCGACCAACGTGCCCCTGAGCAGCCAGGGGACAGGCGCGGCAAAGAAGATCGTCGGCCGCAAGCGCGGCATCCTCACCGACACCATCGGTCTGGTCCTCGCCGTGGCCGTCACCGCGGCGAGCCTGTCCGAGAATGCCGTAGGAATCCACCTCCTCAACCAGGCCAAGAAGACCTACCCGAGCATCTCCAAGAGCTGGGTCGACACCGGCTTCGAGAACGCCTTGATCGAGCACGGGGCCGGCCTCGGATTCGATGTCGAAGTCGTCGCCAGAAAATCCGACGTCCGCGGCTTCCGCGTCGTGAAAAGGCGCTGGGTAGTCGAACGAAGTCTGGGATGGCTCATGTTGCGCCGCCGGCTGGCCGCGACTACGAGACCCTGCCGAGCAGCTCCGAAGCCATGATCCACATCGCCTCAGTCGACAACCTCACCGAACGCATAACGGACGAGACCACACCAACCTGGCGAGGAACTTACTAGGGTATAAAGGGCAATCCGCTTACGCCAAACGCCCCTCTGACAGCGCAGTTCCGCATGCACGCGCGGGACGCCGTAGGCGCCCCGGGAGGCGAGGTGGATCACGGTGATCTCGGCCGCGAGCAATTCCCTCTCGCGCGGGCGGGCCCGACGGGCGGCCTCGCCGGCCCGCCAGGTGTAGAGCGACGACCGGGAGATCCCCAGGACGGCGCCCAAGGACGACGATCACCGTCTCGCCCGACAGCCACGATGACGGCGCGGCAGGCACAGCGCTACAACCCCGAGGCGGCCGGGACGAGGGCGCGGCCTACGAGGCCGTGCCCTCGCGCTCTCGGCTACGGCTTCGTCTTGCCGGCGATGAACTCGTCCCAGGTGGCGACGGTGTCCGCCGGGGGCGCCGTGATGGCCGGGACGGCACCGAAGTCGGAGTACTCCTCGAAGACCTGCTCCTGGCCCTTGCTGCCGGTGGTGACCTCCTGCGACTTCAGGATGAGGTCGTCCTTGCCGACCCACATGTCGAGGACCGCCGAGGTCTCGCCCCGCCGCTTGGCCAACTGGACGTAGTAGTCGCGTACATCGTCCTTGATGGCGGGCCCGGTGTAGTGGGCCAACTCGTCGAAGACCACCGTGCCGCGGTAGTGATCGGCCGGTCGGCCGCCCACCTGTTCCTCACCGACCCACGAGGTGGACCCGGTCGCGGCGAGCGCGCCCGCGATCTCGTTGATGAACCCCGCCGCCCGCGAGTTGCCGGGGTCACCACCCCCGTTCTGGTCCATGCGGTACCAGCTCTTGCCCGGGACATGATCCGACTTCACATAGATCGCGTCGCCCATGGAGATCATGTGGTTGAAGCCGCTGGGGTTGTCCTCGGTCTTCTTCCCCCACGACATGATGACCGAGGCGTACGGCTTCTGCTGGAAGAGCATCTCGGACCTGTCGGATCCGCCCTCTCCCGTCTGGACCGTCTTGTACGAGGCCTGTTCCGCGGTCTTCCTAGCCGCGACCACCAGCACGGTCCGAGCGTCGGTCCGCTTCTTCGCCGCCTCGTCCTCGACCCGGCTCGCACCGCTGTTGTGGGACTCCCCGCCACAGCCTGCCAGAACCACCGTGAGCGCTGCCCCCGCAGCCGCCGCCACGGTGCCCCTCCCCATCACCCGCACAGCTCTGATTCCTTCTCAGTTGTTTCGAAATTCACGATGATCATAGTTGTTTACCCAGGTCGGACCACCAAATGAATTTGATCGTCCGCCTCTCGAAGCACCGCCCGCCCGCCTCGGGCGGGCTGCTCCACCCGTGAACGGCGGGCGACAGAACGGGGCCTGCCGGACGAGCCCGAGAGGCCAGCGCGGAGGGGGCATCCTGCCGCCCGGGAGGGGACGGGGCGGGCTTCAGCGGCCGAGGTCGGCGGCGGTGGCCGCGCCGCCGCGCCGCCGCGCCGGACGGCATCGGCGATCACCCGGTGAGCGGCTTCGGCCTCGGCAACGGTGGGGGCGGGCACCGGGGATCCCTCCACGGTGTACCACTCGTCGGCGCCGTCGTACTGGACGGCGAACAGCGCCTGGCGGCCGTCCCATGTGGTGCGCAGCATGAGGTCGCCGGTGATGACGCCGGTGATGACGCCGACCTCGATGGTCATCACGCCGTCTACTTCGGCCCGCTGCGGCAGTTCACCCTGGCCAACTCCCACCACCGCAGCCACCCCACGCAAACCAAGGCACTGCCCGCTACCTGCGCTGACGCAACGCCAACGCCCGCCACCCCGACGTAACTGCCGCCCAACGCAAGGAACGCGCCCGCATCCACAGCGAGAAGGGCATCCGCTGGGGCGGACGCCCCCTCAACGCCGCAGCCCGACCGACCGCGAACCGCAGCCCCGGAGTGCCGAAAGGGACGAGTCCACGAGAAGGACAGCGACAGTAGGACGACTCAGGAGGCGGACGGCCCGATCTCCCCCGCAAAGACGATGACCTGGTCGATGAGGCTCCGCCGCAGATGGACGACGTCCATTCCCGCCAGGCAGGGGCCTCCATCCGGCGTGGTGAAGACCCACTGGTATCGGGCCCACTCGTCAGGCATGTCCACCGCTGAGCAGCGCGCCATCGTGCCGGTCCCCGCCGGGTGGCGCCGGATGTCCAGCACGAACCGCTCGACCGCCGCGATTCCTTCGCTGCGACCCAACGGCCCCCAGAAGACCACGTCTGAGGTCAGGGCCTGGGAGAGCAGGGCAGTCACATAGCTGTCGTCCGAGGCGTTAAACGCGGAGATGAACGTGTCGATCGCGGAGCGTGCCGTCTCTTCCTGCATGCCCCAGTAATACCAGCCGTTGCACGTGCGCTCGTCCCGCGAGCCGCCTTCCGATCACGGTGGACCATCCCCAGGGGCGTTTCAAAATCCCGGTGATCACATGAGTCCGCAGGCCAGAGCGGTCTGGAGGGTCCGGGGCGGCCCGTCACATACGCATCGAAGCTCCAGTTGAACGAGGTGACCTTGCCAAGTCGCCTTGAACCGCTGGAGCTTCGATGTGCCGTCAGTCTGCCACCGTCTGTCTCGTCAAATTGCCTGCTCTGGAGGATGTAGCGGGGCTCTCGCTGGCGGAGCGACTGCGGGCGCTGCCCGATCCGCGTCGGCGACGCGGTGTGCGTCACCCGTTCGTGGCGGTGCTGCTGGTTGCCGCCTCGGCGGTGGTCGCCGGCGCGCGCTCGTATGCGGCGATCGGCCAGTGGTCTGCGAATGCCCCGCAGCAGGCCCTGGCCCGGCTGGGCGCTCGTGTGGCGGGCGCGTTGGGGGTGCGTATCGCGCCGAGTGCCGCCACGATCCGACGGGTCGTCAACCTGGTCTTTCCCGGCGGCCTGGCCGGTCTGACTGGTGCTGATCCCGGCGGTGCGGACTCGGTGGCCATGGATGGCAAGGCAGCCCGTGGCTCCCGGCTCGGCCAGACTCCCGCCGCCCACCTGCTGGCCGCGATGACCGGCGACGGCCGTACCGTCACCCGGCTGCGGGTTCCTGACAAGAGTCGAGTAGCCGGGGGGAACTTCACCGACGATCTTCACCCGAGCCACCGACAACTGGGGAGACGACTTCCTCGCTCCTTGGCCGGGTCGCTGTCCGCTACGGCTTGGACGACGCCGACCTGCTGACGACCTGGCAGTGGCACGGTCACCGACCGCGGCACGACAACGGTGCGCCGCGGGCCGATGCCGAGGTGCTGCTGGATGCAGCCGGGCGGCAGGTGCTGGCCGGGTTGTACGGGGTCGGCGAGGAGGTGCTGGGGCGGGCGCTGCCGTCCTGGGGGCTGGACGACGAGAAGCTGCTCTCACGGGCGGGCGGGGGCGGCCCTGGGGCGGTGTGGCGGGTGGGCGGTGCGGTGGTGGGGCCGGTGGCGTTCGGGTGCCGGTCGTGCGCGGCGCGGCGCGGCGAACCGGGGTCGCAGTTCGGGTGGTTCGGTACGCGCAGCGGTGGGATCGGGTGTGTGCGTGGCACGGGCGGTGGCTACTGAACGCGAACGCGGACCAGGCGCTGGAGTTCCTGGATCTACGTGGCCTGCCAGAGGCGGTGGCGGCGCAGCGGCAGTGGGCGGGGGTGGTTCGGCGGGCGGTGCGGGCGGGGATGGGGCCTGGGGAGGTGTTCTCGGTGGCGTATGCGGTGGTGTGCCGGTGGTGGGATCTGGCGTTGGAGTGGGAGGGGAAGCGGGTGTGGCCCGCGCGGCTGCACGTCCTGGCGGGTGGGGACGCGAGCGGGGATTTCTGGCGGTGGCGGGCGGTGGCGCGGGACGCGGCGATCTTCCCGGAAGTGGTGGAGGTCACGCGGGCGCTGCTGGATCCGGAGCAGCAGTGGTACGGAGAGCGGCTCGGCCCGCGAGCAGAAGGCCGGGGGAGGCGAGGCCGCGGTACGCGACGGACGGCCCGCTGGCGGCGCGGGCCCGGACAGTGAGGGGGGATGTCCACCGTCCGGGCTCTCGCCCGCTGGTCCTCTTATGACCCCGAGCCGCCCCCACAAACCACCCGGCACCCGAGCGGGGCCGGCGCCCCTTCCCCGGCCGCTGGCTGGAAGTCGCTCGACGTCGCCGGCCCCAGCGCCGGTGTGTGAACGGGGCCGGCTGTGGCGAGGGCGGTTGCGGTGATGGTGCCTGTCGCTGACAGCAGGGAGGGCCATCGGGACACGGTCCCGATGGCCCTCCGTTACGGACTGTCCTGGCCTCAGCGGTGCGTCACGCCCCTGCGGACGGTTTCCATGGGCGCAAGCCGTGGGGCTCGGTCCGTGGAGCCTCAGGCCGTGGGCCCCAGGCGGGTCCACGGGCTCTTCGGGTCGGTCGCGTTCGGCATGTCGCCCTTGGTCCAGTACTTGGCCTTCCAGTAGTACCCGTCGTACGAGACGACCGTGCGTGTGCTGCCGCTCGGATCACCCGCGACGACCGGGGTTCCGGGCGTGGTGCCGCTGTTACGTGGCTCGGCGACGAAGTCCGGCTTGCTGTAGTCGCTGGCGGGGGCGAAGGTCCCGAGTCCGTACGACGTTCCGTGGCTGATCGAGGTAACGGCGTTGCCCTTGTCGTCGTACAGGTGCCACCACTGGCCCGGGGACATGTCGCAGTCGGTCACGGTCAGGGATGCCTGCGGACCGCCGGCGCCGAGGCATTGCTCGTGGCCGCCCGTGGTGCTCTTGATCCGGTACCAGCCCTGGAAGTCCGGCCACTCCGCCGCGACGGTCCACAGCTGATTGGCGTTGCCGTCCTGCTTCTCGACCAGGTGGGCGGTGTTCCAGCCGCCGGGGTGGTCGAGGAGGTTGCCGCTGTTGACGTCCTCGATCTTGTACTTGTCACCGGTCTGCCAGAGGGTGAACGGCGCCCACGCCGGATTGAAGGTGCGTCCGGCGTCCCAGGCGTCGGCCTGGCAGCGGGCGCCGTCGCCTTGCGGGGCCGCGACGGTGGTGGTGCCGCGGCGGTGGTCCTGGGTCAGGCCGTACTCCGTCCCGTTGAGGCCGATGGTGAAGTTGGCCGGTCCGGTGATCGGCAGGTAGTACTTGATGCCGATGTCGCGGGCCTTGCCCGGCGGGAGTTCCTCGCAGGTGCCGAGGGTGAGGGTGACCCGGTGGAAGTCGGCTTTCAGGCCGCCGGCGTTGGGGCCGGTGCGTCCGGGCCGGACGGTGTCCGTCAGCTCCTTCCACGCCTCGTCCTTGAGCACCGGGGTCGTCGAGGTGGGGATGTCGAAGGAGATCCGGGTGCCTGTGGGCAGCGTGGCGGCGGTGTTGTTGGTGATCCGCAGCTTCGGCTGGACCGGCCACATGTCCTTGACGTCGGTGGGGTAGTCGACGAGTTCGGCGCTCACGTCGACGACCTGCTGTGGCAGTGCGGCGTCCGCCCGTTCGGCCTTGGCCGGGCCGGCCTGGCGCAGCGCGGTGTCCAGGACGGTGGTGAGGTCGTAGCCCATGCCCCACTCGCCGGAGGGTCGCTTGGTGTAGTCGCCGGCGAGTTCCCAGATCATGGCGCCGCCGATGCCCTGGTCGCCGATGTACGCGGCCTTGGCCCGGATGGAGCGGTCGTCCTCGGTGGAGAGGTAGACCTTCTTCTCGGGGTTCCACAGCCAGGAGGCCTGCAGGGCGTCGCTGTACTTCTCCTGGTAGCTGCCGCGCAGCTGGACGGCTTCGTGGCCGGTGTCGAGTCCGTGGGCGGCGAGGTAGCCGGGGGTGCGGCCGTCCTGGAGGTTCTTCGCGTGCCAGAGCGGATTGGAGCCGGCCGGGACCTCACGGCCGTTCTCGGCGTCGTGCCAGAGGTTGTCGATGCCGATGGCGCCGTCGCCGCAGGGAGCACTGCGGCCGTTGCCCTTGCCTCCGGTGCCCTGCGGGCAGGCCTGCTGGTCGGCCATCGTGGAGCTGCCCCACAGCCCGTCGGTGCCGCCGGTGACGCCCCGCCAGCCGCGGGTGTAGTACGGGATGCCGAGGTTGATCCGGGACGGGGGCAGCGCGCCGCGGTAGTAGTGGTACGCCCAGTCGGTGTTGAAGTAGCCGTGCTTCTGGAAGTCCTTGGTGTCGGGGTTCTGGTCGTCGTAGATGCCCGCGGCCGCGAGTTCGGCGTCCTTGCCGTCGTCGTAGAGGGGGGCCTGCGGGCCGACGAAGTCGTTCCAGGATCCGTGCAGGTCGTAGGTCATGACGTTGACGAAGTCCTGGTACTTCAGCGCGGCCTGGGCCTCCTGGCCGCGGACGAGGTAGCCGGAGCCGGACACCGCGGAGGTGAGCAGGTAGTAGCGGCCCTTGGCGGCACCCGCCTGGTCGAGGGCGCCGCGCAGGGTCTTCATCAGCGCCTCGTAGCCGGCGCCGAGTCCCTTGCGGCGGGCGTCGGCGAGCGGCCAGTCCTGGGGGTTGCCGGCCTGCGGGAGCGCGGTGGGGTACTCGTAGTCGATGTCCGCGCCGTCGAAGCCGTACTGGTCGAGGAACTCCGCCACGGAGGCGGCGAAGGTGTCGATGGCCGGCTGGTTCACCGAGCCGTCGGCGCGGGTCGTCAGGGTGTAGAAGCCGGACGACTCGGCCCAGCCGCCGACCGAGATCAGCGTCTTGACCGCCGGGTGCTGCCGCTTGTAGCGGGTGAGGAGGTTGAAGTGGCCCTGGTAGGGCAGGGCGGGGTCCATCTCGGCCCCGTCCACGCCGGGCCAGGTCATCCCGGTGGCGGGGTTCCTCGGGTCGGCGGTGTCGCCGACGGAGATCCGGTCGTTCTCGACGTGCGCGAACGCGTAGTTGACGTGACTGACCTTGGACCAGGGGATGTTGTTCACCAGGTAGGGCGCGGAGCCGTCGGCCCCGGTGCGCCAGCCGGTGAAGTAGCCGACCGTCCGGCGGCTGCGGCCCTGGCCGACCCATTCCCGGCCCGATCCGTCGTAGACGTCGCAGTAGCGCGGGCTGGTGCCGTCCACCGGGGTGAGGCCGTCCGGGCGGCAGTCCCCGCTGGACGCGGGCTTGGTGCCGCGGTCGTCCGGCGCGGTGTCGACGGGCGAGCCGGCGTCCGCGGCTGCGGGGGCGTTCCCGCCGTCGGAGGCCAGGACGGAGAACTCGGCGGCGGCGGTGCTGGTCGGCACCTCACCGTCGAAGACCGTCCCGCACAGCCCCTGCCAGCCGGCGCAGATCCGCTCCGGTCCTTCGAGGACGCGGTCGTGGGTGCCGCCCGGGTCCAGGGCGAGCTTCACGTACTCGTTGCCCTTGAACAGGTAGGCCGTACCCGGATCGCGCGGGAGGCTGAACGCGGCGTCGATTTTCTCGGTGAACGAGGGTGCCTTCCCGGCGAGTTCGCCGAAGTTGTCGCGGATGGGCTTAGGTCCGTTGACGACCTGGTCCTTCGTCCCGTCGATGGCGACCTTCATGCGTAGGTAGCTGTCCCCGCTGAACATGTACATCTCGTCGCGGGTACCGGGCACCGGGAGCACCGCGTCGACCTTGGAGCGGAACGCCGCGAACTGCGGCCCGGCCAAGGGGAGGAACGCGTCCTCGACCAGCTGTGGCTGCACCACCCGCTCCACCTTGCGCAGGCCGTCCACGGGCTTGAAGCGCCAGTAGCTCGGCAGTGCGGTGGAGCTCGACGGGAGCGTGAAGCCCAGGACCGTCCCCCCGCTGCTGGGCAGCGTCGTCAAGGCGTCGGAAGTCCCGCCGGGGATCTGGCCCGAGGCGATCGACGTGGCCCCGGCTTCGGCCTCCTGATGCCGGTCCGGGCCGAAGGTCATCGTCGTGGTGAGGTTGCCCTTCTGCAGTTCCACGCTCGCCAGGCCGAAGCCGCGGCTGTCCAGGGAGACTGCGGCGTCGATGCCGGACGACGACTCCAGCGCCATCAGCGTCGGCTGGCTCGGGCCGTCCACGTTGCAGGACACCTCGTCGAACACCACCACCTCCGGCGCGCGGGAGTAGAGCTGCCACGCGCA
The DNA here is from genome assembly GCF_040683915.1 of Kitasatospora sp. NPDC093102. Lineage (NCBI taxonomy): Bacteria > Bacillati > Actinomycetota > Actinomycetes > Kitasatosporales > Streptomycetaceae > Kitasatospora > Kitasatospora sp. NPDC093102. The sequence continues at coordinate 4,413 of NZ_JBFBFA010000068.1, read as the reverse complement.
GTGCCGCCACTGGTCGGAGGGCGGCTCGGTGCCCTCCGGTCCCAGGTGGAGGATGGGATTGTTGTGATCGGTGAACACGGCGCGGTCCGTGGCGTTCCACGGGGTCCCGTTGGCGTCGAACCGCCAGAGCTGTTCCTTCGGCGGCTTGCCCTGCGCGCAGCGCGTCTGCACGAGTTCCGGACGGTCCGAAGGCCCGGTCTCGTCCGGGATCGTCGCGGACAGGCACAGTTTCGAGTGGAGGTCCATCAGCCCCGTGTACAGCAGGCCGTCCGACTCGCGGAACGGCGAGAGCTCCACGAACATCCCCGACATGGTCATCTCGTTGTCGGGATTCTCCTGGAACCGCGAGTACGTCTGGTTCTCGTACACGGGCACGACGAGCCGCCTGTCGCCCCGGTGCTGGAGCGAGTGGATCGGAGCGCGCTGGCCCTCCGCGGCCATGGGAGCGAAGAACACCGCGTCGTGATCCCGCCTGGTGCCGTCGGTCATCCAGCCGGTGACCTCCTGCCGGACGGCCAGGACCATGGCCTCGTCGTTGGTGACCATGTAGTCGAGTTCGCGGCCCTGCACCTGGGTGGCCTCGTTCGTGCGGACCAGGTGCAGGTCACCCGCCGCGCCGCCCATCTGCTCCCGGGCCTGGCGCATGGTGGTCTCGGGCGGGGTGTTGAAATCCCCCATCACCGCCCAGCTCCGGCCCTGCACGGCCGGCGCCGTGGCCACCGCCTGGAGGATCCGACCGGTGTCGTTGCGACCGCCCTGCTCGTTGTTCGCGTGGACGTTGAAGAACCAGGTGTCACGGAACCGGACTCCCAGGACGGGGCGCTCACTCCCCGGCGGGTGCAGGAGGAGGTAGGCCTCGGGCTCCTCCTCGGTGACGAAAGCCAGAGCGCGGTTCTGCATGTCGTTGTTGGTCTGGGCGACGTAGTAGGTGCGGGGGTTCGCGCGGTCGGGGATGGCCCAGCGGAACCGGCTGAGGACCTGGCCCTCGACGGCATCGGGATCCCACGGGGCACCGGGGCGGGTCTCCGTTCCCGGCTGCAGGAAGTCATGACCGAGCAGCGAGAAATCGTCCGGGCGCTGGTTGGGATCGTCCCAGTTGCCCACCCCGGGATCCGTGTCGGGATGCTCCTGAAGGGCCAACACGTTGTCGCCTGTCGCCAGTAGTCGCGGTATGACGTCCCTCCAGCGCCTCCCGGTGGCCTGCATGTTCCATGTCGCCGGCCGGAACTCCCGCACCGCCGCCTTGGCGGGCTTTGCCGCCAAGACGGCCAGCAGTTCGGCGACCAGTGTGAGAACCAGCAGCGCCGGGAGGAGTCTCGCCGCGATCGGTGCGGGCCTTGGGCGCTGTGCGCGAGCGGTGTTCATGCCATCCCTCCTGTGGACGAACCTTGGAGGAAACAGCGTCACCGAAGGCGGTAGACACCCGATCAACGGCCCGTCAGCCGGCCGCGGGCCCGGTGCGGATCGTGCCGTCGGACTTTCCCATCGGGGGCGGCGGCCTGCCAGACCGCTGCTGAGGGGTGGTCACTGGCGGACGGCAACGGCGGCCAGGCAGGCCGCGTCGGCGTCGCCGGCCTGCGGGGTGTCCGATTCGGGGCGCCGGCCGGGGGTGGAGACGATGCCAGGGGCGAGGAGGTCCCAGTCGGTGAAGAAGCGGGCGATCAGCTGTCCCGGATCCTCACCCACGAGCACGCGCGACGGCGCACCGAGACGCTGCGCGGCCGGCGCGAGCACATGCAGCCGTCGGAGTACCTGCGGCTGATGCAGAACGGCCGGGCCCGGCACTTGCGGCACGAGGCCTCTCGCCACCTGCGCGTAGCAGCACCTGGTCGGCCCGCTCGGAAGGCCCGGCGGGCCAGCCAGCTCCCTCAGAGTGACTCCTCCCCCGGCTGATGCCGGGGGCTTCTCGCTAACCCTTCCGGGCGTTGCGACGGGCCAGCCCGGCCCGGAGAACGTTGACGGCTCCCACCGTGTCGGCGTGCGCCCGGTGGCCGCAGCCGGTGCAGTGGAAGGTGTCCTGGGTGGGCCGGTTCTCCGCCGAGACGTGTCCGCATGCGGGGCACGTCCGGGAGGTGTTGCGGGGGTCCACAGCGGTCACTTCCCGTCCGGCGCTTTCAGCCTTGGCGTGCAGGATCGCAAGGAACACCCCCCATCCGGCATCGTTGATCGAGCGGTTGAGTCCGGCTTTGGCCGCGGCCCCGTTGGGGAGAAAGGCACCCGGCCGCTCGGGGTCAGGCTTTGGCGCGGGGGCCCTGACCATGTTGCGGATCCTGAGGTCCTCGTGCGCGATCAGATCATGCGCGCGGACCAGGCCGAGGGCGGTCTTGTGGGCATGGTCGAGCCGTTGACGGCGGACCTTACGGTGCAGCCGCGCGACGGTCTCCACGGCCTTGCGGCGGCGCTTCGACCCGCGCTTGCACCGACTGAGAGCCTGCTGCGCCTTCTCCAGCTTCGCGGCGGCTGTCCGGCCGTGGCGGGGGCTGGGAACGAACCCGCCGTCGGAGTCGGCGAGGAAGCTGGCTATGCCCATGTCGATGCCGGCCACGGATCCGGTCGAGGGCAGCGGCTCGGGCCGGGCCTGTTCGGCGGTCAGGACGACGTACCAGTGCTTGCCCTCACGCTTGGCCGAGATCGTCTTGACCGTGCCGGCCACCGGGCGGTGCCGGTGCACCCTGACGTGGCCGACGCCCTGGAAACGGACGCGGGTCACCGGGTCCTGCGGGGTTGAGTCCCAGCGGCAGCCGTCACCGTCCTTGGGGAAGTCCACCGTGTCGAACCGGTTCACGCCGCGAAAGCGCGGGTATCCGGGTTTCTCGCCGGACGTGACCCGGCGGAAGAACGCGGCGAACGCCTTGTCCAGCCGGCGAAGCGTGGCCTGCTGGGAGGAGAAGGACCAGCGGCCCTGACGCTCCGGGTCGAACGCCCGGATCTCCTTGAGCTGCGCGGACTGCTCGCCATAGCGGACCGTCGTCCCGGAGACATGCCGCCAGGCATCACGCCGTTCCTGCAACGCCCCGTTGTAGAGCGAGCAGTGATCCCGCAACATCTCCGTCAGTGCCTGCTGCTGGCCCACAGTGGGCCGCAGCAAGAACTTGTACGCACGAATCAACACGACCCACCCCCTCCACCGCCTCCGCAATCAACATGCCACACACCACTGACAGAAGACACCACGAGCGTTCTGCCACGTAGGGACGCGGCGGCGCTCCGCGCCGCCGATCCCAGGATCGGATTCCCTCCCCGGCTGAAGCCGGGGATACCCTCCGAAGATCAGGGATGGGGGCTCGTCGCACCAGGGGCCGGCCACCTCCCAATGATGTTGTCAAGCGGCCGATGTGACGGGGAGTGCGTGCTCGCAGCACTTCCCGTCACGGATCAGGGCCCACAGGACGTTCACTCGTCGGCGGGCCGGCGCGAGGACGGCCTGGGTGTGGCGTTTGCCCTCGGCACGCTTGCGCTCATAGAAGCGGCGGGACGGCTCGCAGCTGCGGATGCTGATCAGCGCGGAGGTGTAGAAGACGCGCTGGAGGCCGCGGTGGTAGCGGCGGGGCCTGTGCAGGTTGCCGCTGACGTGGCCGGAGTCGCGCGGGACCGGCGCGACTCCGGCCAGGCTGGCCAGGTGGTCCGAGCTGCCGTAGCGGCTCATGTCGCCGGCGGTGGCGGCCAGGAACTCGGCGCCCAGCAGTGGGCCGATGCCGGGCATGCTGGCGATCACCTCGGCGAGTCGGTGTTCGCGAAACCGGGCCGCGATGAGCTTGTCGATCTCGGCGATCTGTTCGTTGAGGCCCATCACCTCCTTGGCCAGAGTGTGGACGACCTGCGCGGCGATCTTCTCCCCGGAGACGGTGGTGTGCTGGCGCTCGGCCGCCTCCGTGGCGGCCTGGGCCAGGGCCTCGGCGCCGCGGACCTTGCGGTTGCAAAGCCAGGTCGTCAGCCGGGTGCGGCCGGTGCGCCGCAGCGCGGCGGGGGTCTGGTAGCCGGTCAGCAGGATCAGCGGTCCCTGGTTGTCCAGGTCGAGGGATCGTTCCAACGCGGGGAAGACACCGGCGAGTTGGCCGCGCAGGCGGTTGATCCGGCGGGTGCGGTCGGCGCTCAGGTCTGCCCGCCGTCCGGTGAGTATCCGCAGCTCGACGGCGTGCTCGTCGTCCGGCCGCAGCACCGTGAGGTCGCGGCGCATGCGGGCCTGGTCGGCGATGACAGTGGCGTCCTTGGCGTCGGTCCTACCACCTCCCCGGTAGCCGGCCGAGGCCAGCTCGTCGACGAAGATCACGCCTTCACCTCCTCATCAACTGATCTGGCCGTCGCGGCTTGACTTGTTAGGAGCCGTTGTTGTACCGAGTGGTTCGCTTGGCGTTCGAACGAGGGTTCCCGGTCGAGTGATCCTGCGGCAACCCGGGCATGAAGACAGGGTCC
>NZ_JBFBFA010000067.1:0-22939 GCF_040683915.1 Kitasatospora sp. NPDC093102 | reverse complement strand
GTAGGCCGTTCACCGGCGGGACAGGTGCCGGAGTGGCTCGATGCAGCAATTGTTGCCAGGTGGGGCCGCCCATCGACAAGACCCCCTCGCTACGACCCGCCGTCGTAGCCGAAGAGACCGGCACCGATCCGAGAGTCGGGCGCCCGGAGCGCGTCGGTCCCCGCCGACCCCTCCCGGCCTGCGTAAACACCCTCCCGCCACTCACCAAATAGTCTCAAAATTGCGCAAAACGGACACCACTATCCGTCGTCGTGCACCGCATTCGCGTGTGAGCGCACTCACCACCCAGGCCTCGGCAACATCACCGACCGGCCCGCAGCCACCACGCTGAGTCAACACCGACCGGCCGCCATGGAGAGGCCGTTGTCGTTCCGAGCGTGACGCGCAGATTTCCGCACCGACTGCGCGTCGATGATGCCCGCGGTCGGCTCCGGATCCCGGCCCGCTGCTTTGCGGGCCCGGTCGCGCAGCCGGTGCCCCGGGCCGTCGAGCCCATTTCGGCGCGCGGGAGCCTGAGGACGTACCCGGCCGCGTCCGGCCCCGCCGCGCCTTCCAACCGCCACGTCTTGCGCCGCGCTGTCACCCGCCGGGATAGCGGGTCCACCAGTGCGGGTCGCGGGCCGGTACGTACTCGCTGCCTCCGGGCGAGTCGACGTACTGCTGGAGCAGGTCGCGCGCCAGGGTGTCGAGCACCCAGGCAATTTCGAGTCGACTCAACAGCTCGACGGGCAACGCGCCGACGCCGTGCGCGGCGCCGAGCAGCGCGCCGGCGGTGGACGCCACCGACTCGCCGTCCGGCGCGCCGGACGCGAAGCGGAGGGCGGCACCCACGGTGTCGCGGCCGGGGAAGCGGGAAACCACGAGGAGGGCGCCGAGCAGCGCCGCGGAGGCGGTCGCGTCCGGGGCCAGCCAGGCGAGCTGCCGGGAATCCGGGACGCTGCCGGGTGCCTTCAGCAGGCCCAGGACCGTGTCCGGACTCGCCGAATGCGGCATGGGCAGGGAACGGACCAGCTCATCCGTAGGGTGGCCGCGGCCCGGCGGGGAGGCCGTCCACGCCCGAAAGGGGTCGTCTTCGGTGAGGCAGCGGGAGACGAGTCCGGCCGCACCCAGAGCCGCGTCCTGTGCGTCCGAAGCCCCGTGGGTGAGCGCGGCCGTCTCCCGGATCACCGTGGCACAGGCGTCCGGACCGGCCAGGAGCTGCAGCAGTCCGAGGGCCAGGCTTCGGGTGAGCGCGTGGGCGCCCCGGCTCTCGGAGACCGGCTGCGTCAAAGTCCCCTGCATCAGCCCGGTCAAGGCGGCGACGGTGGCCGGCGCCGAGCCGCGGCGCTCACCGAAAGCGGGCACCTGAGCGAGCCAGCCGTCCGGCCACCGGCCGCCGGCGCCGCGCATCCAGCGCTCGGAGATCCGGTCCGGCTCGATGCCCTGCAGGACGGCCCAGCGGCAGTACGCATGCCAGATCACGGACGGCGCATGGCAGATACCCCTGTGGTTCAGCCGCACCGAGGCACGGATCGCCCCCTCGATGGTGAAGGCCGCCAGCTGGGTACTGACACCGATCCGCAACGGCCCCTCGGTCGGCCACCGGCCCCGGACCACCCCTGCCGCGTCCCCCAACGCCGACCCGAGCACCAGCCCCCGCACCCGTGCCTCGCTCACGGCCGACTCCCCCACCATCCCCCCGCCTCTCCTTCGTGCCCACGGTTTCTCCATGACATCCCATCACAGGAACGCCTTCACATCGTTGACAGCGTGCGGGCGCAGCAGGCCCTGGAGTTGCTCGGCGGTGGCGACCTTGAGGACGCCGAGGACGCCGAGGACGGCGAGGGCGCAGCGCAGTGGCCGAACCGCCGCACCCGGTCCGGGGCGCTACCGCAGTGCGGACAGTCCGCACTGCGGTGCGGGGCCCGCGCATGCAACGTGACAACCCCGGCCGCAGCCCGGTCCACCAACTCCACCACGACACCGGCCAGATGAGGGAACAGCACCTCGAAACTCCGCGAAGAACACGCGAGGCGTGATCACAGCCAACCGCTGGTTCCTCGCGTACTCCTCTCTGTCATGCTTGCCGGACCAGGAGCGTGAGCGCAGCCCGGGACCTGCGCGCCGCGCAGGTCCCAACATGGGGGCCGGCAGCGCGGGTTCGGCCACTTCGTACGGCATCGTGGCCGGTCAGCGATGGCGCGCCGGCTCGGCGGGAAGATCGCTGGGTATAGTGCAGGCGTTTCGGGGAACCGGCGACCCGGAGCCGGCCGACCTCACGCGCCACCTCGCGTTCATCGGCATCCGGGACCCTGGCGGAGCCTCGATGACCCATATCGCTGAGGAGGCCGTCCCATGGAATCCGTCACGCTGATCACCGGTGGCTCGACCGGAATCGGCGCCGCCACCGCCCGCGCCCTGCTCAAGCAGGGCCACCACGTGGCCGTCACCGGACGTGACGCGGACAAGCTGGCCGCCTTCGCCGCTTCGACCGGAGCGGGCGAGCGGCTGCTGACGATCACCGGCGACACCAGCGACGCGCACGACGTCGCCTCCGCCGTGCGCCGCGTGGTGGACGCGTGGGGCCGACTGGACAACGTCATCGCCAACGCCGGCTTCTCACTGCCCGGCAACCTGGAGAGCCACGCCCCCGAGGACATGCGCGCCATGGTCCTCACCAACGTCCTGGGCCCGGCCCTGCTGGTGCGGGAGACCCTGCCGCACCTCAGGGAGTCCAAGGGCCGGATCGTGATCATCGGTTCGGTCGCCGGGGTGCGCAACACGCCTGGCAACCTGTACTCGGTCACCAAGTGGGCCGCGCACGCGCTGGCCGAGAACACCCGGCTGCTGGTCGGCAAGGACGGAGTCGGCGTGACCGTCGTCGCCCCCGGGGTGGTGGACACCCCGTTCTGGAACGAGCGCGGCGGCACCCCCGACGCCTCGCCGACGATGACCCCCGAGCAGATCGCGAACACGATCGCCTTCGCCATCAACCAGCCCGCGGGCGTGGACATCAACCACATCACCATGCGGCCGACCGGGCAGCTCGGCTGACGCCGCGCTCCCGACGACCGTACGACAAAGGCGCCTTCGGCCCCCGCCGCATACCACGCGGTGCAGGCCGAAGGCGCCTTCGGGCGTCCGGGTGGACGCGCGGCGTCAGGGGAAGAAGTGGGCGCCCCCGGGAAGAACCACCCCGGACCGCTCGAAGTCGGCCACGGTGGGCGCCCCCATCAGGGCCATGACCTCCTCGAACTCACCCATGAGCAGCCGCAGGACGTCCGCGACGCCCTCCGCGCCGGAGTGGACGAGCTCCCACAGGGCCGGGCGTCCGACCATCACCTGCGCTGGGAATCAAACCCCGATATCCGCACCGGCCGCCACGTTACATACAACCTTCATGCTCATTTGGTGTTTGTCACCACTTCGAGAGCAGCCGCGCTCGGAGCCGCCGAGCGGGCGGGCGGCAGCCTTCGCCTCGGCCACACTCCAGACCCGTGAGAAAGCGACCCGACCGCCCTGGACTGCGGTCGACTATCCGTCCGCGACCTGGATGACGACCTTGCCGCGCCGGTGTTCTGTCTCCAGCGCCTCGTACGCGGCGCGGGTCTGCGCGAGGGGAACGACCCGGTCGACCTGCGGGAGCAGCCGTCCGCTCGTGATCAACTCGCTGATGGAGTCGAGCCCGTCACGGTCCGGCTCGACGATGAAGAACACGCCACGTGCGGCAGAGTCCCGGGCCGCGCCGGGGTCGGGCGGCGCGACGATGCTGACCAGGACGCCGCCCGGGCGCAGCACGGCCCACGACCGGGTCAGGGTGTCGCCGCCCACCGTGTCGAGCACGACGTCCACGTCGGCCACGTGGTCCTCGAACCGGCCGCCTGCGTAGTCGATGACGTCCTGGGCGCCGAGACCGACGACGAATTCGGCGTCGCGGGCCGAGGCGGTGGCGGTGACCCTTGCGCCCAGTGCGGTGGCGATCTGGACGGCGAACGAGCCGACGCCTCCGGCGCCACCGTGGACGAGGACGTGCCGGCCGGGCTCCAGGTGGGCGTGGTCGACCAGGGCCTGCCATGCCGTGAGCGCCGCCAGCGGGACGGCCGCCGCGCTGCGGTGGTCCAGTCGGGCCGGCTTGGCGGCGAGGATCCCGGCCGGCACACCGACGTACTCGGCGGCGGCCCCGTCCCGCAGGAACGGGATCAATCCGTACACCTCGGCACCCAACGCCGGAGCCGTGACACCGGCCCCGTGCTCGACCACGACGCCGGACGCCTCGTGCGCGGGAATGACGGGCGTCCGGTCCCGCCCGGAACCGTCGAAGCTGTCGGTCCAGGTGGTGTCCCAGGCAAGCTCTCCCGCGGTGACGGAGGCGGCCCGGACCGCGACGACGACCTCACCGGGCCCTGGCTCGGGGCGCGGCGCACTCTCGTAGACCAGCTCTTCGGGGCCTCCTCGCCGGTGAGCGCGTACCGCGCGCATCATGCTCATGAGGCCCTCGCTTCCGGATCACGGGCGGGGCCGTACCGAAGGCCACGCACTCACGACCAGCATCACAGGCAGCGCCGCAGCCCGGCATCGCCCGTTCAAGGGATCTTCAGCGAACCACCGACCCACCCCCATGAGAAGTCAGGCCGTGCAGCCCCACGCCTTGCGATCGGGGCAGTCGCGGACGTGCTGCCGCCGGGCCTCCCAGCACGGATCTCCCGGCACGGTCACCGACGCGGCGACCAGCTCGCGCTCGGTCGGCCTGGGCAGGATCAGCGGCCCGAGGTCCTTCCCCTCCCGCCTGTCCTCGAACCCGCCTCGCCACCGATCGAACCCCGGCCCGTCCACCACGGGCGCAGCGAGGCGTTCGCCGCACGGGCGGCCTTCGCCGGCTCCTCGGCTTCCCGTTCCAGCCGCTCCCCCGACCAGCCCGGGCCCGGATCGCAGACAACGGCTCGTGCGTCCGTGCTGGTGGTGTCGGGCGCCCTGGTACTCGGCTCCTGCTCGCCCGCGGGCTACGGCTCGGTGAGAGCCCCGCCGCCCCGGGCCTGGACGGCGGCGCCGAACCGCCACGCCTCGATGTCGCGATAGCGGATCGGCCCCGGGCCACGGCCGATGTTGCTGCCGACGAGGTGGAGACGTTCGGCCCGCCATGGCCGACCCACGAACCCGGTGAGCCCGGCCGCGGCCTGCGGCACGCTGACGGGGTCGTCACGGCGGGACCGTGCCAGCGTCAGATGGGGGCGCAGCGGCCGGTCCCTGAACTCGATCCCGCAGGACCTGATCAGGTCCCGGACGTCGGCGGCGAGCTGGTGCAGTCCCTCCAGATCCCCGTCGATCCCGCTCCACAGCAGCCGCTGGTCGAAGTGGCCGCCGCCCCGCAGGCCCAGGCGCAGGGCGGGATGCGACGCGGCCGGACCGGCCAGCGCCGACCGCAGCAGCGGCACCGCCGTGGACGGCTGTTCGCCGAGGAAGGCCAGGGTGATGTGCCAGTCCTCGATCCGGTTCCACCGCAGCCGCGGGTACCTGGCGTAGGTGGGCTGCAGGGCCCGGGCCAGTTCGTCCTTGGCGTCGTCGGGCGGGGCCAGGGCCACGAAGACGCGCAGGGTCGAGGGTTCGGGGTGATCGTCCACGAGGGGGGAGGTTAGCCGAGGGCGGGTCGCCCGTGCCCGCCGGTGCCGGACAGGTCCCGGGCCGGCCCGGGCAGACTGTGAGACTCGGCTGGACGACAACACCGGCCGCAGCCCTGACGGCCCCACCACTGCGCCCCGCCCGCCGGTACCGAGCGGGAACCGGTCGGCATCGACAGACCGGGGCCGAACCACGCAGGCGGGCGGACGTCCCAGCGCGAGGCGTTCGCAGCCGCAGTGGGGATCGCGGCGACTGCGGCAGAGTGGGCGTCCGGGCCGGCCGCCGGCGCCTGGCCGAGTACGCAGCCGCGGTGCTCGTCTGCGACCGGCACCGAGACCGCGGTGCCGGTCTGATTCACGACGACAGCGTTCTGCTCGCCAGTACCCTCCCCTGGGCGTCGTACGCGGCGAGCTTGATGCCCTCGGGCGGGTATGCCTTCGAATCACTGGAGGCCTTGAGGCTGGGCCCCCAGACGTAACCGCTGGCATAACCCGGGTTGCCGGGAAGCGAGGCGACGGTGGCCCAGTACGCCTGGCCGTCCAGCTCGATGGTCATCCGGGCCACCTGCCCGGGCCCGTGGTAGACGAGGTTGTACAGACCCTCCTGGTACTGCAGGGGGGCCCCGTAGTACTGCATGGTGATCTCGGTAGCGCCCCCCGCCCAGGAATACCCACCGCACCCCGGACCGCTTTCGTAGGCGGGAGCGTCGTGGATGCAGATCTCCTGGTCCTTCAGCTGCATCCACCAGTCCTGGCGGCCCAACGGCAGCTGCTGGCCGGGCTCCACCACCACGGCCTCGGGAGCCGGCCCCACCGGTACCAGCAGAGCCTGGGAGGCCGGCCCGACGGCCCGGCCCCCGCGCTGCGCGGACAGTACGGCACCCGTACCGGCCACCACCGCGAGCGCGGCCACCACCGCCGACGCGCCCATCGCCATCCGGCGTCCCCGCCGCTGCCGACGCACCCGAACCCACACGGGCCCGGCAGACCAGTCCGCCACCGCGACCCGGGCCGCCTCATCCCGCAGAGCGCCGCGCATCATGTCCTCGGTGTCCATCACCTGTTGCCTCCGTTCGTGCCGTCGATCGTCGAACCGGTGCCTGCCGAGTACGGGGCCAGCGCCGGGTGGCCGCGCAGTTTCGCCAGGCCTCGGCTGGCCTGACTCTTCACGTTGCCCGGCGAGCAGCCGAGCACTTCGGCGACCTGGCACTCGCTCATGTCCTCCCAGTAGCGCAGGACGACCACGGCCCGCTGGCGCTGTGGCAGTTCCGCCAGCGCCTGGAGCAGCGCCGAGCGCTCCTCGACGTCGCGGTGGCCACCGCCTGCGGTGTACGCCCGATCGGGAAGGACGGGCACGAGCAGCTGCCTGACCCGGCGCCGCCGGTGACGGCTCAGGTTGTTGTTCACCAGGGCCCGGTGGATATAGGCGTCCGGCTCTTCCAGGCGGCTGATCCTGGACCAGTTCCTGAAGACCTTCGCGAAGGTCGCCTGCACGACGTCCTCGGCCTCGTGGTAGTCGCCCGTGAGCAGGTAGGCAGTGCGCACCAGCCGCCGCCAGCGCGTGGCGGCGAACCCGTCGAAGTCAAGCTCCCGCAGGCCCGGGCCGCCCGCGGAAGCCGGTGCCGTGACGGGCCGGGGCCGATCCTCCATCGGGATGGGCAATACGCTCGCGGTCATCCAATTCCTCTTCGCGTCCACGCGACGATCCGACCGGACCATCGCTCTGCCCTACTCACCACCGCGCGGCCACAAGGGTTGCATCGCTCTGCCCGCGAGAACGGGCTCCCGTCCGGCTTCGGGAACGCTCTCGCCGGTTGAGGGGTCCTCTGCCGGCTGATCACGGTGACAGGGGGACGGCGCGCCTTCCGCACCGTGGCCGGCAGCACCGTGACGGCCGTCACCGCCGTGCCCAGCGCCCGGTCGACGCCGGCGGTGCCGTGCAGCCTGGCCAGCGCTGCTGTTCGCCTCGTTTCGTCCGGCTCTGAACGGAGTGGGACGTCCGGGGAGCGACGAGCGACCGTCATCGGGGCGGCCGGCTGAGTTCTGCGTGATCACCCGCGTGTAGGGTGCGCTGTCATGGTTGGCGACTGGCGGGACGACAGGATCGGCAGCGCGCTGAAAGGCACGAACCCCACTGTGCTCCGGCGGCTTGGCGCCGGCTTCGCGGTGATCGGCGACGTGCAGTTCCTGCCGGGGTATGCGGTGCTGTTGGTCGAAGAGCCCGATGTGCAGCGCCTGTCCGACCTCCCGCGGAGCAAGCGGATGGCCTTCCTGGCGGACATGGACCGGCTGGGTGAGGCCGTGGAGCGGGTCTGCCGGCGGCTGGACCCGGAGTTCCGGCGCGTGAACCTGGAGATCCTCGGCAATACCGACAACTTCCTGCACGCGCATGTGTGGCCCCGGTACGAGTGGGAGAGCCCGGATCTCGTCCGTCGCCCGGTGTGGCTGTATCCCGCAGAGAACTGGCGCGATCCTGCATGCGCGCTCGGACCGGAGCACGACGCCTTGCGTGAGGCGATCGGTCACGAGCTCGACCTGCTGTCCGCTCCGGCTGCCGGTCCGGAAAACGCGGGATGAGACTCGTCGGGGAGGAGCGGCCGTCAGGTCGATCCTCCCCGACGATCGGTGATTCAGGTCAGGGATCCTCAGCGGGGCGGCCCCTACCAAGGACGCGGTTCCCACCGTTGATGGCCGGCCGGTCCACGGTGATATCGGCCACCGCCCTGAGCAGTGGGGCCTGCAGGGGCCCGTGGCACGATCGGATGCCCGTGACCGCGGACCATCTGCCGGTACGGACCATCTGCCGGTGCGGGCCGATCCGCAGCACGGTGACCACCGCGCCGCCCTCACCGCGCTCCTGGTGGCCGGCGACGGCCGGCACGGCCCCGTCCATTACGTCTGGCGTCTGCTGCACCGCTACGGCGAGCAACCACCAGGGTCGGGACCGGATGGGGACGTCCTCCCTTCAGCCCAGTACCCGCCCGAGGAAGCCCCGCAGGTATCCCGCGACGACATGCAGGTGGCTCTCCAGCAGGAAGTGACCGCCGTTGATCAGATGCACTTCCACGTCCTTGGCGTCGCGGGCGAAGGCCCGCGCGCCCGCCGGGCCGAAGATCTCGTCGTTGCGGCCCCAGACGGCGAGCACCGGGACCTGGCTGGTGCGCAGGTAGTCGTGCAGTAGCGGATAGAGCGGGCGGTTGTTCTGGTAGTCACGGAACAGCGCCAGCTGGATCTCGTCGTTGCCTTCACGCGAGACGAGGGCGACGTCGTGCTCCCAGGTGTCCGGACTGACCAGGCTCGGGTCGGGCACCCCGTGCAGGTACTGCCAGCGGATGGCGTCGAGGCTCAGCGCGGCGCGGACGGCGGGTTCGGTCTCGGGGCCGGGGTTCGCGCCGTACGCCCAGACGTCGGTCCAGAAGGACTCGACGAACCCGTCCTCATAGCCGTTGCCGTTCTGAGTGACGAGAGCGGATATCCGTTCGGGGTGTTTGAGTGCAAGCCGCCAGCCGATGGGGGCGCCGTAGTCCTGGACGTAGAGGGCGTAGCGCTCCAGGCCCAGCTGGTCGAGCAGCCCCGAGGTGAGCTCGGCGAGGGCGTCGAAGGTGTAGGCGAACTCTTCCACGCCAGGGGCGGCGGAGAGGCCGAAGCCGAGGTGGTCCGGCGCGATGACGTGGTAATCGACGGCCAGCAGCGGAATGAGTTCGCGGAACATGAACGAGCTGGTCGGGTAGCCGTGCAGCAGGACGACTGCTGGGGCGTCCGTGGGGCCGGCTTCGCGGTAGAAGATCTCGTGGCCGTTGACGGTGGCCGTCCGATGATGCACCGAGCTCATGTCTAACCCCTTTACCAGATTGGTCCGGTTAGATATTCGCCATGGAAGCACGTGCGAGCTAACCTGTCAAGCAGCTCTATCTGGTTATGTTGGGGATGATGTCCGGTGGAGACACTGCTGGACCTGCTGAACAGCAGACCGCTGGTGAACGGTGAGGAACGGGACGCGCTCGGCGACGCGGCCGGAGGCAGACGCTGGGCCCGGGCGCACGGCGGTGACGGCAGCCTCGCGGAACTGACACTGTTGCGCGAAGCGCGGGACATCCTGCGAGACGTGGTGAACGGGGAACGTTCCCCCAACGCGCTGGAACCACTGCTCGAAGGGGTCCACCAGGAGCCGGAGGTGACCCCGGGGGGCCTTCGGTGGGCACTCAAGACGCCCCACCATGCCCGACTGGCCGTCGAGGTGATCCTGGCCTGGGCCCACACCGAGGAGAAACTGCCCGGCCGACTACGCCCCTGCGCCAACAGCGAATGCGGACTCTTCCTCCTCGACCGCAGCCACGCCAACCGCGCCCGCTGGTGCTCGATGGCCGTCTGCGGCAACCGCGCGAAGGCGCGCCGTCACTACGAACGCACCCGCTGACCGCCCCCAGGCCAACGGCCGCCTACCCCGACTGGCTCCACACCTACAGTCACCACCGCGGACACACCGCACTCGCGGGCAAACCACCCGCCGGCCGTGTCCCCCACCTCGCGGGTCAGAACACCTAGAGGCCCTCCAGATCCATCCAGGCGATGTCGTTGAGCTCGACGTCGAGACCGGAGGCGCGGCGTCCGCTGTCCTTGAAGTACTCGTCGCGCAGGGCCTCGGCGAGGATCGCCTCCTGCTGGGCCTGGGTGGCTCCGGCGTCGCGGGCGGCGTAGAGCCGCCTGGCGACGTCGCCGGGCATCTTCTGGGTGATCATCCGGGGGCGGGGGTCGTCGGTGGAGGCGCCGGCCGCGCTGTAGCCGAAGGTCGCCTGGATGTGGAGCATGAAGCCGCGCTGCTCGGCCGCCTTGCGCACCCGCTGCTTGACCCGGGGCTGCCAGGTCGCGCGGACCTTGGTCTCGATAGCCTTGGCTGCGGCCGGCTTCGGGGTGCCCTGGCCCTTGAGCCAGCGCTGCACGGTGCGCTGGGACACGCCGAGATCCTGGGCGAGCTTCTTGGTGGAGCCCTTGGCGCCCTTGAGCAGGAACCGCATCCGGGCCTGGACGGACTGTGGGATCGGACGGGTCCGCTCGGCACGCTCCAGGCCCTCGTCGATCTCGCGGCTCACGCTGTTCCTTCCCGGCCGCCGGGGCGGCGGTCACTGCTGGTGGTCGTGGTGGACGGCCCGCCGGTCGGTGCCGGCGGGCCGCGCGAGGGAACGGTTACTCGTCTACAGACGCCTGTCCCCCGGGCTTGATGTGCCGCCCGGGGTTGGCGCCGTCGGCGATCAGCTCCAGCACCTCGCCGATCGGCCGGGAGCCCTCGAACTTCACGTGCCCGGGGCTGACGCCCAGGCGCAGCGAGGTGGTGAGGGTGCCGTCGGGTTTGGTGAGGACGTCCAGGGCGCCGGGCCCGGGGGCGGCGAAGACGGCGCAGTCGGAGAGGACGGCGACGGCGTGCAGGCCGGTGTCGGCGGCCATCCTGCGGAGTTTGCGGTGCAGGTTGACGGTTGCGGTGTCGATGACGAGGGCGCGCATCAGCGGGTCCCAGGTCGGCCGGTCCAGGGCGGCCCAGCGCTCGCCGGGCTTGTAGCCGTGCCCGCGCGGACGCTCGCGGAACTTGCCGATGGTGCCCTTCGCGGTCTGCTTGATCGCGTGCAGCACCGCGAGCTCCGCCGGGTCTCCGGTCCTGAGGGCGGCCATGGCGTCCAGGAAGGCGAACGGGTCGCGGTCGGCCAGGTCCAGCGGGACGCCGAGTGCGGCCATCGTGTCCAGGTACGCCTCCCGGATGCGCTTGTGCCAGGGGTCGAGGTAGGGGCCGTGCTCGTGGCGCAGCCAGCCCTCGGTCGGCTGAACCCGGGCGCCGAGCTCCACCGCGTAGGCGACCTTCACCGTGCTGTACCAGGCCGGGCCCGTCGGCCGGGACCCGTCCGCGGTGAACGGCGACGGCAGGAGCGGGTCGGTCTCGATGTGGGAGAGGTCGGCCAGCCAGGAGCCGGGGATGCGCTTGTCGAAGACGGGGTTCAGCTCGTGGACCGGCGGGCCCAGCGGCAGGGTCAGGCGGCCGGCGGCCGCGAGGAACGCCATGTTGACGTCGAGGCCGACCGCGTACGGCGCCGTCTTCCGCTCACCGTCGGCGAGCTCGCGGAACCAGTCCCACGCCTCGGTCACCAGTTCCTCCCCCGGGCCGCGGTCCTGGGCGAGCGGGTGCACGTCCGGGACCTCCGGCGGTGCCGGGTCGAAGGCGTCCTTGGGCCGGGAACCCTCCACCGGCCCGCTCGTCCAGCCGGCCTCGGTGCGCAGCGCGCGGGTCGGCGGGCGTAGCGCGGTGACGAGTTCCAGGCCGGAGACGGCGGTGGAGCCGCGGGGGGTGAGCACGCGCTTCGCGTAGGTGCCGAGGAGTCGGGCGAGGCCGGGGGCGGTGAGGTCGTCGGGGATCTGCCAGCCACCGGTGGCGAGGGCGCCCCAGGCGGGGATGCACAGTTGCACGCACACCCGCTTGCCGTCCTCGGGGGTGCGGTAGACCCGAGCCCAGGGGCCGAGGCCGCGCTGGGTGAGCAGCCACCCGGCCTTCTCGATCTGTTTGACGGCCTTGTGGGTCTTCGGCAGCTGTCCGAGGCGCTGAACGAAGTCCTTCTTCTCGTCGCGGCCCATCGGCGGGAGGCCGAGCTCGGCGAGTGCGGCGTCGGTGAGGACGACCAGGGCATCGCCGTCCTTGCCGTGCCGGTGCAGCCTCGGGGCGCCGAGCTTGGTCTCCAGCGCCCACTCGACGACGTCGGCGAGCGTGCGCCCGGCCGGGGCGGTCGGCGCCGGCGTGCCGTCGGCGAGGTAGGCGACCAGGGCCTTGCCGTCCGGGGCTACGTCGAGCACCGCGAGCGGCCCGGCCGGGAACCTCGCCGCCGCGGCGGCCTCCCAGTCCGCTGGCCCCTCGCCCTTCGCCGCCGTCTTCACCGGGGCCTTGCGCGCCCGCGACGACGTGGCGGCTGGCCGCGACGACGCTGTACGGCGCGGCGCAGCGGCGGGGGCGGCCTGACGGGGCGCAGCGACCGAAGCGACCGAAGCGACCGGCTCGACCGAGGCGTCCGGCTCCGCCGGGGCCTGCGGGGCAGGCTGCTCCGCAACCAGGACGGCGGCCGACTGCCCGGCCGGGGCGGGCGCGCACCAGCCGCCCATGTGCACCGGACGCCCCTGCGAGCGGTACGGCGTCGGCCGCCCGCACCGCACGCACGGCGCGGGCTGCGCGGCGACCAGGTCCCCGGCCGCCGTGCGGTCGAGCTCCACCACCTCCTGATCCTGCTGCCCGTCGCCGAACGCCGTCGGCACAGCGGGCACCGGGGCGGGAGCAGCAGCGGGATCGGCCGGCGCGGGCTGCGGGGCGGTGGCCGCCCGCGCGGGCACGGTCCCGGTGGGCACGATCTCGGTGGGCACGATCTCGGTGGGCACGGGGTCCTGGACCGGGTCGGTCGCGGTCTCGTCGGCGGGACGCACGAGGCCGGCGGCCTGCGCGCGGCGCAGCCACTCGGTGGGCTCCACCGTGCCGTGCTGGAGCGCCAGCGTCGCCAGGAACCGGATGTACACCTCGCGCTTCGGCGGCCGCGGCTCCGTCGCCCCGGCCTCCCACCGCACGATCGTCTCCCGACGTGTCCGCAGCGCGGTTGCCAGCTCCTCCTGGGTGTAGTCACCGGCCTTGCGCAGCCGCTCCCGCTCCGCCGGCACCGGCAGGTCGTCCACCGGGCGCGGGCGCGCCAGCAGCGCGTCGATCGCCGCGAACAAGTCATCACTCACGGTCCCACCTCCACTCCACACCCTATCCTAAAAGTAACTTTTGGATCGCACATTTCAGCGCACATTCGACCGTCGGGTCGGAGGCGGCGCGAAGACGTCCGGTGGCGAGGGGGTTGCCGTACGACAGATGATCTCGGCCGTTTGCCAAATGATCTCGACAAGTAGTTCGAGTGCCCCGCGCTCGGCGCCGCCCGACCGCCCTGCAGCGCGACCATGAGACCTCCCGTCGGATCGTGCCCTGCCGCTCGGGCCTGGCAGGGCATCGAGACAATGATCTTGGATTCTGGCTGGTGCTGAGAGAGGAGCGGGCGGGGTGCGGATCAACGTTCTGGGGCCACTTCAGGTCGTACGGGGTGAGGGCGGGGCGGCTCTCGAGGTCGGCGGGGCGCGGCTTCGGCTGCTGCTGATCCGGCTGGCTCTCGACCCCGGGCGAGTGGTCACCCGTGAGCGTCTGGTGGACGACCTCTGGGGAGGCACCTCGCCGCAGGAGCCGGCCGGCGCCCTGCAGTCCCTGGTGTCCCGGCTCCGCCGGGCACTGGGGAGCGAGCGGACCGTGATCGGCTCGCACCCCGCCGGGTACCTGCTCGACCTGCCCCGGGGAAGCGTGGACGCCTGGGACTTCGAGCAGCGGGTGGCGGCGGGGCGGGCGGCGCTGGCGGCGGGCGGGTTCACCGAGGCGGTCGCTCTGCTGGGCGGGGCGCTGGAACTCTGGCGGGGAACGCCGTTCGCGGACGCCGAAGGCGCCGGGTTCGTCGCGGCGCCGGCGGCCCGGCTGGCGGAGCTACGGCTGTCGACGGTGGAGGAGCGGGCCGACGCTCTCCTCGCGCTCGGCGAAGCCGACACACTGCCGCGTCTGGTCGCCGAGCTCACCGGACTCTGCGTCGCGCATCCGCTGCGCGAACGGGCCGCCGTCAGGCTGATGCGCGCACTCCACGCAGACGGCCAACGGGCGGCGGCACTGGAGGTGTTCGAGCGCACCCGGCGGGCCCTGGCCGAGGAACTGGGTGCCGACCCGGCCGCCGAACTGCGGGACGCCCACCTGCGTGTGCTGTCCGGCACCAAGTCGCCTACGCCGGGGCCGATCCCCGCGTCCACCAGGAACCCGGTCAGGCGCGCGGCGCTGCCCACCTGGCTCACCGGCCTGGTCGGCCGCGACGAGGCACTGGCGGCGGTTCAGGAGCGCCTGCACCGGTCCCGCCTGGTGACGCTGACCGGGCCGGGCGGCGTCGGCAAGACCCGGCTGGCGGTTGCGGCCGCGACGGCCGCCCCGCCCGCAACAGACGTACGGCTCGCCGAACTCGCGGGCGTCGACGGGCCGGACGGAGTGACCCAGGCCGTGCTGATCGCGCTCTGCCGTCCGGCGGACGCCGGGGTGCTGGCCGGCGGCCTGCCCGCCGGCGATCAGGCCGGGGATCCCGTCGACCGGATCGTCCGGGCCCTGGAGGGCCGTGAGGTCCTGCTCGTCCTGGACAACTGCGAGCACCTGATCGAGGACGCGGCCCGGTTGACCCACCGCCTGCTGGCCGCCGCGCCCCGGCTCACCGTGCTGGCCACCAGCCGCGAACCGCTCGGTGTCACCGGCGAGGCGCTCTGGCCGGTGACACCGCTCACCGTGCCCGAACCCGGCGGCACCGCTCAGGAGGCACTCGCGCACCCGGCCGTCGCCCTCTTCACGGAACGGGCCGCCGCAGCCCGCCCCGGATTCGCCCTGGACCACGACACCGTCGAACCGGTCGTCCGGATCTGCCGGGAGCTGGACGGCCTGCCGCTGGCGCTCGAACTGGCGGCGGCCCGGCTGCGGGCCCTGAGCCCCGGGCAGGTCGCGGCACGGCTGCACGACCGGCTCCGGTTGCTGGACCGCGGCTCACGCACCGCTCCCGACCGGCACCGCACGCTACGCGCCGTTGTCGACTGGAGCTGGGAGCTGCTCGACGAGGACGAGCGCGTCCTGCTGCGACGTCTGTCCGTGTTCGCCGGCGGGGCGACCCTCCCCGACGCACACCTGGTCTGCGCCGGGGACTGGCCGGGCGGGCCGGCGCCCGATCCGACGGCCGTGGAGGACCTGCTGGCGTCCCTGGTCGACAAGTCCCTGGTGGTGGCCGCCGGCCGGGAGACCAGGACGGCGCGGTACCGGCTGCTGGAGACGGTCCGCGCGTACGCTGCCGAACGACTCGTCGAGGCCGGCGAGGACGGCCGAACCAGCGCCGCCCACCTGCGCTGTTTCGTCGAGCTCTCCGAAGACGCCGAACCCCGGTTGCGGACGGACGGCCAGATCGGCTGGCTGGCCCGGCTCGACGCGGAACAGGGCAACCTGGACGCGGCGCTGCGCCGGGCGGTCGCCGTCGGCCCACCGGAGCACGCGCTTAGGCTGGCGGCCGCCCGGGCCTGGCCCTGGTTGATGCGTGGTCAGGGTCGTGAGGCCGGTGAGTGGACGTCGGCCGTCCTCGCGGCCCACGGCTACACCCCGCCGCCCGGACTGGAGCAGCCCCACGCCCTGTGCGTGATCCTGGCGCAGCTCACCTCCCCGTTCCGGGAGCCCTGCGACGCCGTGATCCCGTCGGAGGCGATGGGCGGGGCGCTGGTCACGGCGCAGCAGGCCGACCACCCGGTCGCTCTGGCCGCCGCGCTGCTGCTCGCCACGGCGGGGCCGCCGGAGGCGGTGGGCGCGACGGCACAGCGGTACAGCGGGCATCCCGACCGGTGGATGCGGGCCGCTGCCCGTCTGGTGGTCGGCCGGATCGAGTTGGGCGCGGGCCGGATCGGGCGCGCCGAGCGGTGCCTGCGGGCCGCGGTGGACGGCTTCCGGGCCCTGGGCGACCGCTGGGGGCTGGCCATGGCGCTGGTCACGCTGGCCGCGCTGCTGTCCGTCACCGGCGCGGCCGACGAGGCGCTCGCGGCGCTGACGGAGGCCGGTGAACGGGACGCCGAGACGGGCGGCTCCGGCGAGGCGCCGCTGCCGCTGCTGCTGTCGGGCCGGCTGCGGGCGCGCTGCGGCGAACCGGCCGCGGCCCGGGTGGACCTGGAGCGCGCGCTGGCCGCCGCCGAACGTGCCCGGGACCCGCACCTACAGGCCGCCGCCCACTACGCACTCGGTGAACTCGCCCGGCGCACCGGGAACTTGGACGCGGCGCTGCACGGCCAGCAGGAGACGCTGCGGCGGCTGGAGCGGCTGCCCACGACCGGCCCCGGCGCCCCGGCGCGGCTGCACCTGCTCGCCCTGCTGCACACCGGTCTGGCCCGGACCCACCAGCGGCGCGGCGCACCGGACGCGGCCGGCCCGCTGCACCACCGTGCCCTGGAGCTGGCCGCGGACAGCGGCGACCAACCGGTGCGGGCGGACGTCCTGGAGGGGTTCGCCGAGTACTGCCTCACGCTCGGCGAGGCGGCGCGCGGCGCGGCGGCGCTGGGCGCGGCGTACGGCCTGCGCGGGGCCCACGACACGGGCGACCCGGAGCTTCGGACCGTTCTGGACGGCTGTGCCGAGGCCCTCGGGGAGGCCGGCTTCCGGGCCGCCTGGGAGCGCGGCCGGGCGTTGCCTCGGCCGGAGTCGCTGGCCCTGGAGGCCGGCTGACGGGCCCTGCGGAGTACGTCGGCCGGGTGTGTGCCTGCCGCGCCACCTGGGATGGGTGGCGCGGCAGGGCGGATGCGCGATCAGCCGCTGAACGGCGGGCGAGCGGGTGCGCAGACCGTGCCGGGGGCAGGGAGGACACCGTCGACCAGGTAACGGGCCTCGTGCCGGGCGGCACAGTCGCTGGGGTTGGCCAGCACGGTGTGGCCGTAGCCGTCGACGGTCAGCAGCTCCGCGCGGGCGAGCGAGCGGGCCATCGCACGGGACCCTTCGTACGGCATGGCCGGGTCACCGGTGTTGGCGACGACCAGGATCGGCCCGGCGGTCGGGTGGTTCCAGGGGCCGTCGTACCGGTCACGGTCCCGGGCGGGCCAGTCGGCGCAGCGCTCGTCGGCCCAGGCGAAGTACGGGCCGGCCTCGCCGGAGCGGGCTCCGGCGGACGCGGCCAGGGCGGGGTAGTCGGCCCGGGCGGGCGGGACGGCACTGTCCGAGCAGACCACCGCGAGGACCTGGTCCGGAGACCGGCGGGGGACCGGCGGCAGCGGGGTGCCCGGCCGGGAGGGGGTCTCGGTGGCGGTCCAGAACATCTGGAGTGTGGCGCCGAGCTGGGCCCAGCCGACGGGCAGCTTCGCGACGGGGTTGGTGGCGTACAGCGAGATGATCGTCGTCTCCACGGCCGAGCCGGCGGTGACGGTCGCCCCGCCGAGCACGACCGGCCGGGTGCGCAGCCGCTGGAGCAGCTCGCCGTACCTGGCCCGGGTGGCGGCGGCCGTCCCGGCGGAGAAGGCGCAGGCCTGGGAGCCGGCCTGGCCGCACTGGTCGAGGAAGGCATCCAGGACGCGGCCGGCGGCCACGTCGCTGCCGTTGCGCAGCAGGCTGCCCGTGGTGGCGGCCTGGTCTCCGTGGCCGGTCGACCAGGCCACCGGGTCCGGGGCGCTGTCGAGGACCATGGCGCGGACCCGTCCGGGGAACAGGTTGGCGTAGGTGGCGCCGAGATAGGTGCCGTACGAGGTGCCCAGGTAGGTGAGCTGCCGGTCGCCGACCGCGCGGCGGAGCAGGTCCATGTCCCGGGCCACGTTGGCGGTGGAGATGTGCGGCAGCAGGGCGGGGTTGCGGGCCGCGCACTGCCGGGCGAGGCGCTGGTAGGCGTCGGCCCAGGCGTTCTGCTGGTCCGCGCCCTCGGGGTAGCCGGCGGCCGTGCCGGCCAGCAGGGCCTGCTCGTCCGCCGGGTTGTCGAAGCACTGGACGGGTGCACTGGCGCCGGTGCCGCGCGGGTCGAAGCTGACGATGTCGAAGCGCTTGCGCACCTCCTCGGGGAACTGGCCGAGCATCGTGGGCAGGGCCTCGGTGCCGGGCACGGCCGGGCCTCCGGGGTTGTAGAACAGCGAGCCGATCCGGTGGGCCCGGTCCTGCGCCGGGTGCCGGATGACGGAGAGGTCGATCCCGGCGCCGCGCGGGTCGTGGTGGTCGAGCGGGACGCGGGCGGTCGCGCACTCGAAGCCGTCCGCACACGCCGCCCAGGCGAGTCGCGGCACCGGGGCGGCGTCCGGCGCGGCCACGGCGGTCGCCGGGCACACCGCGGTCAGCAGCGCGGCCGCGGCGACGCCCGCGCCAAGCCTCCACGACGCCGCCATGCGTCGGGCTGCGGTACGGGACGTCTTGGACCGGCGCGGGCCTGCCGCGGGGCCGGTGGGAGGGGAGGTACGAGTCACGCGAGTGCCCTTTCGTCAACGGGCCGGGCAGTCATGCGCGCTCCTCGGTCGCGGCGTACCGCCCGGCACGTCCGACAGTTCCGCACCTCGCTGGCAGAGCGCTGGCAGACCGCTGGCAGCGGCTCGGGCGCCGTCCGGCAGGACAGTGGGCGCTTGCGACCGAAGAAGTCCACCGACACTTCTCCCACCACACGATCGAAGGTCCCGCCTCGGATACCCGGGAAAAGCCCTGGGGCACCTCACCGGCGCCGTGGCAGACTCGGCCCATGACTCTCGCCCTGCCCGAGCCCGACCAGCAACTCTCCGACCCCAGCGCGCTGTTGCTGGACTACCTCGACTACTACCGATCCGTGATCAGCGCCAAGACCGAGGGAATGTCCGACACAGAACTGCGCGTCAGCCGGCTCCCTTCCGGATGGACCATGCTCGAACTGCTGAAGCACCTTGTGCACGTGACTCCTCCCCCGCGTGAACGCGGGGGCTTCTCGCTAACCCTTCCGGGCGTTGCGACGGGCCAGCCCGGCCCGGAGAACGTTGACGGCTCCCACCGTGTCGGCGTGCGCCCGGTGGCCGCAGCCGGTGCAGTGGAAGATGTCCTGGGTGGGCCGGTTCTCCGCCGCAACATGCCCGCATGCGGGACACGTCCGGGAGGTGTTGCGGGGGTCCACGGCGATCGTTTCCCGTCCGGCGCTTTCAGCCTTGGCGTGCAGGATCGTGAGGAACACCCCCCATGCGGCATCCGATATCGAGCGGTTCAACCCCGCCTTGGCCGCAGCCCCGTTGGGAAGAAAGGCACCCGGCCGCTTGGGATCAGGCCTCGGCGCGGGAGCCTTGACCATGTTGCGGATCCTGAGGTCCTCGTGCGCGATCAGATCATGCGCGCGGACCAGGCCGAGGGCGGTCTTGTGCGCGTGGTCGAGCCGTTGACGGCGGACCTTGCGGTGCAGCCGCGCGACGGTCTCCACGGCCTTGCGGCGGCGCTTCGACCCGCGCTTGCAGCGGGAGAGGGCCTGCTGTGCGGCTTCGAGCTTCGCCGCGGCCTTCCGGCCGTGGCGGGGGCTGGGAACGAACCCGCCGCTGGAGTCGGCGAGGAAGTTGGCTACGCCCATGTCGATGCCGACCACGCTGCCGGTTGCGGGCAGCAGCTCGGGCCGAGCCTGCTCGGCAGTCAGGACGACATACCAGCGTTTGCCCTCACGCTTGGCCGAGATCGTCTTGACCGTGCCGGTCACCGGGCGGTGCTGGTTGACCTTGACGTGGCCGACGCCCTGGAAGCGGACACGGGTCACCGCATCGTGCGGGGTTGAGTCCCAGCGGCAGCCGTCACCGTCCTTGGGGAAGTCCACCGTGTCGAACCGGTTCACGCCGCGAAAGCGTGGGTATCCCGGTTTCTCGCCGGACGTGACCCGGCGGAAGAACGCGGCGAACGCCTTGTCCAGCCGGCGAAGCGTGGCCTGCTGGGAGGAGAAGGACCAGCGGCCCTGACACTCCGGGTCGAACGCCCGGATCTCCTTGAGCTGCGCGGACTGCTCGCCATAGCGGACCGTCGTCCCGGAGACATGCCGCCAGGCATCACGCCGTTCCTGCAACGCCCCGTTGTAGAGCGAGCAGTGATCCCGCAGCATCTCCGTCAGTGCCTGCTGCTGGCCCACGGTGGGCCGCAGCAAGAACTTGTACGCACGAATCAACACGACCCACCCCCTCCACCGCCTCGGCAACCAACATGCCACACACCACTGACAGAAGACACCACGAGCGTTCCGCTGCGCAGGGACGCGGCGGCGCTCCGCGCCGCCGATCCCAGGATCGGATTCCCTCCCCGGCTGAAGCCGGGGATACCCTCCGAAGATCAGGGATGGAGCAGCGCTGGCTGCGCTGGGGCTTCCGGGCCGAGCAGGTCCCGGCGCCCTGGGGCGACCGGGGCCCGGAGGACCGCTGGTACGTCGGACCGCAGGAAACAGCCGCCGAACTCCTCGCCGCGCTGCACACGGGCGGCAAGCACACCCGAGCCATCGTGTCGGGTACGCCCCTGTCCACCGTCGCCGCGCCCGGCGGCCGCTTCCCCGACGACGGCACCCCGCGGCCGACCCTGGGCTGGATCCTGTTCCACGTCCTCCAGGAGTACGCCCGTCACGCAGGCCACCTGGACATCGTCCGCGAGCTCACCGACGGCGTCACCGACTGACAGCCGCAGCTGGCGCGCATGCATGCCGGATCGGCACCACCCCGGTTCCGGCTCGGATACCGGCTGCATGACGGCCCGACGGCGGCCGCCGCGTACCGCCCGGTCTGACGGTCATCAGCCACGGCCAGGCTTCGGACCTCACCACCGTCGAACCCGCAGGCTTCACACGGCCGGGCCCGCTACGGGTCTGGCGCGCCGCCAGGTGAGGATCCAGGCGGCGGTGAGCAGCGAGCCGGCGCCTGCCAGGGCCATCGCGCCGCCCGTGCCGCTCGCCGCGGCGAGCGCGCCGAAGACGACGGGGCCGACGCCCTGCACCGTCATGTGGCCCGAGCCGAGCAGGCCGAAGGCCTGGCCCTGGCCGTGCTCGGGGAGGGCCGCCAGGAACTCCCGTTGCAGGCCCAGGCCATGGGCGAAGCCGCAGCCGGTGCAGAGCAGCAGCGCTGCCGCGAGCAAGCGGCCCGGCTCCGCGGCGAAGCCGATCAGCGGCACGCCCATCAGCACGATCAGCGGCACCACCACCTGCTCCCGCGTCGACGGCCGGAGCAGGCGGCCGACCAGCAGGTCGCCCAGGAGCATGCCGACCGGCAGGCAGGCCAGCAGTACGGCGTAGGAGCCGGCGGGGAAGCCGCGTACGCCCGCGTAAGCGACGATCAGTCCCTCCGCGCCCGCGGCGAAGGCGCTCGGCAGCCACTGGGCGAGCAGCAGCCGACGTACCGCGCGGCCGCGCAGCAGGGTGGTGCCGCCGCGCAGACTGTTCCGCACGACGCCGCCACCCGTGTTGCCGCCCGCGTCGCCCCGTTCCTCCCGCTCGACAGGGACGAATGGCATCCGCAGCCGGACGGCCCCCGCGCACACCAGGTTCAGCGCCGCACCGATCGCCAGCGCCTGCCGCGGCCCCAGGGCCTCGACGACCGCGCCGCCGAGCGCCAGGCCGAACAGCTGCGCGCCGCTGGAGGCCAGGTTGTTGAGGGAGCGTCCGAGCACATATGCGTCACCACTGAGCCAGCCGGCCACCAGCCGGGCCGAGGCGCCGCTGAACACCGGCGTGGCGAGCGCAACGAGGGCGACCAGAGCCAGGCCGGCCGCCGTCGGCAACCGGACCAGGGCGAGCAGCGCCGCCGCCGCACCCTCTACCAGGAAACCTCCGGCGATCAGCGCCCGGGGCGGCAGACGGTCGGCCAGCGAGCCGAACACCAGCGAGCCGAGCAGCTGCGGGAGAAAACCCGCGCCAAAGGCGAGGGCACTGAGCAACGGGGAGCCGGTACCCGTGAAGACCAGCACGGAAAAGGTGGTGATCCGCAACGAGCTGGCCGTCACGCCGACCATGCGGGTCACGAAGAGCAGCCGGAAACGAGGCTCGGCCAGCACCTCGCGGTAGGTCGTACGTCGCGCGGCGGCCGACTGCGCCGGGGAACACGGGGAAACGGTCGTCATGCGAAGCAGCGTCGTACCAAGGACCGGTGCGCCGCGAATGATTCGCCCCAGCACGTAAGGTCTTGCGGGCGCGGTCTACCGTTGATCTTGGCCAGTGCTCCGGCGTTCATGCCGGAGGTGAAGGCCATCCTTGTCCCGGAGGCGCGGAGCGCCGGAGTTTTCTGCGCCTCTGGGGTGGTCACGGGGTCGGACGCTGCTGGTTCTCGATGTACTGGCGGACAGCGGTGAGTGGCGCGCCACCGCACGATCCGGCGAAGTAGGAGCCGGAGCAGAAGCGGCCGCCCCACAGGTAGCGGCGGACGTGGCTGTCGTACTCCTGTCGCAGACGCCGGGAGCTGACGCCTTTGAGGCTGTTGACCAGCTTGGAGAGCTGGACTTTGGGCGGGTGGTGCACCAGTAGGTGTACGTGATCCTGCTCGCCGTTGAACTGCTTCAACTCGGCCTCAGTCCGTACACACGTCCCGCGTGATCTCTTCGCAGCGGGTCAGCATGGCGTCGGTGAAGGCTCTGCGCCGGTACTTGGTGACGAAAACCAAGTGGACGTGCAGGTTGTAGATGACGTGAAGGACCCTGTTGCCCAATTCGGGTGAAGTCGACGCGATCACGAGGTGTGTGGCGTCCGCGGCTGTGAGTGTGTTGTGCGGCAGAATCGCGGGCGCGAACTGGGGGTACAGCGATGTCGATGCACTTGGACTCGGGC